>DASWFZ010000275.1:0-7566 GCA_036393975.1 bacterium | reverse complement strand
TCCGGCTCCCCGCCATGCTGAACCACGTCGTGGGCGTCTCCGCCACTGGCCCAGTGTTCGGAGTGAATCCCGACGCGTTGGCAGCGTACTCGGACTATGGCCGGGAAATTGTCACCTTGGCCGCACCGGGTGGTACCTGTGTGGACTTTGACCCCATCAAGGGGGGCAGGTGTTTGGGCAATCCGGCGAGACTGATTCCCCCAGACCCGATCCTGTCATCGTGCAGTACCTTCTGGTACCATCCGATCAAAGGACTTCCGACCGGGCATCCTTTAAACTGGCCCTGTCGGTTTGCAGTAAATCCGACGACTGGGCGCATCGGGCTCGTTCAGCGCAGCGTCACTATGTGGGGCACCAGCATGTCGGCAGCTCATGTCAGCGGTGTTGCGGCACTCGTGGTTTCAGCGACCGGGGGATCCAGGCACGCCGCGCAGATCGTGGAAATCCTGAAGCGGTCCGCCGATCATGTCGGACTGCCTTGGCGGAACGCTCAATATGGTTTCGGCCGGGTCAACGCGTACCGCGCCGTAATGTACGCGACCCAGGCAGCGGTAAGACCCTCCGAACTAGGAGACGATCAATCGGAAGCTGTCCGCCCGTAGCGCGTTTGGCAGTCTTGTACTTGTGGGGCCGGATGCAACTGCACCGGCCCCACATCTTTCATGCGGGCGAACGGGCACCGTGGGTCCTGCAGCTACACGCTCTGCGACTTACCCCAGCGCGAGTCTGACAACAAGACCGACCACGGCGCCGCCGAGCACCAACCACGCAGAGTTCACCTGGGACCGAATCAGCAGCACCGCCGAGATCAGCGCTAGGATGGCGGTGACCGGATCAATAATACTGCTCCGCGCTAGTTGCCACGCCACTGCCACCATGAGGCCGAGCGCGGCGGCATTTGCCCCATCCAAAAAGGTCGCCGCCCACGGCAACGCTCGCAGGCGCGGCACAAAGGGATAGACTGCTGCCGCAAAGATGAACGCGGGCAGGAAGATGGCCACCGTGGCGACGATCCCCCCCAGCCAGCCGCCGGTAAGGTACCCGATGAATGTAGCCGTGGTGAAGACGGGCCCGGGGGTGAACTGGCCGACAGCAATCGCGTCGAGGAGTTGGCGATCTGTGAGCCAACCGAGCCTGTGCACGAAGTCGTCGCGGAGGAACGCAAGGAGCACATAGCCACTCCCATACAGGGTGGCGCCAATCTTCAAGAAGGTGAGAAACAAGACCACAAGGCTGAACCCTACCGCGCCGACCGCAACCGGCGCTGCGGCGGCAGTCAGAGGAGCCGCCAACACCATCCGCCCCTTGCCAGCAGTACGAGCGAGCCTCGCGCGATTCTCCGCGAGCATGACCAAAATCGACAGCCCAAACAACGGGATGAGAGGGTTGAATCCGAGCAGGTACAGCGCCGCAGACAGCACGACCACCAATCCAAGCCCCCACGTCTTCACGGCCGTGGGCAGGAGAGCGTAGATCGCCTGGACGATCACGGCTATGATGACGGGCTTAATCCCGTACAAAATCGCGCCGACCTGCGGCGTGGAGCCGTAGCGCCCATATGCCCACGCCAACGACAGAACAAGGAGCATCGCGGGCAGGATGAAAAGGGCGCCCGCGAGGACCAACCCGAGGCGACCCGCCCGCGCGTAACCGAGGTAGATGGCCAACTCCGTCGAGGTCGGACCAGGAATGAGGTTGCTCGCACCCAGAAGATCGAGGAACTGCTGTTCGGTGAGCCACTTCCGCCGTATGACGACCTCCCGCCGCATGAGCGCGATGTGCGCGGCGGGACCGCCAAAGGCGATCCAGCCTAGCTGAAAAAAGAGCACTCCGACCTCCCGCAGGGCCCGCCGTTGCGCGACGAGGGAGGGCGGCACCACAGGCTGAGTCTCAGACACCACTCCGTACCTCCGCCCGGTTACTCGCTAGTCCGGCTCAACGACTGGCTTTCCCCGATTGGCGCGAAGTCCTTGCCAGCTATGGTTCCATCGTGCTGCTGACTCCCGGCGAAGCGTCGCTTACAACGCGCTGCCTTGTGACGGTCAAGAGACGATGGTGCCGTACCCTGTCCTGTGCGGGATCTTCCTGTCGCGAGGTGGTGGGACATCCTATGCGCGCTGCGCACAGGGCGCTAGTCAAGAACAATGGGCGGTCGGGTCCCGGCTCCTGCCAGCTTCACGCCCATCTGCGCATAGCGGGCAGCATATTTGCGGACGTATGCCCCAAGCCGAGTAGGTCGGTCAAAGGGGAACGGGCCGCGGGGGGGATGGTGGGTCGCCGCCGAACGCACCCAAGCATCTTGGATTTCCTTCAACGCTTCACGGAGGTCGATCGTGCGCTTGCGCTTAGCGGACTGGAGCCAGACATCGATCGCTTCCCGCATCGGGTCTGGTCCCTCCTCATCTCGGAAAGCGCGGGGGCGACTCAGATCGAACACGAGCCAGTTGCGCTTCTGGTCGTGGATCCCCACAAACCGGGCGCGCTCGACCAGGCCAACTTTGCGCAACGCCACGTTAGCCCACGCTAGAACAACGGCGGGCCAACGACGCTTGTAGTGACGCCCGGAGGGATAGATGTGAATCGCATCCGCCGCCGAGTCCGGCGCCGGCTGGATAACCAGATATCGGTGGGAGTCCTTCTCCGCCAAATACAAGCGGATAGAGCGGACGGGCTTCTTCGGACTCAGCAGGCCTACGGCAGCGACGTTGAGCATCAGGCGGCCGGTCCCGAAGAGCACAAGCTCAGGCAGATTGGGAGGTCGACCGACTCGTCCTCCCCCTAATGGGGTCAACTCCTCTTCACGGAACGAGGGGACCTTGAGCGCGACGGGCGCCCGCGCACCCGCCGTCCGAATCCGGCGTGTTGGCATCGATGCCCTCCGTGACCCGACGACGTCGATTGCTCTCTAGCATACGGTACTTTGACAGGCTATGTAATACCTACAATCTAGGTAGTATTTGACGGGCGAGGGAACCGCGGCTGACCGGACGATCCATGAGGATTCCTCCATGAGCACATCTCATCCGGCCGCCGGCGAGCTCGACATCCTGATGACCTATCTGCCGGACACGGTGCGCCGGCTCATCGGCCCTCCGCTTCGCGATCGGTTGACCGAAGTGGTCCTGGACCTGGGCCGCCCGGTGCAGCTTCGGCTGCCAAGCGACATCCTCGTACAGTCCCATGTGGTGGGCGTGGAGGATCTTGAATACGTCGTCCAGCGGGTGGGCGCGTTCCGTGCCGACAACCGGGTCGGGGTAGAGGGCACCCTGCACCGGATCAGCGCGATCCGCAACCGCTACCAAGACCTCGTCGGTGTCACCATCCGCATTGGCCGCCACCTCCCGGGGGCGGCCGAGCCGCTCCGCCCGTGGCTTCTGCGCCAGGACAACCTGCTCATCCTCGGGCCCCCGGGCAGCGGCAAAACGACGCTCCAGCGGGATGTGGCTCGGGTCGCCTCGGTTGACCTTCGCCGCCGTGTGATCGTCGTGGACACCAGTAACGAAATCGGCGGCGACGGCAACATCCCGCATCCGGCGATCGGGAGCGCCCGCCGCATCCAGGTCCCCAACCGGGCTGACCAGTACCGCCTGTTGCTGGAGGCCGTCCAGAATCACTCGCCAGATCTCATTGTGATCGACGAGATCAGCACTCAGGAGGACGCGGCGGCGGTCGCGTCGATCGCAGAGCGCGGCGTGCAACTTGTGGCCACGGCGCACGGGCGCACACTGCTGAGTCTGGTCAAGAACGCCGAACTCAGCCTCCTGGTGGGCGGAGTGCACACTGTCTTCTCTGGCGCACCTCGCGCGGAAGTCGAGGGCCTCGGGGGAACGCGCGGTATGAGGCGGACTCGGATCCGTGAACGCATCGGAGACCCACCGTTCCAGTCAGTAGTCGAACTCATGACGGATGCAGACCGGACGCTGCGAGTCTCGGATACTGCAAGTGCCGTGGACGCGCTGCTCGATGGTCGCGACCCGCTCAGCCCGGTCTTCCTGACCGCCTCACTCGGCCGGACTCTCGACGAGATCTTCTCGGATCCGGCCACCGTCCTTTGCTACAGGGATCGGGTCGATTGGTATCGTGAGTTGCTTGAAAAGGGCACTCCTGGCCTGTCTGGGCCGCCGCGCGCTGACCCACCGGGTGATCTGCGCTAGAAGTTCCCCAATGGCGGCGGGGAAACGGCCCATCGTGCGGGAATCGTTTCGAGAGGGTCCTGGGGCCTGGGGTGCGGGTCTTGGATTCGTACGATCGTGAACGTGGCGAATTCGACGGAACCCAGACACGACCGATATCGTATAGAACGACAGAAACGTCAATCTGCTCAGGAGGAGGTAGGATCAAATGCGAAGGATCCGCATGATCGCCGCAATGAGCCTCTTTGTGCTGGCCCTCACATCGGCGGGACTCGCCGCACCTGCGAACAAGCAGCGCACGGTGACCTACGCACCGGGCCAACAGTTCTGCCCCTCAAGGGTGCTGGTCGTCGGCACGGTGGTCGTCCAGCCGGGCCGCTGCTACGCGTTGTTCGTTTTGCGGGACAACCGGGGGACGTTCTTGGCGTTCGCCTCCCCGGAGGCGAAGATCCCGCCCGGGCAGTTGGTGAGGCTCACGACGCCGGCCGGCGCGAAGCTGCGGGGCCACATCTTCTACCTCGTCCCCATCGTCCCGACCGTGGCCATCGTTCCCGTCGGCACCGTCACCAGCATTACGGTCAGGAGTGAAGACGAAGGACCGCGGCTGTCCCTGACGATCATCGGCACGCCGTCCCCCAACCTGACAGTCATCTTCACGGTCCGCTCGTAGTACAAGTCCACCGAGGCGCGGGCCGTCCGCATTTCTACGCGGGCGGCCCGTGTGTCTCGACCTACCCGACCTCATCCTCCCTATGAGTTGATAATTTACTGATCGTTATGCTAGGATGGCGGATGAGGAGACCCCTCCTCCCCCTTTGTAGGGCTGTCCACCATGATCCGGGGCGTGCTGCGGCTCGCCCCGACTCCTGGGGCAGCCCGCGGCCGCCCTCCCGCGGGAGGGTATCGTGCCAGAGCACCTTGATAAGCACCGTCCGACCCCGATGGCTACCACCATCCGCTTGGTGTTATCACTCTCGGGCGTATCCACCGATCCGGTCGATCGCTCGGATCCGGGCCTCGTCGCCTGGGCCACGCCGCTCGTCAATGCCGTCGCTGAACGGGTCGTCGTCCCGCCCCATATGGAGAGAGACGACCTCCGCCAAGAGATCTGGCTGGGCGTCGTTCAGGCACTGAGGACGTACGATCCGGCGCGCGGGCCCTTGCGACATTGGGTGGCGCGCGGGGCCCTGCAGCAGGCGTATGATGCTCTGCGCTGGGCTCGTCGCCACGAAGCCGAGGCGGAAGCGGCGGAGATCGGCGAGGTCGAGGCCCTGCTGGACGATCTCAGCGCCAATCCTGAGGACCGGCTGTTCCGCCGCGAGCCACGCGCACGGTTGGCCCGTCATGCCGCCCGGTTGGCTCAATCGGCCAGCGCTGCGGCCCAGACACTGCTCCGCGCGCGCCTCGCCAATCGCAACAGCGCAGCCGCCGAGCACCAGCTCGCGGCAGCCGGGTTCACCCCCGACCAGGTGGAGCGTGCGCACACGGAGCTCCGCACGCTGGGGGTTGCAGCAATGCGTGAGGTCATTAGTGAGAACCGCCTGGTATTTGGATTACGGAGGCCGTGATCTTCTGGGGGAGGAGCCGGCCTCCTCGCCTTTTCGTCGGCCTGCTGCAGGACTCACAGCGCCTGTAAATCGCCTCAGCCCGTCAAGCGCCACTGACCCGTGTCGCTTCGGAGAGGTGTTCACACCCCCCAGTGGAACTCTCCGCTTGGAATTCCCCCTAGGTCCGGCATGCGAACGGAGGTGAAGAATCGACGGGACGTTCTAGGATCCACCGTCGTCTAGCATGGGGTTGACCAAGTCCACCAGAAATCGCGGGTAAAGGAGGCGGTACCATGAAAGTGAAGGCCCTGCTGATCTGGTCAGTGTGTCTAGTAGTGGCGTTGTCCACGATGACCCTCACAGCCCGCAGCCAGGCCTACACGCGGCTGACGGTAATCTCGCTCCCGAATGTGCCCCCTCCCACGGGCAATTTTAGCTATGACATCGGGTGGGTTGACTCATCTGCTCACCGCTACTACGTGGCGGACCGCACCAACAAAGGAATCGATGTCATCGATACCACGAGCAATGCCTACCTGACGATGCTCGCCGCGGGCAAGTTCCAAGGGTTTACGGGAAACCCCGACACGTCCGGGCCCGATGGAGTCCTCCTCGTGCCTGAGGATCATCAGCTATGGGTCGGCGATGCGCACAGCTTGGTAAAGGTTGTCGATGCGGCCTCCGGTGAAGTGATGGCCACCATCTCGACGGGCGGCGAGAACCGCGCCGATGAACTCGCCTACGATCCGCAAGACCATCTCATTCTGATTGCCAACGATGCGGATGACCCTCCGTTCCTCACGTTTATCTCCACCACGACGCGAACTGTTGTCGGGAAGATCGCGTACCCTCAAGCGACGAACGGCCTCGAGCAACCGGTCTGGAATCCGGCCAACGATATGTTTTATCAGGCAGTCCCCTCCACCAAGGCGAACCCGGGAGGGGAAATCGATCGGATTGACCCCAAGACGATGAAGCTCGCCGCCATCTACGCCGTCAAGGACTGCATGCCGGCGGGGCTGACTCTCGGGCCCCAGCAGCATTTGCTGTTAGGCTGCAGCGGTGATGCGATCGCGGAAGGCGCGCACGCCCAAACGCTCGTCATGGACGCGACGGACGGATTCATCGTGGCGACGATCACCCAGGTCGGCGGATCAGACCAGGTCTGGTACAACCCCGGGGACAACCGCTACTACCTGGCGTCACGATCCATGACCTCCACCGGGATGAAAGGGGGCACGGCGACTCCCGTCTTGGGGGTCATCGACGCGGCGACCAACCAGTGGATCGCCAACATCCCCACCGGCCCCAATGCCCATTCAGTCGCCGCGGACTCTGGGAATAATCGCGTATTCGTGCCCGTCCCGCAAGGCATCGCCGTCTTCGCACGATAAACCTCCAACACATCATCCTACGTCGGGGAGGCCGTTTGCGCCTCCCCGACGGCATTCTCGCTGGCCGCGGTTCGGCTAGGAAGAACGACTTGGCCTCGGGTCCAGCACGCGACCAGCCCTCGGTATTATTGACAATTTATTGATAGCATGGTATGCTGCACGGACAGTTGACCTCTCTTCTCCCCGCCTAACTTCACCCCCGCGCGAGCCCCCCGGGGCAGGACCGTATGGATCGGAGACTTACATGGCGCGTCGCGTTCTGGCTACCGTCCTGCTCGGCCTCGCCGTCCCGGGGCTGGCTGTGGCGCCACCACTGGGGACACCCGGGACGCTGAGCCTGATTGACGATGAGCACGTTGAGATCTTCTATGGCGGCCACGACGAGACATTGATCCCGGCCACCTTCGTGCAGACGCTGGCAGCGGTCGCCCTAGCCGCAAGCATCCCGCCCAGCCCCCTCAACCCGTGGATGGTCGACAATGGCCTGGATGC
>DASWFZ010000274.1:0-10357 GCA_036393975.1 bacterium | reverse complement strand
CCCGTCGACGTCGGCGGCGCCGGCCGCTGCTCTGTGGCCAGGTGATCCTCGCGGTCGACGTCGTTGAGATACCGCGGGCCCGTGAGCTCGGCAGGAAACGCACCGCGAGCCGGGCCCAGCTCTGATGCCGGGATCCGGGCTTGCGTCCACCGGAAGAGTCGTCCGAAGGCCATGAGGATCAGGCCAGCAGCGGATCGGCTGCGGGGGCGACGATGACCAGAGGCGGATCCATCATCGCCTCGGGGATGTAGTCGACGCTGAGTGTGGGCGCCGCGATCGTGGCCCGGCTGTAATCCGGGGGCGACTGCGGCGCCGAGGGATTGAGTCCGAGGAGCGCGGGATCGAGTGAGATGCTCGTCCCCACGCCGGGCACGTTGGTGTAGGAACTGCCACCGATCGCGATGCGCGTCCCGCCCGGCCCTGTGGTGGCGGTCGCCTCTCGCGATGTCGGGGATGGCGCACGCCGAGCTTGCGTCCTGTTGCCTGAGGTCTGCAGGACCAGGTACACGAGGACCGCGGCGACGGCCCAGTTGACCCACGATTTCATCAGAGATAGCCTCCGGATCCGGCACGCTGCCGGATCTCTGGGGGAATGACGGCCACTCTCACCTGCACGTGGGGATCTCCTCCGGTGATCGGATCAGCGCCAGCGCCATCGGCCGCGGCCCCCCGGCGCGGGAGCCACCAGAGGGCCACGGCGATCGCGGCGAGCCACCACCAGTGCTGCTTCATCGGGGATTACCCGACGAGCAGACGGGTGGCGATCGGATAGATCTCGAGGTTGGCGTTCGCCGGCGCAGCGGCGATGTTGAGGTCGAGCGTCAGCTGGCGCGTGGACCGGGTCCGGAGCAGCTGCGTGAGATCGTGCAGGCGGGCAAAGTCGAGGACCGCCCAGCCGGCGAACATCGTCTCGATTCCGAAAATCCCCTTGTTGTCCGCGCGGATCTGCTCCCACGGCGTGGCGCTGTAGTGCGTGCGCACCCCACCGCGCAGCGTCACGTCGCCGATGATCGTGTCATCCCCGGGCTGGCGGATGGGATCGGTGATCGTGGCGTGGCTCGTGGTGTGCAGCACGAAGGCGCGGTAGATCTCTCCGAGCGCCGGCAGGTCGTTGATGACCAGGTGGCCGACGGAGCTGATGACGCGCGGCAGGCGCTGGAACTGCATCTCGCTCGCGTACCCGCCGAGGCCGGCGATCTCTTCGGGCTGAATGGACAGCTGCAGGGCCGACAGCGCCAGCGTGGCGCCCCCGGCGAGGGCGATATCGTTCGCATCGCCGACTTGGAAGATCAGGTCCAGCCCGGTCGTCACACGCGTGTCCTGCACGAAGTAGTGCTCCAGCCCTTTCAGATCGTACTGGCTGAAGTCGATCTCCCACTCCGCCACGAAGGCGGTGGATCCCACCGAGCCCGACGGTGCGGTGACGCGCTTCCCTGTGCCCAGCTGGATCTGATTCCACCGCTGCACGAAGCGTGCGGGATGCGCGCGGATCGTCTTCCCGCCGTTCACCACCACCTGGCAGTCGCGGATCAGGCCATAGGGTGCGTCCTCGTTCACGGAAGTCGCGGCGGCGACGGTGACAGTCAGCGTGCCCGTCAGACGGATGAGGATGCGCGCGAGCGTGCCTCCGAACGGCACGGGCACCCGGATGGGCGTCCCGAGCTCGGTGGCGGCGATCGCCCGGATGATTGGGGTCTGCAGATACGGTCGAAGCGCAGCAGGCAATGGCATGTCAGCTCACCCCTGTGGGTGCCGTGGGCGCGGCTGCCGGTTTGTCCGCCGGCGCCTGCGCGACCACCGCGATCTTGCCCTGGGCGATCAGCTTCTCGAGCGCCCGGGCGACCGCACTCTCGAGATCCACTCCGCCCGCGGGCCCGCCCGGCACCATGACGTGCGTGACGACGCGGCCATCCTGCACGCGGCCGCTTTCGACTGCGCGGCGCACATTTTCGCTGGTGCGTGCGGGATCGGCATCGTCAAATTCGTTGGTGCTGAAAGACTTGACGGTGGTACCGGCGAGACGGTGGGCCAACTCGAATTCGGGATCCGGGGTGGCGGTGATGCCCAGCACGCGATTATCAAGCGTGTGGTAGACGGTGTGTGACATCGGGGATCAGCCCTCCAGTGAGGCGAGGAGCTGCCCGACGGCGGGCACCTTGGCCAGCCGGTTGAGCGCGACGATCACCAGCACGACGAACGCGGCGCTGCCGGCTGCGGCGGCCCAACTCTTCGGGAATCCATGCATCGTGTGAGACCTCCCAGGTCTAGGTCGATTTGTTCTCACGGTAGGAGTCGCGAGGGGCCGACGTGAATACCGCATGCCGCATGCCGCATGTGTGGATCACCACCGGAACCCTCGCCCGCGAGCTCGGGGTCAGCCGCGAAACGATCTGGGCCGACCTCGAACGCTTGGCCATCGACCCGGTCCGCGATTCGATCGGCCGGCGTTTGTTGTCGCCCGCGGAAGCGGAACGCATCCGCAAGTTCCACGCCCGCCGGCCTCACCCACCTCTGCCTGAAGCGCCGGCATGACCGAGGTCGTCCGCCGTCCCGGGCAAAACGCATGCATCTTCGGCCTGCGCGGCAGCGGCAAGTCAACGCTCTCCCGCCAGCTGATGCAGTCCTATCCCCGCGTCTTGATCGTGGATCCGCACCGCGAGCACGGAAATCCGGATCCCCGCGTGCACTATACCGGCGCGGTGGAGATCGGCTCCCTCGAGCAGCTGGTGGAGTACCTCGGTCAGACGCAGGGACGCTGGCGGATCGCGTATTTCAATACGGCCCTCGAGCAGGAGTTCCCGAGATTGTGCGCGCTGGCGTGGGAGCTGGGGGACTGCCTATTTGTGGTGGAGGAGGTCGATCGCTTCTGCGGGCCCGGGCGGATCTCCCCGGAGTTCTTCGACATCGTCAACTACGGCCGCCACGCGCCCGGCCCGCCGGCCCCGGAGCGGCCCGTCGACTATCTCACCATCAGCCGCTACCCGGCCGCGGTGCACATCGCGGTCCGCAGCCAGGCGTATGAGATCTACTGCTTCACGATGAACGAGCCCGCGCACGTGGAGTACATCGCCGAAGTGGCCGGCAAGGAGTTTGCCGGCGGATTGCAGACGCTCCCCCCGCATCACTACCGCTTTTTGGATCTCTACGATCGCCGGGTGGGATGGCGCGACGTCGAGCTCGGCGTTCAGCCGAGATCTTTGCCCTCGTAGGCCGGCCTTTTCTCCGTGGGTGGTGGTGGCGGTGCCGGTTGAGCCGGCGCGGCCGCGGTGGGTTTCTTCTCCGCTGCGGTCTCGCGTCGTGTGCGCAGGCGCCGCAGCTCGGTCTTCGCCGCGTCCACGATGAAGGGCAGGAACATACCGGCGAGCAGCAGCTCGGGGAATCGTTGGAAGAACGTTGATGGCCCGACCCCGCGTTTGGCTTCGATCGCGAGCGAGGCGGCGCCCAGATCAGCGGCATCATCTGCGGTCATCTTCGACCAGCGCCGGGCCCGGGCAATCCGGTTCCAGAAGCGCGCGATCGGCGCGCCGGCGTCTTTGGCCGCCTGTGCCACCGCGGCGATCTCTTCTGGGGAGGGCGCCCCCGCTACTGACGCGCCGGGTGGAGGCGCGGCCGTGTGGCGCCGGGACGCCGGCGGATGCCGGGGCCGGTCGAGCGCGCGGCGAGCCCGGGCGGCGTCGGGGTTTACGTCGCTGCCGGCGCCGGGGCTGGACTCTTCGGGAGAACGTGTCCCTTTGGACATTCGTCGTGCGCCTCCTGACTCTCGCCAAAGAAATCGGCCTCTTTAGCCGGGACGTGCTTGATGTGGGAGATGTGGATCAAGACCGGGTTCCCTTCCGCGGTGCACGTGGGACAGACGATGTAGTCCTCCCGCTTCGGTTTGAGCTCCGGCATGGTGCCTGGCCTCCAGGTGTGCCCGTCGGTGGTCGCCCCGCACAGCGGGCAGCGGCCGTCTGGGGCGTCGACGCCGCAGGATGGGCAGAGTACGCGGGGCATCTACCTCCCCGCGGGGGTGCGTTCCTGCTCAGTCAAACGGATCCTCCCCGCCGGCCTGCCCCACGCGGCCGTGGAGAAGATCCTCGAGGCGCTGGATCCCGACCTTGCCGCGCACGAAGACCTGCACGATGCAGTCATCACAGTGCCAGTAGGGTTTGCCTTTGCCCTTGTCGGTGGTGCGGACTTCGCACGCGGCACCGCACGTGGGGCAGGGCCGGGTGTGGATGGTACGCGGCATCGGGGCCTCCCAGATATCGTAACGTTACGTGCGAGTTTACCTCGAGGGATCTCTCCCGTCCATGCGGCATGCACAAGTGACGTCAGGGGGCTGTAGGGTGGGGTGGGATGGTTATGAAAAGGACGGTTTCCAACACTGTGGAGCGGAGAGAGGGCGTCCAGCCCTCCGATGAAGGGGGTTCCTCCACCGCTCTGGTGAGCCTCCGCTCGAGTGAGATCCTCCCCGCGGATCAGCATCCGGTGGCCACCTACCTCGCCGGCCTGGCGCCCGGATCCCGTCGCGTCATGCGCTCGTCCTTGCGCGTCGTGATGTATGCCCTGGCCGCTCCCGCCGGTGAACGCGAGCTCGAGACGTTCCCCTGGACGCAGCTGCGCCACCAGCATGTCTCTGCGGTCCGCCAGCTGCTGGTCGACAGCGGCCGCGCCCCGTCGACGTCGAACCGGATCCTCGCTGCCCTGCGTGGGGTGATCCGTGAGTGTTGGCGCCTGGGCTACGTCGACGGGGACACCTATCAACGTGCGATCGACGTCCCGCCTGTCCACGGCACCCGGCTGCCCCGCGGCCGCGCTCTCGAGACGAAGGAGCTCGCGGCATTGTTCACCTCGTGCCGGCAGGATCCGGATCCCTACCGCGGAGCCCGCGACGCGGCATTGCTCGCGCTGCTGTTTGGGGCGGGATTGCGACGAGCTGAGGCTGTCGGTCTTCAGCTCGAGGATGTGCGCACTTCTGGGGTTCGCGTGTTGGGGAAGGGCGATCGTGAACGTCTGGTGCCTATCCCTCCCAATGCCCGCCTCGTGGTGATGCGGTGGATCCACATGCGTGGGGGATCGCCTGGTCCCCTCTTCCTCCCGCTCGATGAACTGGCGATCTCCCCCGATCGCATGCTGACCGCTCAGGCGATTTACATGATCCTCCGACGCCGGGCGAGCTGGGCCGGCGTGGCGTCGTTCAGTCCGCACGATTTGCGCCGGTCTTACGTCTCCGCGCTGCTGGATGCCGGCGTCGATTTGCACCAGGTGTCGCAGCTGGCCGGCCACGCACAGGTGCAGACGACCGCGCGGTACGATCGGCGGAAGCAAGCGTCATTGGCGGAGGCGGTAAAGCGTCTGCGGGTCCCGGTTTGATGACGTCATCAATATCTCCTACAATGCGTTGCGCCATTTCCAAGCCAGGCCATCCCACCAGCCATGACATCCATTTTCTGATACGAGTCAACATCCTCCGAAGCTGCCGGATCTCGGCGCGGAGGGTGTCGATTTGCTCTTGAGCGTCACGCATGGCGTCTGGGATAATCGTGGACTTCAGATGATCTGCCAACTCATGTTCTGGGTCGCTCACGGACTCTCCTTGACCCTCCGTTCTTAGTCCCCCGGTGTAGTGCTTTCTGGATCCGCCGGCGCGCGGCCATTGTTTCCCGCAGCATCGCGCGTGAGATCTCACCGAGAGTCCGCGTCGGCAACTTCCCATCACGCAGCGCGATCGCGTAGAGTTTCATCGCTTGCAGTTGCATGATCCCGGCCGCTTCGGCGATCAGGCCGTGTTTGGACCGGTGATCCCCTGCACCCTCTCGAAAGCCGCCTCTGGACATCGGCAACTCCTTTTAGCGTGTCCTGTATGAACCGTTACAACCCCGTCCTGCGATCCGACCCCCGTCGCGCTATTGCGCCGCCTTAGGGGGCCTGTTCGGTGCTCTGCGGGCCCGTTTTTGCCGTCCCAGCAGTCGTTGCTCAAGAGCTCTCGCCGCCTCCCGTTGGATGGTCGGGAGTACATGCGCATACACGTCGAGCGTCACGGATGCGCGACTGTGGCCGAGACGTTCCTGCACCACTTTGACCGGGACGCCCATCGTGAGCAGCTGCGTCGCGTGGCAGTGACGGAGATCGTGGAACCGAATCTGCGGGAGCTTGGCTGCGGCGATCGTCTTGTGGAAGTCGTGCTGGATCACTTCCGCGCGCTGCGGTCCGCCGTCTTTGCGCCGCGGGAAAAGCAATCCCTGATGTGTGCCGGCCGTCGATGTCTTCCACGTTTGCAAGTCGGCGAGCACGTGGGCGCCGAGAGGAACGGCACGGCGCCCGCTGCGTGTTTTGGGGATCCCGAAGATCGCTTGCTTCGTCTCGCGGCTGTACGCCACGGTGCGCGTGATGTGCAACGTCCCTTCGATCCAGTCGACGTCGGACCACCGCAGCGCCAGCAGCTCGCCTTGCCGCAATCCGGTGAAGAGTTCGAGCTCATAGATCATCCAGTGCCGGCTGTGCCGGCGCGCGGCCGCCAAGAACAACTGGATCAGCTCGGTATCCCAGACGGTCATCTGCCGCGGCTTGAAGTGCGGGGCCCGGAATCCCTTGGCCACGTTCCGGATGAGCAATCCGCGGCGGACCGCATCCCCGAGCGCCGCGTGCATGGTCATGTGATCCGCGGCGATCGTGTTTTCTGCGAGTCCGTCTGCAGCGCGGCGTTGATAGTACTCCACCAGCTGGCCCGAGGTGAGCCGGCGCAGTGGGATTGAGCCCAAGATGGCCGTGAGCCGTGCGATCCGGATCTTGTGGCCGTAGGCCGTCTTAGGCGCCCAGTTCGTCCGGCCCCCCTCGAGCCATTGGTTTAGATACTCGGCGACGGACAGGCGTGTCTCCGTGAGCGTGCGGCCGGCTTGCGCTTCGGGCAGGGCGGCGATGAGATAGTCCTCCGCGGCCTGGCGCGTCGGCCGTGTGGCCCAATGGTATCGACGCCTGCCCTGCCCGTCCTTGCCCAGGTAGATCGCAATCGCGTAGCCTTTCCCGCGTTTGCGGATGTGACCGCGCACCAGCTTGCCTCCGGGGGGATTAGAAGCCTGTTTCGTCCGACTCGGTAAGTTTTTCCTGGTCCTTTTGTCCATTAGGACTGGATTCTTCGCCACGGATTTTATATGGCCGCTGCGAGGTGGCGAGCTGGTCCTTGTGCGCCGCGTTGTAGGCGCGCAATTTTATGCGCCGGATTTCGCGATCGCCGATCATCGTGGTTTCAGCTGATCGAACAGGTAGCCGCGGACGCGTGGGGAGCCGTGGAGCTTGTTTTGCCGGCGCCGGACCGCGCTCAGGATGACGGCCCGCTCGAGGCGGACGACATAGGGCCCGTCGACGGCGATGACGGGCGTGCCCCAGATGTAGCTACGATGGCCGATGCCCGTGCTTCTGGGGCCGATGGGGATGTACTCCATCGTGGCGATGCCGATGATTTCCCCGGGACCGTCCGGGGTGTCGACGCGATCGCCGACAGCGAAGATAGTGACGGCACACATGAATGTCCCCTCCTTGGGATCGCTCGGGAGCGCCGGCCTGGTGGCCGAGGAGGTCACGTGATGAGCACACGTGCCAGCGGCAATGGCACCGGCTGGGCGGCGAGGATCCGACGCTCCCGGCGTCGGTAGATTTGCAGGGATTTGCAGACTGGCCCGGCCGGCTTCTAAACCCCGCCTCCAGCGCGGTTCTCTCGTAAATGTTGGAGTAGAGGCAGGACTACCACATCGGGGATCCGACCGAACCTCTTCCCCCTCCCAGTGGGAATTAGCCCGTCATTCGTGGTTTCATCCGTGAGCCCCTGCCGATCAGGTGTTCGTGAGAGAGGGAAGAACTAGCGCACGGGTGTTCGATCGGAGCGACGTGGATTTGCAGGGGATTTGCAGCGAAAAATGGGGCGGGCCCCAATGGCCCGCGCCCTAACCCAGCCTCGAGGCGTCGCGCGCCGGTCGGACATCGGGGCCCTCTCGGAATTCTCTAGCTCATTTGCGGTCCGCCGCCTCCAGTGTCGCAGAGCTCCCTCGAGGCGCGGGGGCGGCGTCTCCGTTTGCCGGCGCCCTGAGTCCGACAAATCTCAGCAACTCCGCCCCGAAGAACCACCACAGCACCGGCCACATCCGCGCGTCCGTCATGTCCAGGCGGTGCCCCGGATTCGTCATTATGTCCGTGATGAGCAGGATCGTCACCGCCGGCCGCACGAGCGCGATCAGCGAGTTCACCCAGATGTAGACCCGCGTCGGGTCCGGCGTCGTGGCCTTCACGAAATCCGTGATCGAGGCCCATTGGGCCTGTACAATGGCGGCCATCGCCTGCTGCGCCTTCAGCTCATCCTCCGGCGTGCGGAGGATCCCCACACTCTTCAGCGTGTCGATGAGCCCGCCCACCAGCTGCCCGATGACCGGTAGCCCCTGCAACATCAGCGCACCTCGAGGATGACAGGCTCGCCGCGCGCGATCGTGGCCGTCACGATCGCTACCACCGCATCGAGTGCCGTGATGCTGTCCACGATCGCGTCTCCCTGCCGGTCCGTACCCACGAGCAGGCAGCCGGCCGTGTCCTGCGGCGTGTTGCCGGCGTGGATGAAGATCCCGTCGAAGTTCGGGACCTCGTGCAGCATCGGCAGAGTCCGGTTGAAGTGGCTCGCGAACTCCATCGTCACGGGATAATCGCCCCGCGGGATCGCTGTCTGCCCCGGGATCTTTCCCCCCGGGAACTTTTCCAGCTGGCGGTCCTCATCCTCGAGCGTGTGCGCCACCGCGGCGTACAATCGCCCCAGCGTCACCCCGGGCTTCATCGTGTCCCGGATCAGCAGCAGTCGCATTTTTACCCGAAGGCTATAAAGTCCAGGATCCCGTCCTCATTCCCGACGTTGATATGGTTCCGCACGAATCGCACCGTGGTGGTCGTCGGAGCTTCCGGCTGCACCATCAGGATGATGTTGGCGCCTTCCCCCATCGCCACCGCGCCGGGCACATCGTTGAACGGGGTCGCGAACGTCAGCCGGACATCGCCGACCCCGAGCTTGGCCACGGTGAAGTCCGAGCCACTGATCTTTGTCGGTCCTGTCGTATCGACGCGCCCTCTGGCAAATTGGAAGGGCGGCGCCTGTGACGAGGTGGTGAGGATCCCGGCCTGCGATCGCAGCAGCGTGCGCACCCACCTGAGCCACCCTTTCATTGGGACGCTTCCGTACACAGCACCACCGTCGCGTCGAGCGAGGCGATCGCGTACCACGTGCCTTTGTGCACGCCCTCTCCGCTGTCCCCGAACGTGCCGAAGGGAAAGATTACGTTCGAGCCGTCGTTGATGTCCTTCGGTGGGCTCTCTTGCTTCAGCGTCAGCCGGCCCGGGCCCAGCGACTGCCCGAAGATCCACACGCGCCCTGAGTTTTGTTCGAACAACACATCTGCCTGGAGGCCGATCTTCTTGGTGATGGTGAGCTGGCCCATCTAGGGCCGCGTCCACTCGATCGCGAGGACCTGCATGGCGTCCTTCACTCCTGCGACAAAGACGTCGCCGCCGTATACCCAGGGCCCGCGGTCCAGATACGGATCTGTCGGATCCGCGGGAATTCCAAAAATCGGCACGCCGGCAATGGTGGTTTGCTGCTCTGCTTTGTTGGACCAGTACATGTCGGCGGGAGAAACGTCCTCGATCAGCATCGCGATCGCCGTAAAAGTGTCCCCCGTCTGGATGCTGTTGGTGCTCGAGAGCACCCGATGTCCCGCGAGCAGTACCAGTCCCACCGGCAAGGGGGAGATCTGTTGCGAGATCCAGCTGGCAAATTGGGGGACCCCTGGAGCATAGTGATAGGTGACCGTCAGACTCGCCAGCTGCGTCGTGCCACCGTTTCCTACCTGGTAGAGCGGATTGATCCCGTCGTCGATGAGCAGGCTGGTATTCCGCGTGGCTACTTGCGCACTGGTGGTGAAAGTCTCCCGTACCGATTGGATCCGCCAACGTTGTCCTGCTGGCACCGCCTGCGCCCAATCGGATCCGGCTGCCGGGTTGGGCACGATGACCGACCTCGGCGCAGATCGTGCGAGATTGAACAGTCCGAATTTGACTCGCTTCTCATTGCGCTTGAGGACGTGTTCCCAGCGGCCCGCGGTCGGCAGATTGATCACAGTTGGCGCACAGTCAGCTTGCTGCGTCAGCTCGGCCCGCAGCGCCGCGAGCTCACGCTGAAGATCCTGCATCTTCTTGATCGTCGCCACTTCGACTGCCATCAGCGCCTCCGCGTCAGCACCGCGTATCGCGTCTGCCCCCGCACCCGGATCCGCGTAATAAAAGCCCCTTTTACGCGGCGTTCCTTGCGCCGGGCTTTTGCCTTCGTCCCAAATGCCCCGTGAAA
>DASWFZ010000273.1:0-5004 GCA_036393975.1 bacterium | reverse complement strand
GACGGGATGTCCTCCCCCGCAGCACCACTGTTGCCGTGAGCCGGTACCTCGTTCGCCGCCTCCTCCTCACGCTCCCAGTGCTGTTCTTTGTGAGCCTCATCGTCTTTTCGCTGATCGCGCTCATCCCCGGCGATCCGGCGCGCATCATGCTGGGGGAGGAGGTGAGCAAACAGGCGCTGGAGGCATTGCGCAAGGACCTGGGGCTGGATCGTCCGCTGGTCATCCGATACTTTATCTGGCTGACCCATCTCCTGCAGGGGGATCTCGGCCGCTCGGTACGCGACGGCCGTCCCGTGCTGGACACGTTGCTCTTGAAGTTGCCCGTCACTGTTGAACTCGCGGTCGTCTCACTCGTTGTGGCCTGGGCGATCGCCATTCCCGCCGGCGTGGTGGCCGCGTACAAACAGCGCACCCCTGTGGATTACGCCGCAACGGCCGTGGCCCTGGCCGGGGTCTCCATTCCCAATTTCTGGCTGGGCATCATGCTGATCTACCTGCTGGCGGTCAACAGACACCTTCTGCCGCCATCAGGCTACGTCGAGCCCTGGATCGATCTCACCCGCAACGTTCGGTTGATGGTCATGCCCGCCATTGTGCTCGGCACCGCGCTGGCTGCGCTCGTGATGCGGTTGTTGCGGTCCAGCATGCTGGAAGTTTTAGGCAGTGACTTCATCCGCACGGCGCGGGCGAAGGGGTTAACCGACACCGTCGTCGTCACCCGCCATGCCCTGAAGAACGCGATGATCCCGGTCATCACGATCATGGGACTGCAGCTGTCGGGCTTACTGGGCGGCGCCGTCATCACGGAGACCATCTTTTCCGTCCCGGGGCTGGGCCGATTGACGGTGGATTCGATCCTCACCCGCGACTTCCCGATGGTCCAGGGCGTGGTGCTGTTCGCCGCCCTCGCTGTCGTGGCGACGAATCTGACCGTAGACCTTACCTATGCAGTTCTCGACCCACGCATCCGGCTGGGGGCTCGGACCGAATGAGCGCGCGCACCCGGGCGACGTCGGCGATGAACATTACGGGCGGCGGAGAGAATATCGTACGCCGGTATGGGGTCGGCTATTTCCTCCGCCGGTACGCGCGCAACCGGCTGGCATTGATCGGCCTGTGGGTGGTGTTGACGATCACGGCGGCCGCGATTTTGGCACCCTGGCTCGTGCACGCCAGCCCCATCAAGCCCGACTTTGGATCAGTGCTGGCTCCACCGAGCTTCGCCCATCCGATGGGCACCGATGATCTCGGGCGGGATGAATTCAGCCGAGTGATCTTCGGCGCACGCATCGCGCTGCTGGCCGGGGTTATCTCGGTCAGTATCGCCGTCGTGATCGGGCTACCCGTGGGCTTGCTCTCCGGGTTTTACGGAGGACGCGTGGACGACGTGGTCATGCGGCTGACGGATGCCCTGCTCTCGTTCCCCTTCCTCGTCCTGGCGCTGGCGCTCGTGGCCATCCTAGGCGCCGGGGTGGAGAAGGCCATGATCGCGATCGGATTGGTCTTCACCCCTCGATTCATTCGTCTGGCGCGCGCGCAGGCATTAGGCGAACGGGAGCAACCCTATGTGGAGGCCGCGCGCGCGATGGGTGCCGGAGACGGCCGCATCCTTTGGAGCCACCTCTTGCCGAACAGTCTCTCTCCCTTGCTCGTCCAGGCATCTCTGGACATGGCCGGAGCCATCACCGCCGAAGCGACCTTGTCCTTTCTCGGGCTGGGGACCCAACCCCCGACGCCTGCCTGGGGATCGATGCTCAACCTGGCCCAGCCGTACCTGAGCACGGCACCATGGACGGCGATTTTCCCGGGCCTGGCGATCTTCCTCACCGTGCTGGCTCTCAACCTCTTAGGAGACGGACTGCGAGAAGCCCTTGACCCCCGCCTGCGGTAGAGAGGTACGACTCAGCAGGTCTGTGCGGTACACTCAATTGGCAGGAGGTGTGCGTGATGGAGGAGACACAGTCGAAGACACCGGGTGCCGCTGAGTCGGGGGACGATGCGGAGCGTGTGCCGCTACAGGCCGTCGACCTGCTGCGCTGGTGCGTGTCCTTGCTCGCCTCCAGCGCCTGGCAGGCGATGGGTCTGCTCCCCGATCAGGCGACAAAGAAAACAGAACGCAAGTTGGATGACGCCCGCCTGGTGATTGACGCGACCGGGGCGTTGATCGATCATCTCAGACCCCGCGTGGATGCCGCTGAACGCCGCGAACTAGAGACGCTGCTCGCGAACCTCCGGCTGAACTTCGTCGAGCAGACAAACAAGGCCCAATCGGCGGGCTGATATACTTAGACTGAACCGCTCGACAGGCTGAACGTGCACCGTGGCGGTCGGGCATGGGGTCGCAATGACCGAGAACCGCCTCGCTCGTGAAACGTCCGCGTATCTGCGTTCTGCAGCGCACCAACCCGTCCAATGGCTGCCGTGGTCAGCGGAAGCCTTCGCGCGTGCGAAGCAGGAGGACAAACCCGTCCTACTCGACGTGGGGGCGGTCTGGTGCCACTGGTGCCACGTCCTCGACCACGAAAGCTACGACGATCCCGATGTGGCGAAGATCATCAATGCACATTTCGTCGCGATCAAAGTCGACCGAGACGAGCGGCCGGATCTCGACGCCCGCTACCAGCACGCGGTCGGCGCTCTGACGGGCCAGGGCGGGTGGCCGCTGACGGCCTTTTTGACCCCCGAGGGCAAGGTCTTTTTCGGAGGCACCTACTTTCCCCCAGTCGATGCCTACGGGCGGCCGTCGTTTAGACGCGTGCTGCTCAGCGTGGTGCAGCATTACCGCGACAACCGTGCCGAAGTCGATGATGTGGCGGGACAGTTGCAACGCCAGCTCGCCTCTCTCGGAGGGACTCCGACCCGCGTGGGTGCGGTGGATCCAACGCTGCTGGCTGCAGGCATTGACAGCATCCGCCGAGCCTTCGACCCGACTCACGGTGGGTTCGGCGGCGCACCGAAGTTCCCGCACCCCTCGACTGTAGACCTGCTGGTGCGCCATTTTGCGCGCACGCGCGAGGAGGCGGTGCAGCAGATGGTGACCCGCACCCTCCAAAAGATGGCCCGCGGTGGCGTCCATGACCAGCTCGGCGGGGGCTTCCACCGCTATGCCACCGACGCGCACTGGGGAGTTCCCCACTTTGAGAAGATGCTCTACGACAACGCGGGATTGCTCTCCAATTATGTCCTCGCCTATCAGGCCACCGGGCTCGCCGAGCTGCGAGAGGTCGCAATGGACACGGCCGCGTTCCTGACGGAGGTGCTGATGGACCATCGACGCGGCGGATTTTGGGGGAGCCAAGATGCCGACGTCCACCCGACCGACGATGGCAGTTACTTTACGTGGACGATTGATGAGGCGAAGTCGGCACTCCTCGATGAGGAGTTCGCGGTCCTCGCCGAGCACTACCACCTTCGCGGAAACGGCGAGATGCACACCGATCCCTCGCGCCACGTCCTGTTTATCGATCGCGACCCCGACGTCATTGCCGCTGTGCTCCACAAAGATGTCGCCGATGTCCGCACGCTGATCGGGAGCGGGCGCGGCAAACTCCTCGCGGCGCGCGAGCGGCGGACAGCGCCTTTTGTCGACGAGGCCTGCTATGCCAACTGGAACGGCATGGCGATTACGGCATTCTTGCAGGCTTACGAAGTGCTGGGAACGCCTGAGTATCGGGACGTCGCGGTGCGAGCGCTCGAACGGTTTATACAGGAAGGCTACCGCTCCGATCGAGGGGTGGCGCACGTCCTGGGCCCAGGAGCAACAGGCGAGTTGCGGCTGCTGGACGATCAGGTCCAGATCGCTAGCGCGCTCCTGTCGGCTTATGAAGTCACGGGCACCAATCGCTACGTGCAGGTGGCTCGGGAGATCACGGACGTCGTGTTGCGCGACTACTGGGATGACACCGGCCTGCTGGATATCCCGCGAGGTCCGGCGGCACCGGGAGTCGACACACCCTACAAACCGGTCCAGGATTCGCCGACCCCCTCTCCAAACGGAGTGGCCGCCCTTGTCCTGCTGCGCTTGTCTCGGATCCTCGGAGTAAGTAGTTACCGGAGTATCGCCGAACGCCTCTTGCAGGCTCAGGCACCGCCGCTCGCGCTCCAGGGTGTATTCGCTTCCACCGTGCTCACCGCACTCGATGATCTGCTGCACGAGCCCGCGCATGTCACGATCGTCGGAGCGGAGAGTCATCCACAAACCGGAGCGCTGCGTGAAGCGGCGCTGCGGGCGTTCCGGCCGGACAAGATTGTCTCGGTGCACTCAGATGGAGAGACCACCATCCCCGTCCCGGAAGTCGTCCGCGCGATGATCGCCCACTCGGCTCAGCCCACCGCCTATGTCTGCGCGGGCATGGCCTGCGCCGCGCCCACGACCGACCCCGCGGTCCTCGCGGAGACGGTCGCGACGTTCGGCCTCACCTAACTACGAAGAATCTCGCATGTCGTACGTCGATCTCAAGCATGTGCTCGCTGACCTTGCCTTGGAAGCCGTGGCCCACCCAGATCGCGCCACGTGGGCAGCGGTTGCTGCCGCCTATGGTGCGACCGCTTCGGATGACCGTCTCGGAGTTCCGTGGAAAGCTTTGCACACCCGCGCATCACAGATTGCAGACCCGCTAGGCTGGCGCGTCGGACCCCAGGGCGCAGCGTACCTCGTGGACCGAGGGGTGCTGACCCGGCGCGACGCGACCTTTACGCTCAAACCGCAGTATGGTCCCTACCTCAGATACTTTCGGCAGCAGACCTCACGGCTAATCGAGGCTCTACGTTTCCTGACGACGAGTGGACGCCCTCGCGCGAGCAGCGATCTTCAGCGCGGGATTGCGCTCTTTAATGCTGGCTTGTTCTTTGAGTGCCACGAGTTGCTGGAAGGTCTGTGGAGGGCGACGTCGGGTCCCGACAAAGACTTCTACCATGGGGTCGTCCAGGTTGCTGCGGCTTTCTACCACTACGAAAAACACAACCGCCACGGTGCCGTGACGCTGTTGACTAAGGGCCGCGACA
>DASWFZ010000272.1:0-16227 GCA_036393975.1 bacterium | reverse complement strand
TCTTGGTGGGGCTGCAGAGACCAATTCACTCGCATGCCGGTCGTGATCCCTTTGATGTGCCGGAACGCCAGATGCCGCGCTGCAGGCGAGCGCTCTTGGACGGCGGTCCACCGCGCCGGCCAGCCCCGAATGAGCCCTGCCATCTCGAAGACGAGGCGATCGGACCCGCGTTCCAGGACGCGGCACCACCGATAGGCCGGGTGTAAAGACGGCCAGCGTTCCACGTCCGCCGCAACGGCGAAGACAGCGTCGGGAGAGGCGCAGATCACCGCGTGGTGTCGGGTCTGCATTTGTCAGAGGAGGAGCCGTGCCAGATAGGCTGGCGAGAGTATGCCGGTCGGCGGGAGGACGTCTCCGGTGACACCGAGCAGATCGCTGGCCAGCTGGGCGCGACGATTCAGCCGCCGCACGAGCCGCGGCGTGAGCTGCGGATGAAAAGCTAGGCGCTGGAGTAGGCGGGAGGCGAGCACCTTACCCGCTATCTCTCGCCCCCGGCGCCGCGCATACACCGAGAGCCTCCGGGGCGAGAAATCATTGGCGCCCAGCGCATCGGAAGCGACATCGGCCGCGAGCATCGCCGAGTGGAGGGCCAAAAAGATACCTTGCCCCGTGATCGGTTCGAGGTGCCCCGCGGCATCTCCGATAAGCAGGACGCGCGCGGCGACGACATCTCGCGCGGCGAATCCGACCGGCCCGGCGCAGCGAAAGGCGCTCTCCCGTCGGGCGTGCACCATCGCATCCGCCAGCACTGGCAAGGAGGCGAGCGCCGCGTCGAATACCTGCTGAGGACCGCCCCGCCGCCACCGCTCGCGGGGAAGTGCCATGCAGACGTTCGCGACTCCTCCACCAAAGTGCGCGACACCACAGTACAGATCGGGCCCGAGGTGAAGTTCCCCCTCAGGAGCCGCGCGCGGGAAGCCGGAGAAGTAGGCACCGACAGTGTATCGTCCCCTGGCGGGGACGGTCAGGCGCCCAAGGCTCCGGGCAATAGCTGAATGCGCGCCGTCGGCGGCAACAAGCAGCCGCGCGCTCAACCAGTTATCAGACGCGGTCCGCACCTCCACGGATTCCGCGCCAATGCGGACTGCATCCACACCCATACCTTCATGGACAATCGCGCCCGCACGCCCGGCCCGCTCCAGCAGCGCGGCATCAAGCCGTAGGCGGGGGACCAGCAACCCCGGACCCGCTGGAAATGCGGCGGTGAATCGGCTTCCGTCTTGCGCGTACACGGAGAGACCGGAAATTAGAGCGGCGTCAGACGTCGGCACGGTTGAAAAGGATCCGATTTGGCGCAGCAGCCTCACAGCTCCGGGATTGCAATAGTCGCCGCACGGTTTGTCGCGCGGGAACGTAGCCCTGTCGAGCAGCAGGACCCGGACCCCCCGGGCCGCGAGGACTGCCGCCGTTGAGCTGCCGGCCGGCCCCGCGCCTACTACGATCACATCCGCATCCGGGCTCATTCTTGCACGTGGGCCACTGCGCGTGCTCCGCTCGTCTGCCGCACTTTCTCACCCGACGGCCCATCGGGCCAGCGGACGATGGCGATGCGAAACCAGGGGTGTCGCCGAATGTCAACGTTATTCACTCCTGCCGCCGCGACCATGGCGCGCACCTCGCTAACAGTGAATGCTCGCAGGACTGACAGCGGCCCGTCGTGACGGGCCAAGCGGTTCTGGGTAAACAGGCGTGTGTCCAGGAAGGCGCCGAGATACGCGCCCCACGACCGTCCGATATCGTTCACGATAAATCCACTGCGAGCTACCCGGTCGATCTCCCGCAGGACGCGGCCTCCGTCCTCAAACGTGAAGTGGTGCAGCGCCAACCCGCAGGTCACTACGTCGAACGCCCGATCTGGGAACGGCAGCGCAAGCGCATTGCCTCGCAGCAGCGTCACTTCCGGATAGGAGGCGATGCCGGGCTGGGCCAGAGCCAGAATGTCCTCGCTCAGGTCGAGGGCCACGATGCGGATGGGAAGGTGATGGGCGTGAGCCCACGAGGCAATTGCGCGAGGGATATCGGCGCTCGCCGTCGCGACATCAAGAACTGTAATCGGACCTGAGGGGAGATGCGGAAGAAAACGGCGGAGGTAACCCAACACGAGGGGATACCCGCCAAACCGACGGTTCGTCCGCCGGATGTCGGCCAGCAATCCGGCTAACTCGACGCGATCTTGCCCTGGTGTGTCGAGAAACTCTCGAGCTGATCGCTTGGGCGGGCTGACCATCGCGCTTCACACCACAGAGAGCAGGGGCTCCTACGACTGCCACGAAACGTTCGACGCCTGGTTAATCTTACCCGCGGGAGTGCAACGAAGAAGTAACGATCTCTTGCAACAGAGATGAGCCCTCTTCTCACAGGGAGGGGACCGCAATAGCGATCAAATCGGCAATCAGGCCAGTGTATATGCTGGCATCATGCTGACGAGAGAAATTGTGAACCCAGTCGCAAGAGCGCTCTGGTATGGCCGGGTCCTGTTTCTTGAGAAACCGCCCTCCTGCTGTATACTGGAATGGACATGAATCGCTTTGGTTGACGTTGATCATATCCTCGTAAGTTAGCCCCGCGCTCCCGGTTTGCTCGGGAGCGAGTCTCCCTTTCTTCCCCACCAACTGAGGTTGTTCGAGGCGCTCTGTACGCGGCGCGCGCACCTCCGCGCCTCTCTGCGGGTCCGACCATTCCGCAGGGAGGTGGAGTCATGGAGGCCATGGTGGAGTTGGTGCGGGGAAAGATGCGCACGCCGGTCCCCGCAACGCAAGTGCGTGAGGTGGCATCGAAATTTCGGGAAGTCGGTATCGATGTGGGAACGGGAGACGGCCGGTGGGCATACCGCATGGCGCGGGCGCATCCGGAGCGGTTCTGTCTGGGCATTGATGCCAACGCCGCCGGATTGCGCGACGTCTCATTTCGTGCGGGCCGCAAGCCCTCCCGGGGAGGCGTCAGCAATATGTGGTTCATCCGTGCCGCTGCGGAAACGCTCCCGGCCGGATTGGAGCATTTGGCGGATCACATCACGATCTTCTACCCGTGGCGGCGCCTGCTGGACGGCATTCTGACACCCGACCCCGCCGTGATTCGCCCGATCGCGTTGCTCGGAAAGCCTGGCGCGCAGATCCTGATCTGCATCAATGAGTCGGCGCTTCACCCGGGAACCCGCCACGCGGATCCGGTCGACTGTCCGGCGTTGTTGGCGCGGCTGGGGCCCCCCTACGCGGAGGTGGGAATCGTCCTCGCCGGCTGCCAGTTCGCATCCGGTCCGGGGACGACGTGGGGCGATCGGGTCGGAAAGGACCGTCCTGGCCCATCCGTCGTGTTGACGGGTGTCGTTCGCGGTGAGGGATGCGAAGGCTCGACGGTCACAGGACCGCTTTGACCAGTCCTCCATCAATCTGGATAGCGGTGCCTGTGATGAAGCTGGCGCGGGGGGAAGCTAAGAAGACAACGGCGCTCGCGAATTCCTCGGGCCGACCGAGGCGACCCAGCGGGACTTGGTCGGTCCACATCCGCCGCTCGGCGTCCTGGACTGAGATGTGCTGACGCGACGCAAACGTCTGGGTCAGCTCGTGCAGCCGCTCAGTCCCAATGGGCCCCGGACAGACGGTGTTCACTTGGATGTTATCAGGACCCAGTTCCGTGGCCAGCGTCTTCCCCAATCCGACGACGGCCAAGCGGACGGCATTGGACAGCACGAGGTTAGGCAGAGGCTGCTTAACTACATACGAGGTGATGTTGAGAATGCGGCCCCCGCCCTGCCGGCGCATGTGGGGGATGACCTCCCGCGTTAACCGGACGGCACTCATCAGATTCAGACCGATTGCCTGCCACCACTGCTCGTCGGTCAGTTCCACAAACGCCCCGACCGGTGGGCCTCCCGCATTATTCACCAAGATATCGATGCGCCCGAACCGATCGGCAGCCGCACGGACGAAATTTTGGACGTCCCCGGCCTTGGTGACATCCGCAAGGATAGCGAGTACGTCGCTTCCGAGCTCCGCCGCCGCTGCCTCGACCGTGTCGCGCTTTCGCCCGCAGATCGCCACATGGGCGCCCTCGGCGACAAATGCCGCCGCGACCGCTTTGCCCAATCCACGGCTGGCCGCTGCGACGAGCGCCGTCTGGCCCCGCAGGCCGAGGTCCATTTCGTCTGTGGTTCCTCCTGTGTGCTACTTTTTCTTGGACTCGCCGTTCTTG
Source organism: bacterium (assembly GCA_036393975.1). GTDB lineage: Bacteria > Sysuimicrobiota > Sysuimicrobiia > Sysuimicrobiales > Kaftiobacteriaceae > 13-1-40CM-64-14. Next base: position 12,036 of record DASWFZ010000272.1, on the reverse strand, counting down.
CTCTCCGAGGCTCGAGCAGATCCACTGGGGGCAAAGCGCCGCAGTCGTTCGGCGAGCTCCCGCAGACGGCGCCGGACAAGGAAATTCATCGTGCCCTCGGGATAGGCACCGTCGGGACCAGCGGCCCCCGCCGCGAGCCCGGTGAGAATTTCCACCCCTTCGTCCACCGTGTGCACGGCGTAGATGTGGAACTTGCCCGCGCGCACGGCCTCGACCACTTCCGTCTTCAGCATGGTGTTGACGATGTTTTGGGCCGGGATCATCACACCCTGTCGTCCCGTGAGGCCTAGGGATTTGCACACCGCGTAGTAGCCTTCAATCTTCTCGTTGACACCGCCGATGGGTTGGATCTCACCTTTTTGGTTGACGGACCCGGTGACGGCGATGCTTTGATCGACCGGTACCCCCGCCAACTCGGACAACAGCGCGTACAGCTCCGTGGAACTGGCACTGTCCCCATCCACCTCGCCGTATGTTTGTTCGAAGGTCAGCGACGCGTTCAGGCTCAACGGCCAGTCCTGCGCGTACTTGCCCCCGAGGTACGCGGACAGGATGGCGACGCCCTTGCTGTGAATGCGCCCAGACATCTCCGTCTCGCGTTCGATATTCACGACCCCCCGGTTGCCCACAAACGTCCGCGCCGTGATCCGGCTGGGATGCCCAAAGCTGTAGTCGCCGAGTTGCAGGACCGACAGTGCGTTCACCTGGCCGGCCGTCATCCCGGCGAGATCAACCAGAAGCTGCCCTTCGGCAATCATCTGGCGGAGGCGCTCTTCAATGCGGTTGCTGCGGTAGACTTTCTCTTCCACCGCCTTGTCGACGTCGGCAGCGGTCACCACGTCGTGCCCGGCGCGCTCGGCCCAGGCCGTCGCTTCGTAGACGATCTCGGTCACATCGGTGAATCGGGTGGAGAGCCGCCGCTGATGTTCTGCGAGCCGGGCGCTGTGTTCCAGCACGCGGGCCACGCCCGTCCGGTCAAATGGCCGCAGGTGTTGCCGGTGACACAACGCCGCGATCGCCGCCGTGTATGCCTGAGTGGCATCTTCCGTGCGGTCGACTTCCACGTCGAACTCCGCCTTGATCTTGAAGAGCTTGCGGAAGTCTTCATCCAACCCATACAAGAGCTGAAAGATCATGGGAGCCCCGATGAGGATGACCTTCACGTCGAGGGGAATCGGCTCGGGGCGCAATGTCGCGGTGGGCACTAAGCCGAGCTGTTCGCCAATATTCTCAATGCGCACCTCTCCGCTCTTGAGCGCCCGCTTGAGAGCCTCCCACGTGAGAGGGTTGGTCAGCACGTCTCGGACCTGCAGGATCAAAAATCCCCCGTTGGCCTGGGGCAAGGCCCCGGCTTTGATCATCGTGAAATCGGTCGTCAGCGCGCCGAATTCTCCCCGGTACTCCACTTTGCCCACGAGATTGTAGTAGGTGGGATTCGTCTCCTCCAGGACGGGCGCGCCGTGGAGGGTGCTGTGGTCGACCACGAGGTTCACCCGATACCGGGTGAAGACGTCCCCGCGCCGCATGAACGCCGCCAGAGGAAACGGCGCCGGTGCAGTTTCTTCTTGCTCTTTAAAGTCGTCCAGGTGCTCGACGACGTCGGCGAGGACTTGGTCCAGGTAGGCGATCACTTTGGGGTCGTCCGCATAGCGGTCTTTCAGCCGTGCGATAGGATGGCTGGCCGCCGACCGGACCACGCGCTGCTCCAGCTCGCGTAGTCCATCGCGGGCATCGCGTTCCACGACCCGAACTCGTCGCAACGCCTCCGCGACTTCTTCCTGGAGGGTCCGCCCGCGGCGGTTAATCTCCTCCTGCTGCTCGGGGGGGAGGACATTGAACTGCTCCGCACTGATGGGCTCCCCGGACGGTCCCACCGGCACGGTGGCGATCCCGGTCGGCAGACGCTGAATGGCAAACCCCAGTTGCCGCGCTTTGGCCTCCAGCTCACGCCAGATCTCCGTGGTCTTCTGTTCGAAAGAGGCGACGAGCTCACGGCGGCGCGTCTCAAAGGTGTCACTGGCAAAGACCTTCCGAATGGCGTCCTTGAGCTCGTCGATCAACTCTTCCATGTCCTTGCGGAATTTCGCGCCGGACCCGGATGGCAGCGACAGGGCAGACGGCTGGTCGGGCTGCTGGAAATTGTAGACGTAACACCAGTCCGGCGGTACAGGTCGGGTCGCGGCCGCGGCAGACACCTTCTTGCGTGCGTATGTCGTCCGCCCGGTGCCCACGGGACCCGCGATGTACATGTTGTAGCCGGGCTGGCGCAATGTGAGCCCCAGGTCCAGCGCCCGCACCGCGCGATCCTGACCGACGATGACTGCCTCGGTTCCCGCGAGATCGGCCGTGGTCTGGAAAGAGAGGGTCCGAGGGTCACACACCCACCTGAGCTGGTCGGCGGACAGGCGGTAGCGGTTACGCTGATCGTGCTGACTCACGGGGAGAACCTCCACGGGGTTACGGTGTGGGCGTGCCGGCTGCACTGACAAGGTTCTCGCGCTGGCGGTGAGGTCCTCTGATCGCTTGAGGGGCCGTGCTGACGGAGAGAAGGGCGTGAGGAAGAAGACGGCAAACGCAAACCAGCGGGTCGTACCCAGTTAGGCCGGGGTTGACCTGGGAGGGCTACCGTCCTCCCATCATGGAAGCATCCCCGCTAGCAGTTCGGGCGTAGATCCGGGATGAGACGACGGTCAATTCGGAACAACTGTTCTCGCGAGCTTACGTCTTTTTGGTCGGGGTGGGAAAGGGGATCAGCCCCGTCTGGCGGCGCTGCTGCAGCTCTTTGGACTGCGGGACACGCGGATGATGGGTTAGGTTGAAGTCAAGCCGCTTGCCGCACGCGCAGACGCGCTCTAACTGTTCGCTCGCGTCCACAAAAATCTTCCCTGACTCCTCCGCTCGTTTGCGTGCGGTCTCGACGGCTCCGGAGCGGAGGTCGTCCTCGTCTTCCTGTCGTCCCATCTCGCGCGGGGCGGACCCGCTCAGCTCATAGAGTAGGGTCTTTGGATAGTACACGCTGTAGGTGCGACCGCAGCCACCGCAGGGAAATGAGAATACGAGTGCCATGCTTGTATTGTATGAACGGACCGGGGGACCGTCAACGCTCCCTCCCGCGCACGGGGCGTGCGGCAAATGCTGCGGTGATATAGTGGAAAGGGGACGCGACTCAATTTCATGGAGGGAACTCCGATGGGGCGGTGGACTGCAGCATTCGTATTGCTCGTCGCATTCGGAAGCATCGCGTACCGGGCCGGCCAATTATCCGGGGCCTCTGCACACGCAGCTCCTCAGGCCGCCGTCCCCGCGCAGTTCACCATGCCACCAGAAGTCATCCCCGTCCCCACACCCGCCCGCCCGGGGCAGACTCCGGGTCAAAGCCAGGACTGCCAGCCCGTGATCCTGTTCTATTACAATGGCAAGCTCTATCAGTTGATGCCGGGACCGGATAACCAGTTCGGTCCCCCGAGCAGTCCGCCCGAGTACTACCCGCTCCGACCCTATCAAGGCCCGCAGATTCCGGGGCTCCCGTTCGGCCCATCCCCACTCCCGGGGCCTCAGGTCCCTGGGTTCCAGCCGGTTCCACCGCGGTTCTAGACCCCGCGCTCCCGGTGCGCGTCAGCTAGAACCCTATCCGGCGGAGGCAACTGAGCGAGACGTCCACGCCCTTTCGTGCTCGCGCCGCTTGGCATACTGCTCTAGTTGATGCGCCGTGGCGCTCACGTCCCATCCCAGTTCTCGGGCCATGAGCTGCGCCACGGTGGGCGCGACCATGTCTGTGGCCACCGGATCGAGCACGGCTAACCGCGTGCGCAAGAAGAGGCAGTCGGTCAACGTGACCGCCATCTCAGCCCGGCAGGCGTAGACGATCTCGGCGCCACTCACGGGGAGGCTGTCTATGAGCCTTGCGCCAAGAGCAGGCTCGCTGTGGATCAGGGCCAGCAGATCACCCGCCGCGCCACCGTAATTCTCTAAGAGATGCGTCCGCTGGTCGGCCGCAAGGGCGGTGTGTATCAGAGCCGATTCGATGTCCGACACGCCGGCGGCGCCCCACAGCGGCAGCGTCGCCGTCACGCATCGCCGGCGCGCTCCCTCGCGCGTGTCGATCGCATCGACGGTGGCCTCGGCCATGGCGCGATATGTCGTCAGCTTCCCTCCGACAATACTGATTAATCCTCCACGCGATACCACCACGCGGTGGTCACGAGCCAGTGCTGCTGTAGAGGCGTCAGATGCGGCTACGAGTGGCCGGATGCCTGCGTAGGCTGAGGTGATATCGGCCGGACCCAGCGGGCGGCGCAGGTAGCGGTTGGCGTGATGGAGCAGATAGGTGACCTCCTCGGCGCTTGCGACCGGGGCGTCCAGGTCGCCGCCGTAGGGCACATCGGTCGTCCCGAGCACGAACCGATCGGCCCACGGGATGAGGAAAGCGATGCGCCCGTCATCTGTCTCCGGAATTACCAGCGCCAGTGAGGTCTGTACAGCACCCGGCTGCAACACGACGTGTGTCCCGAGGCTGTGGCGCAGCTGAAAGGGTGCGGGTCCGTCGAGAGCAGCAACGCGCTGTGCCCACACACCAGTCGCGTTGACCACATATTTGGCCTCCACCTCGAAGAGGCCGCCGGTGAGCCGATCTTCGACCCGCGCGCCGGCGACCCGCCCGCCGCGACGCACCAGATCCACCACGCGACAATTGTTGACCGTCCCCGCGCCGTACGAACGAGCGGCGCTCAGCACCGCGTGTGTGAGGCGGACGTCGTCCGTGCGGGCATCGTAGTACACGAACGCGGCCCGCAGATGGTCGGTACGCAGATCCGCCGCCTGTTGTGCCACCTGTATGAGGGAGATCGACCGATGGTGCAGTCCCGGGTCGCGGGCGAACAGATCGTAGACGATCAGCCCGGCACGCACCCCTAGCGGCGCCAAAGGAAGCGCTAAGGACGGCAGGCGCAGCCCCAGCGGGCGGCGTGCCCCAGCATAAAGAGGAAGAAGAAAGGGGAGGGGGCGCACCAGATGCGGGGCGAGCCGTAGCAGGCGACGGCGTTCGCGCAACGCCTGGTACACCAACCCCAGGTGGCCCTGCGGGAGGTAGCGGACACCCCCGTGCACGAGTTTGGTAGATCGGCTGCTGGTGGCGCTAGCGAAGTCAGCTTGCTCGACGAGCCCTACCCGGTACCCGCGGCTCGCCGCATCCAGTGCGACGCCGGCGCCGGTGATCCCCCCGCCGATCACCAAGACCTCCACACCACGTCGCAGCTGGTCGAGCTGATGGCTGCGGGACACAGTCATAGGGACGTTTGTGCTGATGGGGAAAGATCACTCCCACGAAGCCTTGAGTCGATTTCCTGGACGGAGATCACCCTTCCCGCACCACCCAGGCCCGGCTCCGATCCACTGCGCGGCGCCAGCCTTGATACCCCGCCTCACGTATGGCCTCTGGCCACTGCGGTTCGAAGACCCGCTCCACGCGCCAATTTGCCCGCAGGTCATCCAGGCTCGACCAGAATCCGGTCGCCAAGCCCGCCAGATACGCAGCGCCTAGAGCTGTCGTCTCGTGCACCGTCGGCCGCACCACCGGCACACCGAGGATGTCCGCCTGTAACTGCATCAGGAAATTGTTCCGGACAGCGCCACCGTCGACCTTGAGGGCGTCGAGTGCACTCGCCGCGTCCCCTCGCATCGCCTCGACCACCTCACGCGTCTGATAGCAGATCGCCTCAAGCGTGGCCCGGATGAGGTGGCGGCGGTCGGTGAAACGGGTCAGGCCGACGATCACCCCCCGCGCGTCCATATCCCAATGCGGCGCGAATAGGCCCGAAAACGCCGGCACGAAGTACACCCCGCCGGTATCCGGCACCGACTGCGCGGCGGCTTCCGTCTCACTCGCATCGGCAATGAGGCCCAAGTTGTCCCGCAGCCACTGCACCGCCGCGCCGGTCACCGCGATCGACCCCTCCAGTGCATAGACCCGGTGTCTGGGCGCCAGACCATACGCCACGGTGGCCAGCAATCCGTTTGCGGAGTGGACAACCTTCCCGCCGGTATTCATCAGCAAGAAGTTCCCGGTGCCGTAGGTGTTCTTGGTATCCCCGGGGTCGTAGCAAATCTGCCCGACCAGCGCGGCCTGCTGGTCGCCGAGAGCCGCGCACACCGGCACCTCGCCTGCGAGTGGCCCATCCCGACGCGTCGTCCCGTAGTATGTATTGTCACTGGAAGGCCGGATGGCCGGGAGACAGGCTCGGGGAATCTCCAGATAGCGCAGGATTTCCTCGTCCCACTCCAGCGTCTCCAGGTTCATCAGCATCGTGCGCGAGGCGTTGGAGCAGTCTGTGATGTGCACGCCGCCCTGCGGCCCACCGGTGAGCCACCAGATCACCCACGTGTCGACCGTGCCGAAGAGGACCTCCCCCCGCTGCGCATGCCGCCGCACACCCGGGATGTTGTCTAGCATCCACTTCAGTTTTGGTCCAGAGAAGTAGGTGGCGCTGACGAGACCCGTGTAGCGTTTTACATACGACTCGAACCCGTCGTCGATAATCCGCTGGCAGATGTCGCGGGTGCGGGTGTCCTGCCAGACGATCGCGTTATAGACCGGAGTTCCCGTGCGCCGGTCCCACACAATCGTGGTCTCGCGTTGATTGGTGATCCCCACCCCGGCGAGCTCGTCCCATCGCACCCCGCCCGCCTCACACGCCGCCCGGATGACCTGCTGGCTTTTCGTCCAAATCTCCAGGGGATCGTGCTCCACCCATCCCGGCTGCGGGTAGTGCTGCTGGTGCTCCTGATAGGCGCTGCCGCGGACCTCTCCGCTGTGGGTAAAGATGAGACAGCGGGTTCCCGTTGTGCCCTGATCCAGGGCCGCGGCGTACACCGGCTGAGCCACAGTGCGCTTCCTCCCACATGCCCCTGCGTCAGCACCCCGGAATGGGCACTGTTGTGTCGTGAAGCCACCTCGGTCGTTCGGGGTCTTGAAGCCATCTCCTCGCCCAGGCTACACTCGTGGCGGTACCTGTGCCGTTCCCATCCATTCGAGTCCGATCCCAAAAGGGGTGAATCATGAAGTCCCGCACACTTGTGATCGCTCTAATCACGCTCGTGCTTGCAGTGACCACATTTATCCCGCTCGGCCCGCACGCGTGGGCGCAGGCCCCGGCGCGGACCCAGCTTGAGTTCTGGCACGCAATGAAGGCGCCGCTGGGACCATTGCTGGAGGGAATTGCCGCTCGATTCAACACCTCACAGCCTCGCTACACGGTGAACGCCACGTTCAAAGGAGAATATCCCGATACGATGGTGGCGGCCATCGCCGCTTTCCGGGCGGGGAAGGCGCCGCACATCGTGCAGATGTTTGAGGTCGGGACGGCGACAATGATGGCGGCCACGGGCGCCATCAAACCGGTGCATGAACTCATGAAGGACGCCGGGGTTCCGTTCGACCCCGCGGTCTACCTGCCCGCCGTCCGTGGTTACTACAGCAGTGCCGACGGCAAGATGGTGGGGATGCCGTTCAATAGCTCCACCCCAGTCCTCTGGTACAACAAGGATGCCTTCCGCAAGGCAGGACTGGACCCCGCCGCCCCGCCCAAGACCTGGGCCCAGCTCCGAGAGGCGGCCCTCCGGATTCGCGCCACGAACGCCTCACCGTGCGGCTTCACCACGGCGTGGCCCACCTGGGTGCAGTTCGAGACTTTCGGTGCGCTCCATGACATCCCGCTGGCCACCCGCGCGAATGGCTTTGAGGGGTTTGACGCCGAGCTCACGATCAACCAACCGCTGTACGTCCGCCACGTGCAGTTCCTAATGGACATGCTTAAGGAAGGCGCGTTCAAATACGGAGGACGCGACGGGGCGGCGGACGCCCTCTTTCCGTCCGGAGAATGCGCCATGATCACGGGCTCTTCGGCGCTATATGGACGGGTGGCGCGCGAGGCCAAGTTCGACTGGGGCATCGCCTACCTGCCCTACTACGATGATGTGAAGGGCGCGCCCAAGAATTCCATCATCGGCGGAGCGGCGTTTTGGGTGATGACGACGCCCCGGCGCACCTCTGACGAGTACCGCGGGATCGCGGAGTTCTTCCGCTTCATCGGGTCCGCAGAGGAAGCCGCCAAGTGGCACCAGGAAACAGGGTATGTGCCGATCACTTACACCGGCATGCAGCTGACGTCGGCGTCGGGCTACTACCAGCGATTCCCGTGGGCCGAACTCCCCATCAAGCAGTTGACGCGCACCATCCCCACGAAGAACTCCAAAGGCGTCCGGCTGGGCAACATGCCGGAGATCCGGGTGGTCATTTACGAAGAGCTGGAGAAAGCGTTCCAGGGGCAGCAGACAGCCCAGCAGGCGCTGGATAATGCCGTGCGGCGCGGCAACGATATCCTGCACCGCTTCCAGCAGACCGTCGCCCCGTGATAGACACCGCGACGACCTGACGGGTACGTGCGGCCTCGCTCGCGGTGTTTCCCCGAGCGGGGCCGCACCAATCGTGAACTCACCGATGCCTGCAGCGGAGTCAGCTAAGCGGTGAGCCGCCGGGCCATCTTCCCGAACCGCCTGCTGCCGTACTTGCTTGTGGCCCCGCAGATGGCCGTCGTCCTCGTCTTCTTCTACTGGCCGGCGGCGCAGGCCGTCGTGCAGGCGACCCTTCGTCAGGATCCCTTCGGGCTCCACTCCCAGTTCGTCTGGTTCGAGAACTTCAGCCGGGTCCTCAGCAACCCGTTCTATCTGGGCTCGCTGCGTGTGACGCTCGTGTTTGCTGTCGCGGTCATCGCCCTCGCGATGTCGGTCGGGCTCGGGCTGGCGATCCAGGCGGATCGGCAGGTCCGCGGGGCGACCATCTACAAGACGCTGCTCATCTGGCCGTATGCGATCGCGCCGGCGGTCGCGGCCGCGTTGTGGCTGTTCATCTTCCACCCGACCATCGGGATGCTGGGGCGCGCGCTGGTGCGCAGCGGCATCGCCTGGGACTACACGCTCAACAATAACCACGCTCTGCTGCTGGTCATCATCGCCTCGGCCTGGCGGCAGGTCTCTTACAACTTCCTCTTCTTCCTGGCGGGGTTGCAGTCCATCCCGCCCTCCCTCGTGGAGGCGGCGGCCGTGGACGGCGCGGGCTCCCGGCAGCGCTTCTGGAAGATCATCTTCCCCCTCCTGTCCCCGACGACATTCTTCCTCCTGATCGTGAACATCATCTACGCGTTTTTCGACACCTTCGGGGTCATCCACGCCCTGACCCGCGGGGGACCGGGGAAGGCGACGGAAACCTTGATCTACAAAGTGTACACGGATGGCGTCATCAATCTGGACCTGGGCGGGTCTGCGGTGCAGTCCGTGGTGCTGCTACTGGTCGTGATCGTTCTGACCTCCGTCCAGTTTCGGTATATCGAACGCAAGGTACACTACTGATGGCCCCGCGCTGGCGGTCCGGCAGCTGGGCCACGCACCTCATTCTTCTCACCGGCGTCGCCATCTTCGCCTTCCCCGTGTACCTCGCGGTCATCGGATCCACATCCGACCTGGGAACCGTGAGCCGCGGGGAATTGGGGCTGACGCCGGGCCCGTATCTCGTGCGCAACTATGGACAGACTTGGTCGACGGGGAGCGGCGAACGGATCAGTGGGACGCCGGTCCGGCGGATGATGACCAACAGCTTGATCATGGCCGTGACAATCGCCATCGGGAAGATCAGTATCTCCTTGCTGTCAGCCTTTGCCGTGGTCTTCTTCGAGTTCCCGCTGCGCATGTTCTTTTTCTGGATGATCTTCGTCACCTTGATGCTTCCGGTGGAGGTGCGCATCATCCCGACGTTCAAGGTGATCTCCGACCTCGGCCTGGTGAACACGTTCCCGGGGCTGACGGTGCCGCTCATCGCGTCCGCCACTGCCACGCTGATTTTCCGCCAGTTCTTCCTTAGCGTCCCGGACGAACTGGTCGACGCCGCGAAGGTGGACGGCGCGGGGCCCCTGCGGTTTTTCTGGAGTGTCTTGCTGCCGCTGTCGACAACGACGGTGGCAGCGTTGTTTGTGATTCTGTTCATCTACGGCTGGAACCAATACCTGTGGCCGTTGTTGATCACGACCAGCCAGCAGATGGACACGGTGGTCATCGGCATCACGAAGATGATCGGGACGGGCGAGGCGCTGGTGGACTGGCCGATCATTATGGCCACAGCGGTGCTGGCCATGCTGCCGCCCATCTTGGTGGTGATCCTCATGCAGCGCTGGTTCGTGAGGGGCCTGACGGAAACCGAAAAATGAGGACCGCACCGCAGATCATCGCGCACCGAGGCGCCTCAGCCGAGGCGCCGGAGAACACGCTGGCGGCGTATCGCCGTGCCCTGGCGATCGGGGTGCACGGGGTGGAATTGGACGTGAATCTCAGCGCCGACGGAGAACCCATGGTGATTCACGACCACGTGCTGGACCGCACCACCGACGGGCACGGCCCGGTGGGCGCGCGCACCTTCCTCGAGTTGCGCCAGCTCGATGCGGGCCGATGGTTTGGCGAGGGCTTTGCCGGAGAACGCCTACTGACGCTCGCGGAAGCATTGGACGTCCTGCGCGCCGTACGGGTGATCGTCGAGATCAAAGCCGGGCTCGGGCGCACTCCCGGCATTGCGGCTCGGGTGGCCGACGTCATCCGTGCATCGGCTCATCGCGAGGTCACCGTTTCCTCGTTTGACCATCCTTTGCTCGTCGAAGTCAAGGCGGCGTTGCCGGAGCTCGACACCGCGGCGCTGTACACGGCGCGGCCGATAAACGCCGTACGCCTGGCGCAGGATGCAGGGGCTGGGAGCTTGCAGCCCTACTGGTTCTGGCTCACGCCGGATGTCGTGACAAGCGCTCACGCCGCCGGGCTGCGCGTCGAGACTTGGGTCGTCGACGAGCCGGCGGATCAATCTCGTGTAATCGCCATGGGGGTAGATGCGGTCATGACCAACTACCCTCGCCGGCTCCGCGAGACGTTCACTGCCTTGCAGCTCCCGCTGCCACCCCCGCGCTAGGGTGACCGGGGAGCCATGCGGGTCTGAATCGCCTCCAGCGTGGCCAAGACAGGAGGCGGAAGCTTCGCCCGCGATTGCACGACCTCGGGGTCCTTCAGGCCGTGTCCTGTCAAAACACACACCACTTCGTGGGGACCCTTCCCCGCGCGGACCAGCTTCAGCACCCCAGCCACCGACGCCGCGGACGCCGGCTCCACGAACAACCCTTCGCGCGCCAGCTCGTCCTGCGCCGCAAGGATCTCGTCGTCGGACACGCTCATGAACTGCCCCCCGGAGTCCCGCACTGCGGCGACCGCGCCGTCCCAGCTGGCAGGGCGGCCGATGCGAATGGCAGACGCTACGGTGCGAGGCCGCTCAATGGGATGGCCGTGCACAAGCGGGGACGCGCCCTCGGCTTGGACGCCGATCATCTGGGGCCGCGACCGAATGCGCTTGGCCTTCTGGTAGTCCGAGAATCCTGCCCAGTAGGCCGTAATGTTCCCTGCATTCCCAACGGGCAGGGCCAGCGCTTGTGGAGCGCGCCCCAAGGCGTCGCAGACCTCAAACGCCGCCGTTCTCTGCCCGGCGATGCGGTGTGGATTCGTGGAGTTAACCAACGTGAGCCCAAACCGAGCCGCTCCCTCCCGCGCTAGGTCCAATGCGCCGTCGAAGGTCGCCTGCACGGGGATGAGAGTCGCACCGCAGGCAATCGCCTGGACCAATTTGCCCAACGCGACGCCGTCTGCGGGAATGAGGAGGACGCACGACAGGCCCGCGCGTGCCGCATAGGCGGCGGCCGAGGCCGCCGTATTCCCAGTTGACCCACAGATCACCCCACGGGCGCCGGCTTCCACCGCCTTCGACACCGCAAGGGTCATCCCACGGTCCTTAAACGAGGCGGTGGGGTTGGTAGCCTCGTACTTGACGAGCAGACGGATGCCGTACCGCTCGCCCAGACGGGACTCCAAAAGCGGCGTACCACCTTCCCGCAGCGTGATGATCGGCGTAGCAGCGGTGACGGGAAGATAGGACCGGTACTCCTCGATGACTCCTCGCCA
>DASWFZ010000271.1:0-2701 GCA_036393975.1 bacterium | reverse complement strand
AGTCTCCGGCCGGTGTGCGCAGCGACGAGGGCTGGGTCCTGTGCAACGAGGATCTGGCCAACCCCGCCAGGTCCGGAAGGAAGCAACGGTACGTCAGCGTTCTCGTGTGCCGCGGGGATACCTGGTCGGAGCCGGCGGCGCCGGTTGGCCTGGGCGAAGGGTGACGACGGCGGGTGCACGGCCATTTCCTTCATCCGGACGGATGAAGCGTGAAGCGAATGCGGCCGCCCCCTTGCATCCGACGGGTTTGTGTGACGTGATCGATGTCAAGAGGAAGGGAAGGAACCCAAATGAACTCCACCACGCGGCCGCATCGTTTCAAACACTGGGGCTAGAATAGCCGCGTCTTGATCTGCGAGCACCCACCCCACTTCAACGGCCCTTCTTGCTGCGACTCTTCCTTATGGGACGGGGCTTGAAGATCAGCATCGTCCAATCCTGCGCCCGCTTCATGTCGTCGATCTTCATTCCAGTGTGATTGATCACGACGGTGTGCTTGCCCGGTTTGACCGTGACGGTTTGAAGTTCCTTCTCCCACTCCCTCGCTACCCGCGCCGCTTCAGCCATCAGTCTATCCCCGTGTTTCTCCGCCCATGCCTTCGCCCGTGCCACCAAGTCACTCACGATAAACACCTCCCCTTTAGACCGCTGTTGCCGACACCATTCTTCATGCCCGCCGATGTCGGTTCGGACCTGGCTGGGGAAGTGCCTGTGTGGGTTTGCGGCCGCAGCGCCCGCTGGATGGCCGTTAGGCCGATGCCGATGCGGGGTACACGGGGTCGAATTTATGGACCGGGTTGGGCGGCAGGGCGGTGACCGTGGACGGGCTCGTGCCTACCAGCGGGCCAGCAGCCTCGCGTGCTCAACCGGCCAACAAACCAAGAGCTGCCCGGTCAGCAATGACTACCGGGCCAGGATCCGGACGTGCTGAATCGGCCAATACACCAGCAACGCCTGCCCCACGATGAACTCTTTCTTCAACGCTCCAAACGCCCGGCTGTCCTCGCTATTATTGCGATTATCACCCATCACAAAGACGGAATCGACGGGGACGGTGAAGGGCCCGTAATTGCCTTGCGGCGTTCCGTTGAGGTAGGGTTCATTGATCCGCATGCCGTTGACGTACAATGCCCCGCTTTTGACCTCCAAGATATCCTCAGGCACCGCCACGATTCGCTTGATGTAGTTGCGCTGGGGGTTGAGCGGGTAGCGCAGCACGATGACATCTCCGCGATGCGGCGAGCGGAGCCGATACGAGAATTTGACGACGAGGACCCGGTCGTGTGGCAGCAGCGTCGGCTCCATCGAATACTGCTCCACCTGGAACGCCTGGGCGACGGAGACCATGATCAGTTGCGCCAAGATAAACGCAATGATCAGGGTTTTCGCAAACTCCCAGACCCCGCGGCTTAGCTTCTTCCAATTGAAAGAGCTCGACGGCTCCACGATTGCACTATCATAATCGCTCGTGCGAATATCCGTCAATTCGATGATCTACGCGGATCGTGTCGGGGTCGCCGCGATTGTTATCCTCTGTGACGGCGAGGAGGAGTGTGGCGGTGGGGGTGGGATTTGAACCCACGAGGCGGTTGCCCGCCTACGCGCTTTCCAGGCGCGCCGGATCGGCCGCTCCCGCACCCCACCGTGAAACAGGTGTGCACGCCCGGCCTGCGCCGCAGGCGGAGCCGTGTGGTGCGAGTTCATGATAGAGAAGGCGTCCAGGCGTGTCTAGGTCCGGCAGCCGTCCCCGTCGTGATCGTAGCGTTACATGGACTCGGTAGAGGTGGTGGTGCGGTTTGAGATGTTGGATGTCCCGCACTGATGTGAGCAGAGGAGGCTTCGTATGAAGATCCGATGGCTCGTGATTGGGTGCGCGCTCGCGCTGGCTCTGGCCGTGCCGGGTACGCCGCCCGTCCGGGCGCAGGGCACCCGGAAGGTCATTTCGATTGTCGCGACGTCGTGGAAGTTCACGCCGGACCTGATCACCGTCACCAAGGGGGACACGGTCGTCATCCAGCTGTCCAACCAGGATACCGAGAAGCGCAATCATAGCTTCGCGGCCCGGTGGCTGATCGACAAGCCGGTCACCGTCCGCGGGCAGGTCGCCCGTGAGGGAACGGATGACGGACGGCGTTTTTTCGCGGTCGCCCCTGGGGACAAGTTGGAGTTTGAGTTCGTCGCCACCGAAGCTGGCTCGTTCCCCTTTGTCTGCGGTGTGTTTGACCACGGCGCACGAGGACAGGTGGGCGCCATCAACGTCCTTTCCGCAGCCAAGTAGCACCTGCACGACGGCCCCCGTCTGCTCGCCGCGCGCCATATGGGTGGCGTTTGGATCAGTAGGCCGGCGGTGCGTAGATATTGACCGTGACCAGCGGATCTTGGGCGTCGTTGCTGATCTCATGGGTCTCGCCGGCTTCGATCAGCAGAAGTGCTCCCGCCGCGAGGGTCAGCGTGTGCCCGCCCAGGATCGCGTGCCCCGAGCCTGAGACAACGTAGAGCCACTGGTCGGCATCGGGGTGGAGGTTGTCCTCCCCGCCCGTCGACTGCCCCGGCCGCAAGATCATCGTCGCCGCCTGCGACCGCGACGTCTGTGCGACGATCTTGAAAAACCCTCGCACGCTGCCTGTGTTCACTAGTTTCATCAGCTCACCTCATTCGACAGGCCCCCGCTGATCGTCTCCCGAATCCGGTAACGGCAGCC
>DASWFZ010000270.1:0-5605 GCA_036393975.1 bacterium | reverse complement strand
GCCCGCGCCCCCTTCCGCTGCGCCGCCAGCCGAGCAGCACGCCCTGCCCCACGCGATCATCTGAAGTCCGGGGCGTGGGCGACGGAGAACCTCTGCGCTCCGAACGCTTCACGCTTCGTTGGACCGCTCCCGTCTTCTTCTCCGGGCCCCGGTTTGACCCGCCCCGGGCGATCTGGCAAGATCGGCGCGATGGCACTGCCCTCGTCCGCGCTGTGGGACGGGCCAGCCCCTGACTGAGAAGCGGCTTTATGTCTCCTACGCCAGGGTCGGCTGAAGACGCTCGGATGGCGGCTCGCCACGGAGAACGCGGGGACTCATAGGATGATTGCGGGGTGAACCTCACCCGTGTTGTTGTCGTCGGAACCAGCTGCTCCGGGAAAGCCACGGGCCGGCTGGCACGCATTCTCGCCACCAATTCCTGGGTGAAGTCTGGGTAAACGAAAGGGGCTAGCGGCTGTTGCGTCCGCTAACCCCTCGTCGTTCATGGTTGCGGGGGCCCGCAATCACTTGCAGGCGGACTGCCTATCGCTCCCGTTCCAGTTCGAGATTCAGGCCTAGAACCAAGGGTCCTTAGCCCTGCCATCAAGGATGGTCTGGGTGAGCACCGGTGACAGATAGTCAAGCCGAATTATGCTGCTGACATAGGGACGCGAGCGTCCCGCCTCGTGCCCAGCTCATCGAGCGTCCGAGCAGCGACGCGGGCAGCCGCGTGGTCCACAGATCCGCGGGTAATTGGCTGAGATCCATGTGATCGTCGCAGGAGATGAGCCGGTCAGTATCGTCCGCCGAGCTTGCGGTGGTCCCAGCTGACCACCTTCTCCGGAACGATCTTGAGCACCACGCGCTTCGGCGCGCTGGCCAGCGCTCCCGGCTGGACCGGCGACGCACTCGCTTGCGTCCCCGTCCGCGCCTCGAACGCCGCCCTGACGCTGGTTTCGTCCTCGAGGATGTCGCAGCGCCCCCGGATCATCACGCCCCGCAGTTCGGCGTACTCGTCGCCGGCCTCGATCATCAACGCCACCTTGGGATTCCGGCGGATGTTGACGACCTTCTGCGCCTTCCCGTACGAGGTCATGTAGAATGCGCCGTCCCGCGCGAAGTAGTTCATGGCCACGACATGGGGGAAGCCGTCCTTGTCGATGGTGGCCAGGGCGGCCTTCTTGCGTTCCCGGAAGAACGCGGCCTGCTCGTCGGGGCTCAGCCGGATCTGCTGTCGTCGGTCGGTCGCCATTCGTGCCCGTCTCCTCTCACACGCGCATCAGCCCGCACCGTTGTCAATCCTATCGAGTAACGGGCAAGTATCTTGCCAGGAAGCGTTTGGCCTCGTCGAAGCTCTGCTTCGCCGCAGCCTCGGCATAGCCGGGGTGGGTGCGCACGGCAAAGCCGTGGCGGGCGGCGTCGTAGAACACGAAGGTGCAGACCTTGCCGAAGGCCCGCATCCGCGCCTCCATCCGACGCATGTCCACCATGGGCGCCCGCTCGTCCTCCGTACCGTGCAGGACCAGCATGGGGACGTTCACACCCCCGGCGAGGTCGTAAGGCTCGGCGCCTGGCTGAGCCCCCGCCGGCCGGAAGGCGAAGCCGTGGAAGACGACGATCACGCGGATCTCCGCGTGCGCTCGGGCCGCCATGAGCGCGTGCACCCCACCGCGACAGAAGCCGAAGACGGCCAGTCTCGCGAGATCAGCCTGTCCGACCGATCCCAGGAAGGACATCGCTCCCTGCAGATCGGCGTGCACGGGCTCATCCGTCGGGTCGTCCCCGCGAACCTTCCAGCCGTGTACCAGGGCGACATAACCCCACTCGGCGAGTCGCCGGGCAATCTCCGTGTACCCGTCATCCGGTCCAGCCACACCCCGGAGAATCAAGACGACCGGATACGGCCCGTCGTCGTCCGGGCTGGCCAGATACGACGGGACGCGCGTCTCCCCGTCTCCGCTCGTGAACGTTACCGACTCCAGCCGCACGGTCATGACCGACCTCCCGCCTCCGTGATGCCCAGCGGGTTACGCCCGCCCGGCCAACGCATACTGCGCTCGGCACCTCGGGACCAATGGTGCTTGCCGTCCTCGCGTTCCTCGGGCTATCGTCGACACACTCGGGTGACGGCGATGGGCGCGTGGACCGCAAAAGGGGGTTCTTCATGAAGGGCTATAACCTCGTCGGGTACACGATCATCCTCGCCTATGCGCTGGCCTGCATCTATTTCGCACCGTCCCATCTCGGTCCCTGGACGGCCTTGCTGATCGGCGCAGCGTACTTCGTGATTTGCTGGTTCATCGGCGGGCTGTACCTGTCTTCCGTGATCCATATGGGGATCGCCCATCGCGCACTTGACTACGAGGAGGGGCTCGTCAAGACGCTCACGGTCGTGAACAACACGTTCGGAGTTTACATCAACCCGGTCACCTGGGTTAACCGACACCGACTTCACCACAAGTTCTCCGATCACCCCGGCGATCCCAACAAGCTTTCTGCCGATGGTTTCTGGCGGACTCTCTACCTTTGCTTGATGCCCTACAAGTGCGAAGCCAACATGGCCACGGACGACATCTTCGAGTCCTGGTCATTTCGTCTCGTTTCGAATTCGGTGTACGCCGTGGTTTCCCAGGTTCTTAACTTCGGATTGTTGTGGCTCCTTGTAGGCGACCTACGCTTTGCGGCCGTGATCTGGTTGACGTTCCGAGTCTTCGCGCTGTGGGTCAACATGATCCAGAACTACTGGACCCACGATCGGAAGTTCGGATACCGCCGCTACGACGATGAACATGATAACGCGATGAATATCGGCGAGTGGTTACCCGTGACCGCGACCTTCAGCGCCTGTTTGCAGAACAACCATCACCATTCCCCGGGCCTTCTGCGGTTGAGCCACGAGGAATCGGAATACGACTTTGGCTTCGCGACCGTCAAGGCCATGAAGGCCTTGGGTCTGGTGCGGGCGACCAACAGGGGTGCGACGCTGCCCAAGGACGTTCCGCTGAAGTCCCTGGGCTTCTAGCGAGCGCTACGCCGTCTTCTGCGGGTGAACGGGTAGAAGGTCTGGCCCCAGAAGCCGGCGGGTATTGGCTCGTTGTGCAAGCCGTAGGTGTCCGGCCACCTGTCCGCAGGGCAGTAGTGGGTGCCGAACAGCCTGTCGATCCACGGGAAGTGGATGGCGAAGTTCTTGTCGATCGACTCTTTCTGCGACGTGTGATGCCAGTGGTGGAATCTCGGGAAGATCAAGTAGGGCTCCAGCCACTTGATGCTCGGGCCGAAGTTCGTGTGCTCCCAGGTGGCGTGGATGGTGACGAACAACAGGTAGGCCACGATGATGCCCTGGGAGAATACGAACGTCATCGGGATGAGCATCAACCCCCGGATCAGGAGGTCGTCCACGATGTGGGCGCGCGAACCTGCGATCCAGTCGAGCGACTTCGAGGAATGGTGGATGGCATGGAAGCGCCACAACCATGGCACCACGTGCAACGCTCGATGGATCCAGTACTCGGCGAGGTCCGCCACCAGAACCGCCAGGAAGAACTGCACCAGCCAGGGCAGGCTGGCCATCGCCTCCTGCAGACGCGCGTTGCCCAGGACTCTCGTGAGTTGAGTCGCTGGCAGCAGAATCAGGAACGATGTGATCCGGAGGGGCAGGTGGGTGGACAGGAAATACCCCACGTCCAACAGCCACTCGGGCCGGAAGACGCTTTGCTTCGGATAGGCCGGCCACAGCACCTCGATCGGCGAGAAGATGAGCGTCATGAGCAGCAGGTCGAGCAGGAACCAATCCAGACCGATGGCCGGGCCATCGCGCAGCGTCTCGTTGATCGGAACGCTGGCGCCACCCAATAGGGTCGCCGCAAGGGCGAACAGTATCCCGGTCAAACCCAGGATCTTCTTCTTGCGAAGGAACGCGGAAGCGACGCCGAGGATGATTGCCGCCATGATGACGGCCTGGATCAGCATCCGCATGAGAGGCATGGGATAGTGGGGACGCAGCTCGGGGGACGACAGGAGCTGAGGGAAATGCAGGCACACCACCGCCCCGAACGCGAGCAGTCCGAAGAAGGCCGACAGAACCCCGCTCCACCAGCCGGTCCCGAACCCGGTGGGGCCTTCGTCACCGAACATTTCATTTGCCTTCTGTTCGAGCATGGGTCCCCCTGATTCACTTCGTTGCTTGAACTGAAAATACCTGAATTCGAGCCGCAACGCCCAGGATAGGCCTGGGTGAAGGCTGGGTAAACGAAAAGGGGCTAGCGGCTGCTGCGTCCGCTAACCCCTCGTCGTCAATGGTTGCGGGGGCCTGCAACCACCGATATCAAAGATGCTCAGCTTCGAGGTCGATTTGATCTAGACACGTTGCGCGGGCCCACAATCACCGAAATCGACTCGCCTCAGCTTCTTGGTGCAGGTCGTCCGACCGCCGAAGCTGCCCGATCCTGTCTCAGAAATCTGCCACCAGCTTCAACAGGTGGGAATTCGGTGGGAACCGCCGTGAGAATTTGGTGGGGAAGTGGTAATCGGACCCGGATTGCGCAGACTCCAGATCAAGAATCAGAAACCGCGTTGCCCGCCGTTGTCCAAGCGTCAAGCCCTCCGGCGAGAGATCCGCGCCATCCGAAGCTCCTTGAAGAAGCGGCGCCGCAACGAACACACCGAGTCCCGCGACAATCATGATTAGCGCGCCGGGCGCCAAGCGACGCCAGGGTCGCGAGGACCCGATCGATCGCCCGATGGAACACCCTGCCGAGATACTTGGCTCGATCACCCGTTTAACATCTCGATCGCGGCGAGTTCATGGACCGTTCTCCAGTACCCGGATTCCGTTCATCCCTTACTCCTTCCTGAGCGTCGCGCCGGTCTTCGCGGGCACGCCCGCAGGGACACGTCCGACAGGCAGGGCGGCCGGTTCAGACGGTCCGGCTCCGAAACCGCGGGCCGGCGTTCGGGCCGTAACAGCCAGAGAGCGAGGCGGGCCAGCGTGGTCCGGACGACGACCCGGAGTGAGGGACGCGGACGCCCGTCACGTGATCTCAGTGACTCGGCGGTACGCCGTAGGTCGCCGAGGCGCTCTTTCACGAGGATCTCGGCCGCATACCAGTCATTGGGGTCCATACCGCTGCCCTCGTACGATGTTCATTAGCCGCGCCGCAGAACCCCAACGGATCCGACGGAGGGGCTCGTCAATCCTGCTCGCCCATCAGTTCGACGTGCTTCGCGGTGAGACGCCCGCGGCGGAGGCCGGCACCGACCGTGACGTCCAAACGCGTCGGCCCACGGTGCCGGATGGGATCGCCCAGTGGAACAGCCGGCGCCGGGCAGACATCACATGGGCCGCAGACCCCCTGCGGGGACCTCGCAGTACTCGCCACCGTCGAAGTACGTGCCTCCACGTGCTTCGCAGGCGGCACGCCAATCAGGGACCGTGATCGGCTGACACGTGTCGTGCGCGTACACCCCGCCAGTCGCTTCGCATAGTCGGCTGAGAGTCCGATGGCGAGCGGCCGGAGCGGCGCCATTACCAACGCCGGTCTCAACCTTCTCCAGACCCAGTGCGGCCATCCTTCCGCTCCTTCCACTATCCTTCACAATTCCGCGGAGTGTGTTGCCGGACTGCCAA
>DASWFZ010000269.1:0-7007 GCA_036393975.1 bacterium | reverse complement strand
CATCAGCGACCTCCATGTCTTGCCGAAGAGAGGACCATACCAGAGGAATCCGAGGAAAAATTGCACAAGTGCGGCTACAATCACAACAAGATAACTCAAGCGACGTCACCCCCTCTTGGATTTCCTGCCCGCCTGGCCTGGGCGCATGACGATGCTCTACAAGACGGACAGGATTCAGTTCACTTCCACCGGACGAGTCCCGGGACCCCTTAGCGCATCTCTGCAAACGTGCGCGTTACGTACACATCCACCTCGGGAAGAGCCTGCAGATCCGCGGCGACTTTGAGCGCAGCCGCTTCATTGGCCATGAGCCCGAAAACCGTGGG
Source organism: bacterium (assembly GCA_036393975.1). Lineage (GTDB taxonomy): Bacteria > Sysuimicrobiota > Sysuimicrobiia > Sysuimicrobiales > Kaftiobacteriaceae > 13-1-40CM-64-14. The sequence goes on along the minus strand of DASWFZ010000269.1, from coordinate 6,681 downwards.
GCCTGTCCCGCTCATCCCCGCGCCATAGCATTCTCCTCGCAGGAGACGCGCCTTCAGGTCGGCCACGCCCGGGTGCACGGAAAAGATCAGAGGCTCAAACACATTAGCGAGCAGCCGGCCGACCTCGCGGACGTCCTCCCGCTTGATCGCCGTGCCCATCGCGCCGGAGTCCGGGCGGGAAGTGACCACGGTCGGGTTGAACTCACGGTAGGCCCACTCGGTCGACACGGCCACGCGGGGCCGCGCCAGGACCATCCATGTCGTCGGCAATGGCGGTAGGAGGGTCAGCCGCTCTCCCCGCCCGCGGGCAATCGCCGCTCCGCCTTCCAGGAAAAAGGGGACATCTGAGCCCAATTTCCCGGCGAGCGCAATCAGATCCCGCCCATCCACGCGGAGTTTCCACATCTGGGCCAGCCCGAGCAACGTGACGGCCGCATCCGAGCTGCCGCCGCCTAAACCTGCGGCCACGGGGACGCCTTTGGTGAGCTCAATCTGAACATTGCGCTCCACCCCGAAAGTTTCTCGCAGGAGCGCGGCGGCGCGGGCCACGAGGTTGCGATGATCGCTCGGGACCTCGTCATCATGCGCGACGACCTCCACGCCCGCGCCGGCCTCGCGCAGCGTGAGTGAATCATGCAGCGCGATGGTGTGCATCACGGATTCAATTTCGTGATAGCCGTCGGGGCGGTCCCCCAGGACATTCAGGGTCAAATTCACTTTCGCGTAGGCGTGGAGACGAAGCTCCTTCACCGGCTTCCCTCCCTCCACCGGCTTGCCCACCTCTACAGGCATGGCGGGTGCACCTCCGCAGGGCGATCTAGTGGTGAGGACGTGGTCGCGGGACTAGCGATGAGGGCTACGACTGTCGACGTCACGTGGGATCCGTAGCTATGGTTAGGTACGCGCCGACCAAACTCCTTGCGCGACATCACATCTGTCGTGGGGATCCCCACGTTGCCCCATGTCTTGACGAAGCGTATGATGGGTACCGTTTCGGTAGCCGGGGGGAGTCATCCCCCTAGACCCAAAGACATGAGCCTGCAACGCGAAACCCCAACAGCCGGCCCTGAACGGCCTGGGGCGACTCGGCGGCGAACGATGCCGCGCATTTGGGACGTCCCCCCGCGCTGGCCGTGGATTGCCTGTCCGATGCTCTTGGTCGGCGCGGCCATCGGGGTCGCTGTATACTTCACCACGCACGGCAAAGCGTTTACGAGCACGACCAGCGCGCTCACTCCCCCCGCCGCGATGCGTCCGTTTGCCTGGCCGTTGCGCCTGCTGCGGCGCGTCAACGTTCTCGTCATCGGTATCGACTCCACGATCGACGAACACCGCCGGGTCTTGCCCTATTCTCGGTCGGACACGTTGATGTTGGTCAGCTTTGACCCCCGACAGAGGCGCATTAACGCGGTGTCCATCCCACGCGACTCATACGCGCAGATCCCTGGAGCATCGGCCCAAAAGATCAACGCCGCGTATGCGATCGGCGGGCCTCGCCTCACAATCCACACCGTCGAGAACCTGCTGGGCGTGCCGGTGCCTTACTACGTGAAACTGGGCGCCGCCTCGTTTTCCCGCATCGTGGATGCCTTGGGTGGGATCGAGATCGACGTCGAGAAGGATCTGCAGTATACCGACACCTGGGCGGATTTACACATCAACCTCAAGAAGGGCCGTCAAGTATTGTCCGGTGATCAGATTGGACAATACATCCGGTACCGCACTGATAGCGAGGGGGATCTCGGCCGGGTACAGCGCCAGCAAAAGGTGTTGCGGGCTATCCTCCGGAAACTGAAGTCTCCCGCCACTGTGCTGTCGGCCCCGCGCCTGGTGCAAGCGTTCAGGAAGAACACACAAACAAACCTCAGCGCTGGAGACCTTCTCACGCTGGCCCTGTTCGTCATGCGGCGGAGTGCGGACGAGGTCCACACCGCCACGCTGCCTGGGGAAGCTGGGCCGGTCTATGTCGCCTTGGATGAGGCCCAGATGCAGCGGATGGTCGCCGACCTGTTTGTGGGCATGGATGTCCGGACGCTCTCGTCCGCCGGGGTGGAAGTCCTCAACGGCAGCGGGGTCCCGGGACTCGCCCGGCTCACCGCCACTCGGCTGGAACGGCTAGGATTCCGCATCGTGCGGATCGATACGGCCCCGCAGCCCGCCAAGGCAACCACGGTCATCAGCCACCGCGGGCGCCCTGAGGTGGCACGGGCCCTGGCTGACCTGTTGGGGCAGAGGGTCACGTACGCGCCGGGTCGCGGTGCCGATATCACCGTCGTCGTGGCGCCGGACCTGAGACCGTTCTACTCAGTGAAGGTGTCAGGACTGGTGACACCTCAGGCAGTGCCCGTCGTCGGCGCCTACTGAGCAGGCGACGCTGCTTCGATCACGAGGCCTTGACCACTGACGGCAGGTGCTTGCGCACGAGGCGGGCCAGCCGGCGGATTCCCTCTTCGATATCGGCTTCTGACGGGAACGAGAAGTTGAGCCGCATGGTGGTTCGGCCACTGCCGTCGGCGTGGAAACCCACACCCGGAACATAGGCCACACGCTCTTCCTCCACGGCTGCAGGCAAGAGCGTTTCGGTATCCATCCCTTGGGGGAGCCTCACCCATAAAAACAGCCCGCCCTGAGGACGCGACCACGTGACGCCCTCAGGCATCTCGCGCGCCAACGCGCCCAGGATGACATCCCGCTTGCGGCGGTACAGCTCCACGATCTGGGGAATCCGACTGTAGATATGTCCACTCGCGCAGAAGTCTGCGGCAATGGCCTGCGTGAGAGCCGGGCAGCAAAGATCCATCGCCTGCTTCGCGATTACACACTGGCGCACGATCTCATCAGAGGCCGCCAACCAAGCGATGCGCAGGCCCGGGCAGAGGGTCTTACTGAATGTGGACAGGTAGATCACGCGGCCGTCGCGATCCAACGCCGCCAACGGAGGGGGGGCGGTCCCCTCAAACCGGAGTTCCCGATAGGGGTTGTCCTCGACGACCAGGACCTGGTACTCCCGTGCGAGATCGAGCACCCGCCGCCGGCGCTCGCGGGACATCGTCAGACCCGATGGATTCTGAAAATCGGGGACGACGTAGATGAACTTCGGACGTCTCCCCTTGCGCGCCAGATCCGCTAACGTCTGCTCCAGCACGTCGGTCCGCATACCGTCCTCATCGAGCTGGACGCCGATCATCTCGGCGCGATAGCCGCGGAAGACCTGCAGCGCAGCCATGTACGAGGGCAGTTCGACAACGACCACGTCGCCAGGATCGAGGAAGACACGCCCGACGAGATCCAGCCCCTGCTGGGAGCCCAAAGTGATGAGCACCCGCTCGGGAGGGACTTTAATGCCGTCCTTGGCCATCCACTGCGCTAGCGCATCCCGAAGGCGCGCGTCCCCCTCGGTGGGGCCGTATTGCAGAACCAAGTGGGCCTCCTGGTCCAGCAATCGTGTGGTGATGGCCTTGATTTCGTCGACAGGAAAGGTTGCCGGATCGGGAAGGCCCCCGGCAAACGAGATGATCCCGGCACGCCGAGTGAGTTTGAGCATCTCTCGGATGAGAGAACGCGTCATCACCCGGGCGTTAGCTGAATAGGGAGGCTGCCACGCGTCAGTCATGGTTCGTACGCGACTCCTTCCGCGGCCCTGCATTCCTCTGGCCTGACAGCATTGGAGCCACCGCATCTGTGAGGGCGGCGAATTCTGCCAGGTCAAGCGTCTCCCCGCGCCGCATCAACGCGATCCCCGCGCGCTGGCACGCCTCCGCCACGGACGCGGCCGGCATCGGCATCCCGCTAGCAAGGGCGTTGCGGATCGTCTTCCGACGCTGACTGAAAGCCGCGCGCACGACCCGGAAGAACAGAGTTTCGTCGTGGACCACACACGCTGGCTGCACCCGCACATCCAACCGCACCACCGCTGACTCCACATCTGGAGTAGGGAAAAACGCTGACGCGGGCAGGTACTCCACCACCGACACGTCGGCACGATACTGCACGGCGATCGACAGAATCCCGTAATCGGACGTCGCGGGGCGCGCGGCCATCCGTGAGGCCACCTCGCGCTGAACGGTCACCACGAGCCGTCGGAGCCCCAGCGGTTGCTCCAGCAACGCGACGACCAGAGCCGAGGCGAGGTTGTAGGGCAGGTTGGCCACGACTTTCCGAGGACTGTCGTCCCCCGCAAACAGCACCGCGCGATCGAGTGTCATGATGTCGGCACAAATGACCTGCACGTTCCCCCACGGGGCTACCGCCGACCGCAAGGACGGCACCAGGGTCTGGTCCACCTCAACGGCAACCACCCGCCGCACGCGTGGGGCCAGCGCGGCGGTCAGCGTTCCCAATCCGGCGCCCACTTCCAACACGCTGTCCTGCATCGAGAGGTCTGCAGCGGACAGAATCTGCCCCAAAGCGTGCGCATCAACGAGGAAGTGTTGCCCCCAGCGTTTACGCGGGCGGACGCCTAACGTCCTAAGAACGCGGGCGGTGCCAGTCGGCGTGGCAAGACCGTCAACTCCGTCAGATGTCATCACTATCATCCTACCAGGATACGGCGCGACGGTCCCACCTAGGACCCCGGCTCCGCGTTCGAGTGAACTAATTGGGCGTGAGGAGATAAACTCTGACACGCTGAACCCCATACTGCAGCGCCGCGTTCTTGGTGGCGAACCCCAGGTCAATCCGTCGCCCCTTGATCGCCCCGCCGATATCACCGGCAACCGCGTGGCCGTACCCCTCGATGTACACGCGGCTGCCAAGCGGGATCACGACCGGATCCACAGCCACCACGCCGGGGCCCGCCCTCATCCCAGTTGCGGTAATCTCCCCCACGCCCCGGCAACAATGGGGGGCGTAGGCCGTGGCGACCATGTCCAGATACTCATACCCGGCATACAGCCCGCGGGACGCCGTCTGGATCCACGCACCCCTGTGGCTGAGCTGGTCCAGGGGTGTGCGCAAGAACCGCTCCCCGATCAGCGTCTGGCGGGCGGTGACACTGTCGACAGCAGTGACACGATACAACCGCTCGACCAGCACAGTACGGCGGGGCTGAATGACACGCCGCGAATCCCGAAAGGCGATGAGGGTCGGGGAGGCGCGGAGATCCAGGAGTATCGGTTGCCCCGCGGTCACGAACCGATATTCGGAGAGGTCAGCCGAAGGCCGTGGGGAAACGCTCGCGTTTGCGAGAGGGCGTTCTGTGGTGGTGACGTGATGTATGGCGGCCCCTAAGACCACAGCCAAGCCCATGCTCACGATAAGCGCGCTGATCCTACCGTTGCGGCTCGGTCTGAGATGAGAGTCGATTGCAATAGTTGTCATAGTTTCACTCCGTTTATCACCGACACATCAGGAGTCGACCGGACGATGGCGTAGGACAGTACGACCTACGCGACGGGCGGTGCGGAAGGGATAGAGAAAGATGGAGATACGTCCTGGTGGCTGTGGGATTATAGCGGACGGGTTGCCCTCGCGCAAGCGCCTCGTGGGTCAGGGTAGTGTACGGTGGATTGTGTAAAAAGGGCCCGCAAAGAGAAGGGCGTATCCCACTCCAAAACTGAGGCCACCGAGCCTAAGGAGGGAGATACACCCCATGGCCAGTGTACGACCACTGACCGATTTAACCCTACGCGACCTGTGGCGCGAGGTCAAGGACCCCGCCACCCTGTGGGGGGACATTTCCTACGAGACCACCCGCGCCGTGAAAAACCTGCTGGAAAATCGCATGCACGATGAGCTCGCGGATTACCTCCGGGCCGGCCGCTATGTCCGCCTGCGCAGCCGCCGCGGGCACCGTAACGGCTCCTACTATCGCCGCCTCACCACCACCTACGGGACGATCCCCGACCTGGAGATCCCGCGCTCTCGAGACGGCGGCTTCCAGCCCTCCGTCGTCGACCGCTACCAGCAACGCACGGCCCAGGTCGATACCTTGATCCGCTCGGTCTTCTTGGGCGGGGTGAGCACCCGCCAAGTCGGCGTGATCCTGGCGCCCCTGCTCGACGACACGATCAGTGCTTCGACCGTCTCCACCGTGACTAAGACCCTCAACCGGGCCGTAGACGCCTATCACCGGCGCCCGCTCCGCGACCCCTACACCTATCTCGTCCTCGACGCGGTGAGCCTGCGCGTGAAAACCCCTGATGGGACGCGGCGCCGGCTCGTCCTCGTCGCCCAGGGCATCACCCCCACGGGGCAGCGGGAGCTCATTGACTTTCGTCTCGTCCGCATCGAGAGCCAGGATGCCTGGGAGGCGTTCCTCACGTCGCTGTCCTGCCGCGGCCTCACCGGCACCGCGCTGCGGCTGATCACCACTGACGGCCATCGCGGGCTGCATGCGGCCCTCGATCTGGTCTATCCGCACGTCCCGCGCCAGGCCTGCTGGGTCCATGTGCTCCGCAACGTGGCGCAGCATCTCCGGGTCCGCGATCGCGAGCGCTGCCTGCACCTTGCTCGACGCATCTATCAAGCTCGCGACCGTGCGGCCGCCGAGCGGGCGCTACAGCAGTGGGTGCGAGCCTGGCGGCGGGTGGCCCCCAAGGCCGTCGCCTGTCTCCTCCGAGATTGGGAAGCGCTGCTGGCCTTCTACCACACGCCCGAGCGCGACTGGCGCCGGGTGCGGACCACCAATGCTATCGAGCGCGTCTTCCGGGAAATCCGGCGCCGGACGCGGCCCATGACCTG
>DASWFZ010000268.1:0-2051 GCA_036393975.1 bacterium | reverse complement strand
TCACTGCGGCAAAAGACCCGTTTGCGTTTAGCGCGATGCAGCGTGGATATTTCCCAACGGGAATCATGGCAGCGACCTTTTTTTGGCCCGTGGAAGAGATCGCGCAAACCGACACGGTATTTGCTAGAGAATTCGCTACATAAACCGAATACAGGCCCATTCAAGTCCTCCGAATAGCGTTGGTTCCGCGTGGGTGCAGGGGGATAGCATTAACTGTTGTGTGCGCCTGTCGCCATCACCCTTTGGAAACGTAATACGGATTTGATGATCCACTCCGTCGTATCACACTCCAACGTTATCGAGATACACTGCTCGCCCAGGTTTGCTTGCGCGCACCGTCGCAGTCATATTCCAAACCTCCCGGATGTCCTTGCACTATACATCTGGAATGCCAGCTAACTCAACTGATTTCCGGTGAATTGTGGATGAAAAGCGATAATGTCACCCCATAAGCGAAAAGCGATTCTGTCACCCTGGGTGCATGACCAGGGAGACGATTACCTTGATTCCAATCGAGCAACAGCGAGTGATCGTACTGACACAGGTCCGGGAACAGCGCATTGACGCCAGACGCGCGGCAGCTTTGTTGGGACTCTCGTTGCGCCAATGCCGCCGGCTGCTGGCGGCTTTCCGTCGGGACGGACCGGCTGCCTTGGCCCATGGGAATCGGGGCCGTCCCGCTCCCAATCGCGTCTCCCCGTCCCTGGAGCGGCGGGTCGTGCGATTGGCCCGGACGCGGTATCGGGGCTTCAATCACCAACACCTGACCGAGAAACTCGCGGAGGACCACCGCATCGTCCTCTCGCGCCCCACGGTCCATCGGATCCTGCTGGCCGCCGGCATCCCGAGCCCCCAGCCCCGACGGCGGCGCCGCTTCCGCCGTCGGCGTGACCGCATGCCCCTGCCGGGACTGCTCCTCCAATGGGACGGCAGTCACCATGACTGGCTCGAGGGACGCGGGCCCCGCTTGGTCCTCCACGGCGCCATCGACGATGCGACCAACGAGGTCCCGGCCGCCATCTTCCGGCCGCAAGAAGATGCCCACGGGTATTTCGTCGTGCTTCGGAAACTGGTCCGCGCCCACGGGATTCCCGTCGCCCTCTATGGCGATCGGGGCGGCATCATCACTAACGATGCCCGTCCCCGGCCGCTCACGCTAGACGAGCAACTCCAAGGCCGCACCCGACCGCCAACCCAAGTCGGTCGCGCTCTGCGCGAGCTGGGCATCGAGTGGATCCCCGCCCACTCCCCGCAGGCGAAGGGTCGGATCGAACGGCTTTGGGGTACCTTCCAGGATCGGCTCGTCAGTGAACTTCGGCTCGCAAAGGCGCACACCCTGACGCAGGCCAATGCCGTCTTGCAGACTTTCCTCCCACGCTACAATGCACGCTTCATGCGCCCCGCCGCTCACCCGGGGTCGGCCTATCGCCCTCTGCCCTCGGACCTCAACCTCGACGACGTCTGCTGCTTCGCCTTTGAGCGGACGGCGGCCAATGACAATACCGTCACCCTCGGCCTGCAGCAGCACCTCCAGCTCCTGCCCGATGCCCAGCGCGTCAGTTATGCCAAGGCGCGCGTCACCGTCCGCCGCTACCTCGATGGGAGGCTCTCGGTAAGCCACAAGGGGCGCGGGGTCGCGTTTCGGATCCTCGCCGCACCACCGCCTCCTGTCCCCAAGGTGAAACCCCACGCGGGACGTCCGGGGCGCCCGCGTGTCTCAAGCACGTGGAAGCCGCAGCACGATCACCCCTGGAAGAAGAGCTATGCGGAGGAACAACGTCGAAAGCAACTCAAGATAGCAGGAGTGACATTTTCGCTGAACGCTTAGGGTGACAGAATTGCTGATCATCGACACGTGATGCGAGAGCCACAAACGGACGCGATGAGCGGATCTGCATCCGCGAGGCTTTCGTCCGATCAGTCGAGAGTGCGGTTCCTTCCCAACATCGGCTCACCCCACCCTGCGCGCTCGGAGGCCTCCACTAGCGCCCGTGGGACCGCCGCAACGTCGGACGCAATCTGGGCCACTAACTCCGCCGCCGTGGTAAAGG
>DASWFZ010000267.1:0-2290 GCA_036393975.1 bacterium | reverse complement strand
CAATCAGTACACCCACGGCACAAAGCGCCAACTGCGACGACGGTATCCCGTGTAGTCGGGAAAGCGATCTTGGAGGTATCGCTCCTCGCGCGAGGCCTTCGCTGCAAAGAATAGGCCAATGCCAACGGCCAGGACCACGTGTAACAGGTGGCCGCGGTACACCGCCCACCCGACCACCAGCAGAATTACACCACTGTAGATAGGATGGCGCACCCAACGATAGACGCCATGGCGCACGACCTGCGCGCCCTCCCGCGGAGACGGCAGAATCGACAAGTTCGAACCCAATGCGACCGCCCCCGCCACGAGCATGACCGCGCCGATGAGCGCGACAATGGCGGCTACGGCCGGCGCCGACACGACCTTCGGCCCCGCGGGCGGGAGAATGCCCACCGCCGCAAGCAACACCATCTGCGCCACCACCCACCACTCCCCTCGGGTGCCTCGCCACCATGGGGAACGCTGCATCATCACCGTCGATCCGCCTCCTACAGGAGTGGTTGGTTCAGACGCTGTGCAGCCGCACGTTGACAGACGACTGGGGCATCTGGAGAAACAGACGTCTACGCGAACGTTGGGGCTAGGGAATGACACGCGCCACAGGTCAACGCGGCGCGAGGGTCGCGACTTCTTCCATAAAGAAGTGCTCGCACGCGGACACGCCTGCAGCCAGCGGTACGCGGATGCCCGCCAGGTGCAAGGCCATCTCCACACCCGCCAGGGTGGCGAGTACCTCTAACTCGTTCAACGCACCGAGGTGCCCGATCCGGAACGCTTTGCCCTTCAGTCGGCCGAGCCCGGCGCCCAACGACAAGTGGAGGCGCTGTTCTGCCATCTGCAGCACCTTGTCGGCGTCGATGCCATCCGGCACCGCAATGGCGGTGAGGGTGTTCGAGTACTCCCGGGGATTTTTGCACACCATCTGGAGACCCCACGCGCGCACCGCGCGGCGGACCCCTTCCGCCAAGCGGGCATGACGGGCAAAGACCTTGTCCAGCCCTTCTTCAGCCAGCATGCGCACGGCCTCGCGCAGCCCGAACAACATCAGCGTCGCCGGAGTGGACGAGAAGTAGCCGCGGCGCATCTCCGTCAGGACTGGGCGCCAATCGAAAAAGTATCGGGGCGAGCGAACCTGAGCGCTTCGGGCCAAAGCGCGCGGGCCCACGCACAGCACCGCTAACCCCGGGGGGAGCATCAACCCTTTCTGCGACCCGGTCAGCGCGACATCGACTTTCCACTCGTCAAAGCGGAAGTCGATGCTGGCCAGGGAACTCACCGTATCCACGAGCAGCAAGGCCGGATGCCTCGCCGCATCGATTGCCTTGCGCACTACCCGCACGTCGGAGGCGACCCCGGTAGAGGTTTCGTTGTGCACCACCAGGACAGCTGCGTAGGTGTGCTGGGAATCCGCGCGCAACCGCTCCTGCACGAGATCCGCGGGCACTCCGGACCCCCACGGCAGATCGATCTCATCTACAGTGATGCCGAGCCCCCGGGCGCACTCCGCATACAAGTGGCTAAACTGACCAATGTTGAAGGCGAGGACGCGATCGCCAGGGTTCAGCGTATTGACGAGCGAGGACTCCCACCCGCCCGTACCGGAAGAGGGAAACAGCACGATCTCGCCGCTCGTGGTCTGGAAGATCTTCTGGAGCCCCGCCACGGTCTCAAAAACAAGCGGGGGCAGCTCCGGGCCGCGGTGATCAGGCACGGGCCGATCCATCGCCCGTAGGATCCGATCAGGGACGTTGGTGGGACCTGGAATTTGGAGAAAGTGGCGACCCGACATTGTACTGACGAAGATTCTGAATCCTGGTGAATTTTCCCTGGAAGAAATTGAGCAGGAAGTCGCGCCGACGGAGGCCAACCAGGACGCGCGGAGGTGCAGCAGATGGGAAATCAGGACGCCCTAGCTGGCATGCGGGTGCTCGACTGCAGTCAGGTGATGGCCGGACCGTTTTGCACCATGCTGCTCGCGGATCTCGGTGCGGAGGTGATCAAGATCGAGCCTCCCTCCGGAGACTCCACCCGGGCGATGGCCGGTCCCGAACGCGGCGAGAGCGCCAGCTATTGGGCGGTGAACCGCAACAAGCGCGGCATTGTCGTCGATCTGCGCCGCCCCGAGGGCGTGGAGATCGTGCGACGGCTCGCAGCCACGGCGGACGTGTTCGTCGAGAACAACCGCCCGGGGGTGATGACCACTCTGGGATTGGATTACCCCACCCTCGCGCGCGATCACCCGCAGCTCATCTACGCCTCGATCTCTGGATTTGGCCAGAACGGTCCGTAC
>DASWFZ010000266.1:0-3619 GCA_036393975.1 bacterium | reverse complement strand
GGCGCGACGGATGAGGAGGATCGCGCCCTGGCGGCGCAACTCCTGGCCGACAGCAAGGAACGCGCCGAGCACGTGATGCTGGTGGACTTGGGGCGCAATGATCTCGGCCGTGTCTGCGAGTACGGTACCGTGCGCGTCGCCGACCTGATGGATGTGGAGCGATTCTCGCATGTGATGCATATCGTCTCCGATGTCAAAGGCCGCCTGCGCGCAGGGCTGGATGCGATCGACGTCCTGCGCGCGTGCTTCCCAGCCGGGACCGTCACTGGCGCGCCGAAGGTGCGGGCGATGGAGATCATTGACGAGCTAGAACCCCTGGCCCGGGGGCCGTACGCTGGCGCGGTCGGGTACTTGGGGTTCTCAGGCAACATGGATACGGCCATCACCATCCGGACGATTGTGATGTCTGGCGGCCGGGCCTATGTGCAAACGGGGGCGGGGATCGTCGCGGACTCCGTGCCCGAGCGCGAGTACGTGGAGACCGTGAACAAAGCGCAGGCCCTCGTCCGTGCGATGGAACGGGTCAACCGCGTCAGGGCGGGGTGAGACTATGATCGTGGTCATCGATAACTATGACTCCTTTACCTATAACCTCGTCCAGTATTTGGGCGAGCTCGCTGACGAGGTCGCCGTGTTCCGCAACGACCGGACCACGGTCGCGGACGTGCTTGCGCGCGCCCCCGCTGCGGTAGTCATCTCGCCTGGCCCGTGCACGCCGACGGAAGCGGGGATTTCCACACCGCTGATCACAGCGCTGGCCGGGCGGGTGCCGGTGCTCGGGGTGTGCCTGGGGCATCAGTGCATCGGGGCCGCATTTGGGGGACGCGTCATCCGTGGGCGCGCCCCAGTGCACGGCAAAGTCTCCGAAATCCACCACGACGGCAAGACGATCTATGAGGGTCTGCCCAATCCGCTGGTCGGGACCCGGTACCACTCGCTCATCATCGACCGTGAGACTATCCCCGATGTCCTCGAAGTGTCCGCCGAGTTGTCCGATGGCACCATCATGGGCGTGCGGCACAAGGCCGTCCTCGTCGAAGGCGTGCAGTTTCACCCCGAGTCGGTGCTGACCGCGGCGGGCAAAGATCTGCTCCGGAATTTCTTGAGGCTAGCGGGAGTGTCGCTTACCCAGCGCGAGGGCGTGGCAGTCGGCCCGATGTCAGGAACGGCGCGGCCGTAGACGGCGCGCGAACAAGACGCAGGAGGCAGCGTGGCGATCAAAGAGGCCCTCAAAAGCGTGGTCGAGCGAACGGATCTGTCGGAGCAGACGGCCTGGACAGCCATGGGTGAGGTGATGGACGGCCAGGCCACTCCGGCGCAGATCGCCGCCTTGGTCACCGCGCTGCGCATGAAGGGCGAGACGTCCTCCGAGATCGCCGGGTTCGCGCGGGCGATGCGCGAGCGCGCACAGCGGATTACTCCGCGCGCCGAGGTACTGATCGATATCGTCGGCACTGGGGGCGACCGGCTGAGCACGTTCAACATCAGCACCACAACAGCTTTCGTCGTCGCCGCCGCCGGCGGGTACGTGGCCAAGCATGGGAATCGGGCGGTGTCACGGTTATCCGGGGCAGCCGATGTGCTGGAAGCCCTCGGGGTGCAGATTCAAATTCCCCCCGAGGCAGTGCGGCGGTCGATTGAAGACATAGGCATCGGGTTCATGTTTGCCCCGATCTACCACGCGGCGATGAAACACGCGAGTGCGCCGCGCAAGGAGATCGGCATTCGAACCGTGTTCAACATCCTGGGGCCGTTGACCAATCCCGCAAACGCGAACTACCTCGTGGTGGGGACATACGATCCCGCCCTGACGGAGATCATGGCGACCGTCTTGGGGGAGATGGGGGCGCGCCGCGCGCTGGTGGTGCACGGGCTAGACGGAATCGATGAAGTCTCGACCGTGGGGCCCACGCGCATCTCGGAATTGCGCGGTGGCCGCGTGCGGACCTCCACGATCACCCCGGATGACCTCGGGCTGCCCCAAGGAACAGCGGCGGCGATCACAGGCGGGCGCCCAGAGGAGAATGCCGCGATCACCACCGCCGTGCTGCAGGGAGAACGCGGCCCGCGCCGCGACATCGTGGTGGCGAACGCCGCGGCGGCATTGATGGCCGCCGAGTTGGCCTCCACGTGGGCGGAGGGTGTCCAGCTGGCGCAGCAGGCGATCGATAGCGGCGCGGCCTACGAGAAACTTGAGGCCCTGCGGGCCCACACCAAGGCTGCGGTGTCGTGACTGACCCGATGAGGACCGGGACGATCTTGGACCAGATTGTGGCGGACAAGCAGATCGAGGTGGCCTCCCGCAAGGCGGCCCGCCGCGGGCGGAACCGCGCCCCCTCTGCTCGCGCTTCGGTCGGCCGATTCCGTCGTGCCCTCAGTGGAACGGGGGTAGCGATGATCGCGGAGATCAAAGGGGCCTCGCCGGCTGCGGGGACGATCCGTACCGGATTCGATCCCGTCTCGGTGGCACGGGCCTACGAGGCCGGAGGGGCGGCGGCACTCTCGGTCCTGACCGATGCGAAATACTTCGGAGGATCCTGGGAGGCGCTCGCGTCGGTGTGCCGAGTGAGCCCCCTTCCGGTGCTGTGCAAGGAGTTCATTATCGATCCGGACCAAATCGACGACGCGGCGGAGGCGGGAGCGGCGGCGGTGCTGCTAATCACCGCTATTCTCGACCGCGGGCGCCTGGAGGCTCTCCGGGGCCACGCGCGGCAGTGCGGGCTAGATGCGCTGGTTGAGGTGCACACTCCCGAAGAGGTTGCTACAGCGGTCGCGGCGGGAGCGGACATCATCGGCATCAATAACCGCGACCTCGCGACGCTGCGCGTGGATCTGCAGACTACCGCGCGCGTCCGGCCTCTCATCCCCCCCGGGGTCGTGGTGGTGGCAGAGAGCGGATACGAAACACGAGATCAGGTCGTGGCGGTTGAGCGGTTGGGGGTGCACGCTGTGCTCATCGGGCGCAGCTTGATGGCCAGTGCAGACCCTACCGCTAAACTACGCGAGTTGCGGGGTGCCTGATGCATAAAGTTCAGGAGAGAACACGTCCAGCGCCCACTGCGGCGAGAGGGGTCCCCGTCCGTGTGTTTTCGGGGATCCAGCCCACCGGCGTCGTCCACCTCGGCAACTACGTCGGGGCGATCCGGCAGTGGGCGCAACTGCAGCGAGAGCACGAGTCGTACTTCTGCATCGTGGATCTGCATGCGATCACGACGCCCTATGATCCGTCCACGTTCCCGCAGCAAGTGCTGGAGGCGGCCGCGGTCAACGTCGCGGCCGGCATCGACCCGCAGCAGTCGGTGCTGTTCATCCAGTCCCACGTGGCCGAGCACACCGAGCTGATGTGGCTGCTTAATGTCCTGACCCCACTGGGCCAGTTGGAGCGAATGACGCAGTTTAAGGAGAAGAGTCGCCGCGTCCGCGCGGGCATCATGGCGGGATTGCTCAACTACCCGGTCCTGCAGGCCGCCGATGTGCTTCTTTATAAAGCCTCCCTCGTCCCCGTCGGGGAGGACCAGGTCCAGCACGTGGAGCTGATGCGCGATATCGCCGAGCGCTTCAACAAGCAGTTCGGTGAGACGTTCCCCCTCCCGGGCGTGCGGCTGACCAAGGGCGCACG
>DASWFZ010000265.1:0-2673 GCA_036393975.1 bacterium | reverse complement strand
CGGTTTGGCGGCGTCGAGGACGAGTAGATGACTGCCGACCTGCGAGCGACGTTTCCCGGCTTACTGCCGCGTGTGCTCACCGCCCTTGTGGGAATCCCGCTTATTCTGGTGGCGGACTGGCAGGGAGGCATCTGGTGGGAGGGCCTAATCGCGGCGATCGTGATCGTAGGCGCCCACGAGTTCGGGTGGCTTCACCCGGGGCTGTCGGCGGTGGCCCGATGGGTGACGATTGCCGGAGCCCTTGTCCTGGCCGCCAGCATCGTCGCGGTAGAGAATCGCGCCGTCGTGATGAGTTTGGTTTTTGTCGGGTCGGTGGTTCTTGCCGCTGCGGTCGTCGCACACCTGCGGGCTCCGGTTGACCAGGGAGTCGCGGTGTGGCCCCGGTGGCCGACCGCGCTGCTGGGTGCCTTGTACCTGGGACTGCCCGGCGGCGTCCTAATCCGCTGGCGGCTTGAAGAGGAAGCGCGTGTGCAGATCGCACCCTATGCAGCGATCGTGTGGCTGTTTGTGACCTTGTGGGCCAATGACACCACGGCGTACTTTGTCGGCCTTGCCGCGGGCCGTCGGCGTCTCGCGCCGCGGATTAGTCCGGGCAAGTCTTGGGAAGGCGCGGTGGCGGGGGCGGTGGCGGCGACGGTGACTGCCGCGGTCGGATCGGTCGCACTCGGTGTGCCCCTGTGGACCGGCGCGGTCTTGGGGGCGGCGGTGAGCGTCACGTCTCAAGCCGGAGACTTCTTCAAGTCATCGATCAAACGCCGCGCCGGGGTGAAAGATACGGGGACCATCTTGCCCGGACACGGCGGTGTCATCGATCGGTTTGACGGGTTGCTCGCTGCCTCTCCCATTGTGTATCTCCTCATCCGGCTGTATGGTCGTTAAGACGTCAATTAAGAAGAAGATCATCATCCTCGGCTCCACAGGCAGCATCGGGCGCCAGGCTCTGGACATCGTTCGCCGGACCGGTGAGTTTGAGGTTGTGGGACTGGGCGCGCGGCAAGACGCCACCACACTCGGTGCCCAACTGCGCGAGTTCCGGCCCCAGGCCGTCGCCCTGGTCGATCGCGCGGCGGTGCCTGCGTTGAAGTCGGCGGGGTTATCCGACACGGCGGTGCTCGCCGGTCCAGACGCCATGCGCGACCTCGCGGCATGGGGGGAGGCGGATCTCGTCCTCGTGGCCGTGGTGGGGATTGCCGGTCTGTTGCCAGTACTAGCAGCTTTGCGCGCCGGGCGGGACGTCGCGCTCGCGAACAAGGAGACGTTAGTCGCCGGTGGGCGCGTGGTCCTCGATGAAGTCCGCCGGACGGGCCGACGGCTGCTGCCCATTGATAGCGAGCACGCCGCCGTCCGTCAGTGTTTGCGCGGGGAGGATCTCACCAGCATCAAGCGGATTTTGCTCACGGGATCTGGGGGGCCGTTCTTGCGGCGACCCCTGGAGGCGCTGGGGAGTGTCCGTCCGGATGAAGCACTGGCGCATCCCACCTGGAAGATGGGTAAGAAGATAACAGTCGACTCGGCCACCTTGATGAACAAGGGGCTGGAAGTCATCGAAGCGCACTGGCTGTTTGGGTTGCCGGCGTCGCAGATCGAGGTCGTCATCCACCCGCAGAGCATTGCGCACTCGATGGTGGAGTTCACCGACGGGAGCGTGAAGGCGCAGCTTGCGCCGTCCGATATGCGGCTGGTCATCGCCTATGCGTTGCGCGGGGAGGAGCACTTGCCGTTGGACACGTCGCCCCTGCCGTGGGATGCGCTCACGCTAACGTTTGAACGTCCCGACCCAGCACGCTATCCTTGCTTGGGGTTCGCTTACGATGCGCTCGCGGCGGGGGGCACGATGCCCGCCGTGCTCAATGCGGCTAACGAGGTGGCCGTGGACCACTTCTTGGCCAAGCGGATCGGATTCCTCGACATCGCCCGCACCGTGCGATCCGCGATGGATGTGCACCGTCCAGTCGACGCGTCCAGCGTGGACGCGATCCTGGCGGCGGATGGGTGGGCGCGCGCGCATGCGGTGCGCCAGGCTTCTGGGCGTCCGTCCGCGCGGGCGGAGCACGTCTGAGGTGAGAAAATGACAGGGAACGTTTGGGCGATCATTGCCTTCGGGTTGATGATCTTCGTGCATGAACTCGGGCACTTTCTGGTGGCCAAGCGCGTCGGGGTCACGGTCGAAGCGTTTGCCCTGGGTTTTGGGCCGAGACTGTTCGGCATTCGGCGCGGGGAGACGCTCTACGCCATCAACTTGATTCCCTTCGGGGGCTACGTCAAGCTGGCGGGGGAAGATCTCGACGCCAGTACGGGACCGAACACGTTTCGCGCCAAGAGTTTGCCTCAGCGCATGGCGGTGGTGGTGGCCGGGCCTCTCATGAACCTCTTGACGGCCCTGGTCCTGCTCGTCGGGATTGCGTTGGTGCTGGGTGTGCCGATGGGGGTCACAAACCGGATCGGCCAGCTCATGACGCAGTGCCCGGATGATGGGAAGACCGTCCCGTGTCCCTCGGTGCAAGCGCAGCTCCAACCGGGGGACGCTATCGTTGCCATTAACGGCGTGCCTATGCAACGCGGTGAGGACGTGATCGACACCATCCACCGCAGCCCGCACATGCAGCTGCGGCTCACGGTGGACCGGGCAGGACGCCGTTTTGATGTTGAGGTCACTTCTGTCCGGGAGCAGCG
>DASWFZ010000264.1:0-4567 GCA_036393975.1 bacterium | reverse complement strand
GCTCTTGAGTCCGCCTGCCTTCTAACCCCAGGAACGTAACAGCCAACCATCGCGACAGATGGATCTCGCGATAGGGAGATGGTGGGCGGGAGAGGACTCGAACCTCTGAAGACCGTTCGGCCAGCTGATCTACAGTCAGCTCCCTTTGCCGCTCAGGCACCCGCCCCCGTCCCATACCGATTATACGGAAAACTCTAGGTGTGTACTACCGCGTGATGCCCCGGTCGGGAGCACGCATAGCGACCCTTGATCTGCCAATTGCGCACATGGGAGGAGCGAGCGCGGTCGGTCAGAACCATAAGATGCGCGAGATGGAAAACGCTCGGATTCCCCACCAGCAGAACCTGTGGCGGGAGCACTGGCAGGACGAGGGCGATGCGGCATTCCTGTATCGCCACATTGCCGCCGCCGAGCAGGATCCCACCCGGGCCAAGATCTTCAGTGACCTCGCCCAGGTGGAGGACCAACACGTCGCCCGATGGACGCAAGTCCTGCGCGGGGCGGGGGCGTCATTGCCGCCCATGCGACCGAGCCTGCGTGCGCGGATCATGCTGCTGGTCGGCAGGCTGTTCGGCTGGCGGCTTCTAACCTCGCTCCTCCTCACAGAAGAGGGCCGTGAGACCAAGGGGTACCTCCGCGATGCTACTCGCTACGACAACACAGACGCCACGCGAACCGCGGCGGAACTGGCCAAAGAGTCCGCTGCACATGCGGCCCAACTGGGCGAACTGCTCGGGACGAAGGGGGAACCCTGGCACCGCACCGCGTCTGGGGGTTTCTTGCGGAACGCCGTCTATGGCTTCAATGACGGCCTCACGGCAAACTTCGGGCTAGTGATGGGCGTGCTGGGCGCCAGTGTTCCGCACCACATTATCGTGGTGTCGGGAGTTGCCGGCCTCTTCGCCGATGCTCTGTCTATGGGCAGCAGCGGTTTCCTCGCTGCAAAAAGCGAACGCGAGGTCTACACGCACGAGATCGCGATCGAGAAGGAAGAACTGCGGGTGATGCCTGACCTCGAAGAGGCTGAGCTCGCCCTTCTCTACCAGACCCGCGGCATGCACCCCGACGCCGCACGCCGCGCCGCCCGGCAAGTGATGGAAAACCCCGACCAGGCACTGCAGGAGCAGGCGCAGCTCGAACTGGGTATCGGAACCGCATCTATGTCTCCGCTCCGAGAAGGGTGGATCACCGGGATCGCCACCGCAGTCGGCGCCTTCATTCCGGTGTTTCCGTTCCTCATCCTGCGCGGGCCGACTGCTGTCTGGGTCGCGTTTAGTATCAGCATGCTGTCGCACTTTGGCGTTGGCGGCGCGCGCAGCATCTTCACCGGACGCGGCGTGTTTCGGAGCGGGCTGGACATGTTCGTCGTTGGATTGGGAATCGCCATCATGGGATATCTCGTCGGGGATTGGATCGCCGCCAAGCTGTAAACATGCCCTCCCCTGCCGTCTACGTGGCAGCGTCGCCTGGGAACGTAGCGGGTGGGACTCTGCTACACCCGAGTGAAGCATGAAACCATCCGTTGCCCCCGCTGTCCAACCTAAAGATGACCCCTGGGAATCCGCGTTGCAGCAATTCCACCGCGCGGCCGACCACCTCCCCCTCAAACGCGGCATCCGCGAATATCTCGCCTTCCCCCACCGGGAATTGCGCGTGACGTTCCCCGTGCAGATGGACGACGGCGGCGTCCGGGTATTCACGGGCTACCGCGTCCACCACAGCTCGGTGCTCGGTCCCACCAAGGGGGGCATCCGATACAACCCGCGGGTGGACCTCAACGAGGTACGCGCGCTGGCAATGCTGATGAGCTGGAAGTGCGCGTTAATGCACCTCCCGTACGGCGGGGCTAAGGGCGGCGTGGCCTGTGATCCGGCGCAATTGTCTCGGACCGAACTCGAGCACCTAACCCGACGCTACGCCACCGAGATTAGCGTCATTGTTCGCCCGGATGGCGATATCCCCGCGCCAGACGTCGGCACCAATGAGCAGATCATGGCGTGGTTCATGGATACGTATAGCATGCACCTGGGGCACTCCGTGCCGGCTGTCGTCACGGGCAAGCCGATGAGCATCGGCGGGTCTGCCGGACGGCGCGAAGCGACCGGCCGCGGAGTCATGATCGCGGCGCGAGAAGCCGCGCGGGTGCAGGAGATGCCCTTTGCGGGAAGCCGTGTGGTGGTGCAAGGGTTCGGCAATGTGGGATCTGTGTCCACGTACCTGATGCACGACCAGGGCTGCAAGATCGTGGGGATCAGCGACGTGAGCGGCGGCATCCATGCCCCCGGCGGACTCGATCCCCGAGCCGTCCTGCGTCACGTCCAGCAGACGGGGGGCGTCGCCGGATTCCCGGCCACCACCCCCGTGAGCAACACCGAGCTATTGGAGTTGCCCTGCGAGTTCCTCGTCCCCGCCGCTCTGGAGGGACAGATCACGCGAGAGAACGCCCCGAGGATTCACGCGAAGACTATAGTGGAAGGAGCGAACGGACCGACGACCCCCGAGGCCGACGAAATCCTCGCCGACCGCGGGATCGTGGTCGTCCCGGACATCCTCGCAAACGCGGGAGGCGTGACGGTCTCCTACTTCGAGTGGGTGCAGGACCTGCAGTCGTTGTTCTGGTCCGAAGAAGAAATCAACCACCGGCTGGAACAGATCATGGTGCAGGCGTTTAGGGGAGTGGTCCAACTCGCGCGGGAGCGGGATGTTCTGTGGCGGACGGCGGCCCTCATCTACGCCGTGAAACGGGTCGCGGACGCTCTGCTCACACGGGGCATCTACCCGTAGTGACCATCACCTGCGATCACGAGGACGGCCCATCGCGGTCTAGACGAATGGCAGCTCATCCGGTACGTCCGGTCGGGCGCATCTGGAAGGCAACCTTGAAGGCCCGAGACTGCGCCTTGCCCATCGCGGTGAGCAAGGCCGCGCGGTAGGCAGAAAGCGGAAAGCGGTGGGTGACTAAGCGACCAAGGGCTAGCTTCCCGCTCGCCATCCAGTCCAGCACGAGTTCCATCGTCTTGGCCGTGCGCCCCCCCCAGTGTTCCACTCCGTAAATGTAGCTCCCGGTTACGCGCAGCTCCTTCCACCATACGGGTGTCCAGTCCACGGCTGCCACCGCCGCTAATCCGAGGAGCATCACTTGCCCCCCCGGCTTCGTTAAGCGCAGCGCGTCGTCAAGACTGCGGGAGGACCCGACACACTCGATGGTGAGATCAGCCCCGCCGACCAGAACGCGCCGCCCGATCATCGGTCGCCGCAAGACCCCACCGACAAGATCACTGACCTCGTCATAGTAGCCGTCGCCTCGGCTCACCTGCACGACATCGGTCGCACCCAATTGACGTGCCATCTCACCCTGAAAAGGATGCTTGACCAATGCCACGACGCGGGCGCCACTGCCGAGCGCACGCAGGGCGGCAATCGCACACTGGCCGATGACCCCGCCTCCAATCACCAAAACAGTGCTGCCCTCGGCAGGGGGCGCCCCCAGGAGGGGGTGGAGCGCACAGGCCATCGGTTCCGCCAGGAGCGCCTGCTCATCGGGCACGTCATCGGGGACCGGCAACACCTGGGATCGGTGGGATACGAACGTCTCCCCCCAGCTGCCGCCGGTGTCGCGACACGCCCCGACCATCAGCCCAGGACTGACGTGCCCGTCGGACGTGCGCAGGCACAAATTGTATCGGCCGGCCGAGCAGTTCTCGCAGGATGGCACCCCACGCGCCGCACAAGGCAGAGTCGGCTCTACCGTGACCCGCTGTCCGACGTACAATCCGACTGCGTCTGGACCGGCTTCCAGGATCGTCCCCACGTTTTCGTGGCCTAACACAAATGGAAACGAGGTGAGGGCCGACAGCGCGGGGCTCGTATCCAGGTGAATCGTGTGCAGGTCACTGCCGCAAATCCCCCCTAATCGGACGGCGACGCGTACCCAGTCCGCTCCGGGAAGCGGAGGGTCGGGCACCTCGCGAAGCTGCAACGGTGCCCACGGACCCCACACCGCCCGACGGGTAACCCGTCCAAGGGCCTTGGTGGCAAGGAAGCGAGGAATGGTGGGATTGAAGACGAGGGCCTTCATCTTACGCTCTGCACACCTCAGGCAGGGGAGTCACTTGTGGGTCGGCGTCAATTCGTGCGCTGGGACTCCGCGGCGAAGCGATCAGGACATCGGGACCTGACGGATGAACCCCCGCTCGAGACGGTTGAAGATGTCATCCAGACTGGGGCCTGTGATCGTCAGGCCGTGGTTTTTCAAGCCGACCACAGCACGGTCGGGCGTGGAAGATTCGCGCAGGAGCTCAGCCACTGCCCGAGCGAGCTGGATCGTCCCACACGGGTAGTTGATCGTCGTGGAGGCGACATCTTCCATCCACGCGTGCACGTGCACGATGGCGCCGACACGAGGGTGCTCGGTGTAGATCATCCAATGCTCGATCGCGTCCACAGAAACGCGGCGAGGCTTCACCTCGGGGGGCACACTGAGCAGCATGACATTGCGCTTGTCATCGAAGCCTTTCACCAGCAGCATGTCGCGTCCGACCGCGGTCATGTTGCCCTTGTCCACGCC
>DASWFZ010000263.1:0-7839 GCA_036393975.1 bacterium | reverse complement strand
TCGAGGTTGATGTCGGCGACGGCACTCGTGCTCACGTATTGCCCGTCGCGCAACACCGTGACGCGATCGGCGATGCTAAACACCTCCTCGAGACGGTGCGTGATGTAGATAATAGCGACCCCACGCGCCCGGAGGTCGCGGATGAAGCCGAACAGGCGTTGTGTTTCCTCGCTCGTCAATGCCGCCGTGGGCTCATCCATGATCACTAGTTCCGCGTCACTGGACAGCGCCTTGGCGATCTCCACGAGCTGCTGCTCGGCGACGGTGAGTGTCCCCAGGCGACGCCGGGAATCGATGGACAGACCCAGATCGGCCAACAAGCGGGTGGCGCGCACGCGCATCTGCGTCCAGTCCACCCATCCCAGGGCGCGGCGCGGCTCGCGGCCCAAGAAGATGTTCTCGGCGACCGACAGCCCCGGCACCTGATTCAGTTCCTGGTGGATGATGCTGATCCCGTGGGCGCGGGCATCCAGCGGCGACCGGATCTCCAGGGGGCGACCGTGCCAGAGGATCTCGCCGCGATCCCGCTGGTGCACCCCACCCAGAATCCGCATGAGCGTGGACTTACCTGCTCCGTTCTCGCCGACGAGCGCGTGGACTTCGCCGACGCGCACCTGGAGGACAACGTCGTGGAGTGCCTGGACGCCGGGAAACGACTTGTCGATGCCCTGCATTTGGAGGAGGGGTGCGTCAGGTGAGGTTGTCTGTGTCGTCATTGCGCTGAGTCAGTCGATCGCGTGCGGCCCGTGTCGACTTCCATCGAATTGTCCACAAACCTCGAACAAACCATCTCGATTGACGCTAGCCGGATTCTAGCATAGGCTTACGCTGCCTCAGTCACTCGGGGAAGTAGTAAGGTCGGGCAGTAGTGAGCATCCAAGGTCGGGTGGTAACCGCTTCGCGAGTGGCCATGACCCGATCCCACAGTGCGCACCATGGTTCGACACCATGATGACCCCGAGCGGCTGAGGTTTTTTCTTTTGCCCTCGCCGTTTCGCTTAGAACGTGACCCCGCTGTGTAGAAGGATGTTGGCGTAGGGCGTCTGTTCCCCGGTACGCACCACCGCGCGCGCGCGCAGGAGCATCGCCTTGAACTGGTCGTGCGAAATGTGCGTGAGGGGGATGGCTCCCAGCGCTTGCCGCATAGCCTGGTAGAGGGCAGGGCTCCTCTGTCGCATCTCTTCAGCCACTGTGGCTGACTCCACCTGCAGTTCAGCCAGAACTGCGGCGAGCCCCTGCATGAATGACGGCACACCGCCTACCAGCGCCAGATCGATACGCGGTACCGCAGGCGGAATCGGGAGGCCGCTATCAGCGATAGCCAGGAGATCCGTGTGCCCCATCAGTGCGATCACGCGCACGAGCTCCGCGTTCAGGATGCCACCTTTTTTCATCAGCGCCTCCGAAAATCGCGTGTAGGGGGTCTTCCAGGTCGAAAAGGCCTGCCCTGCCCTGGGGGCATGGGCCGCGCGGGAAATGTGAGACGAGAAATGAGGTAGTGCGAATCCCGAGGCGGGGTCGTGTCTCAGGCAGCCTCGCGCGCCGCTTCACGGGCTGCGTCACGCAGGATAGCTTCGGTCGAACTCGTCCCAAGCAGGTCCGCGCCGGCCTCCAAGAGCGCGAGCGCATCCGCGTAGGACCGGATGCCCCCCGCGGCCTTGATGCCGACTAGCCACGAAACGCTGCGCCGCATCAGGGCCACGTCCGCCTTCGTCGCGCCGGTGGGCGCAAAGCCGGTGCTCGTCTTCACGTAGGCGGCTCCGGCGCGATCCGCCAGCCGGGAGGCCAACTGCTTTTGCGCGTTCGTCAAATAGGCGTTTTCTATGATCACTTTCACCAGATGGCCGCCCGCCGCATCCACGACCTCTCGAAGCTCACGAAGCACTAGCCGGACCCGTCCCTGCCGTAAGGCGCCGATGTTGATGACCACATCCACTTCATCTGCCCCCGCCTCGATTGCTTGACGGATTTCGGTCACCTTCGTCTCCGTTGTCTCGCCGCCATGCGGAAACCCCACCACAGCCACCACCTTCACGCCGGTATCCGCGAGGAGTCGGGCCGCCAGGGACACGTGGGTGGGCTTCACGACCAGCGCGCGCACATTCCAGCGAACTGCCACACGTGCGCCTTCCTCCACATCCCCTTCGGTGGCCTCCGGAGCGAGGACTGAGTGCTCAATTTGTCGGGCCAGTTCAGTTGTTGTCATCGTGCCCTCTCCCCCTGCGGAATCGCTCCCAATACCGTTCCATTAGTCTCTGCTCGGAGCACCGCCCCTTCACCAACCGGGGGAACGACGCCCCGTCGTAGATCTATTCCAATCTGGATGATATCAATCCGCAAGTCGTAAAGAACGCGTCCCTAAACACCCGCCTCGGTCTTGGGTTGCTATGGGATCTGAAGCCATCGACTGACCCACCGGCCGCCGGTCCGATGCGGCGGACGGCGCGTCCAGGTATTCTGGTCGGGAGGAAAGCAGGAAGCCCAAGAGACCACCACATAGACACGTAGACGAGGTGTTAAGACGATGAACCGTCCTCAGTCCCCGGCCCCGTTGCAGGTCAAGTGTATTCTGGCACCCACCGATTTCTCGCCCGGTGTAGAACCGGCGCTGCGGTGGGCAAGTGGTCTCAGTCTGGCGTTCGGCGCAAAGTTAGAGATCGTGCACGTGCTCGATCTCAGTCTGACCGGGGTGGCCGGATTACCGTCGGAACTTGCCGCGGTGTCGGCGATGGGGCAGCTAGCAGACCAGCTGCGCGAGGAGACGAAGGCGGAAATTGCCAAGGTCGCTGCCCGCTACCCGCAGGCAAAGACGAGGATCCGCGAGGGGAACCCGCGGACAGGAGTGCTGGATGCCGCGCGTGACGTGGGTGCGGACCTCATCGTGATGGGCACCCACGGTCGTACTGGCCTGGCACACATCTTCTTTGGCAGTGTCGCCGAGTACGTCGTCCGCCAAAGCCCCATTCCGGTGCTCACCGTCCGGCAGCACGACCGTTAAGCTGATCTCATACCAAACGTAGGCTCTGTATCTAGCCGCCCGCGCGGAGTATAGTGAGGCCGCGATGGACGGATGGCGCCGGTTGATCCTCATCGGATCTGCGGTGATGGCAACGACTTTCGCAGCGATCGTGGCCGCGAACATTCGGCCTCCCCGGCCGACACCTGTCCCCTCCACCTTGCAGCAGGATCTGATAGGTCCCGGATCAGTCGCGCGCGCAGCGCCAGACTTCCGTTTGCGATCGTTTGCCGGTGGCGTCCTCGCCCTCTCGGACTTCCGGGGTCAAGCCATCGTGCTGAACTTTTGGGCCTCCTGGTGCGTCCCATGCCGTGAGGAAATGCCCATCTTGGAACGCGCCTGGCGAGAGTTTCGCTATCGCGGCGTCGTGATGATAGGCGTCGACGCCGCCGATGACTTCGACGACGCCGCGGCATTCCTCAAGCACCTCCAGATCACGTACGCGAACGTCTATGATCCAGAGCAGAGCCGACTCCAGACCTATCGGGTGACAGGACTACCCACGACTGTGTTCCTCGATGCGCAATTGCGCATTCGGGGGCAGGTTGCGGGCGGGTACGTGGCAGAGTCGGGCTATCAGCAGTTGCGTGCCCAGATCCAAACCCTCCTCTCTACGCCGCGATAGGCCGCCCCCGCACTGGGAACTCACGCCCTGTAAGCGCCTCTTAAGGGCAGTCGTAGCGCAGGAGTCCTCCCCACCAAAAGCCAATTAGTACTGCCGGAACAACGTCGGACCTGCACGTCCTTCCCAGAGGGACTTTACCCGAATGGCCGAAATCCCAGCGCCTGCCCGCGAGCGCCGCATGGGTCGATTGCTCGCCACCCTGATTGTTGTCCTCATCGTCATTGGCGGCGTGGGCAGTTTCCTCATCGCCCGGGGCCGCTGGTGGATGCTGCCCGTGGCATCTGTGCATGGCGTGGAGATCGATCGACTCTTCAACACGACGCTGGTCGTCACCGGTATCGTCTTTGTCCTGACACACCTCGTGATCGCGGTGTTCGTCTGGCGGTATGCGGACCGCGGCAGCGGTCGCGCAGCCTACTGGCATGACGACCGGGCATTAGAACTCACCTACACGCTCATCCCCGCGGCGGTGATGATCACCCTGGTCGCCATGGGATCGGTGGTCTGGGCCCAGATCCACAGTTCCCCCCCGCCTGATGCGATGGTCGTCGAAGCGCGGGGCGAGCAGTTCGGCTGGTTGTTCCGCTACCCGGGGAAAGACGGAGTGTTTGCCCGGATCGACCCCGCGCGCATCTCCGTGAAGGACAACCCGATGGGACTGGATCCCGCCGACCCGGTCAACAAAAGCAACATCGTAACACGCGAGCTGCATCTCGTCCTATCGCGCCCGGTGCGGGTGCGGATCCGGTCGAAGGACGTGATTCACAGTTTCTACATTCCAGCATTCCGGGTGAAGCAGGACGCGGTGCCGGGAATGACGGTTGAGATTTGGTTCACGCCGACCCGTGAAGGCGACTATGAGTTGGCCTGCGCGCAGCTGTGCGGGGTGGGGCATTATATTATGCGGGGCAAAGTGAAAGTCGAGTCCCAGGACGCGTTTGACACCTGGCTCGCCCAGCAGTCGCACTAGGAGAGGGCACGATGGCCGTCGCGCACGAAACGACACACGAAGATCACAAACTTTCGTGGATCCGACGCTACATCTTCAGCCAGGACCACAAGGTCATCGGCATCCAGTACCTGCTGACGTCGCTGTTCATGGCTTTGATCGGCGGCACGCTGGCGATGCTCATTCGGATGCAGCAGGGATGGCCGGGCACGCAGTGGGGGATTGCCAAGTTCCTCTTCCCCGGCGGCTTTACCGCAGACGGCGTGCTGAAACCGGACTTTTACTTGGCGGTCGTCACCATGCACGGGACCATCATGATCTTCTTCGTCCTGACCACGGCGCTGTCGGGGGGCTTCGGCAACTTCCTCATCCCCCTGACCATCGGCGCACGCGACATGGCGTTCCCCTTCCTCAATATGCTGTCGTACTGGCTGTACCCGCCCGCTCTCGTCATCCTGTTAGCCTCCTTCTTCGTGGCGGGTGGGGCGCCCAATGCCGGCTGGACCTCGTATCCTCCGCTAAGCGCGCTCCCTGCTGCCGCGCCCGGATCCGGGCTGGGGCAGTCCTTGTGGTTGATCAGCATTGCCATGCTGATCGTCGCATTTTTGTTTGGGTCGCTGAACTACATCACCACGATCCTGCAGATGCGGGCGCGCGGGATGTTAATGACCCGACTGCCGCTTATCACCTGGGCGCAGTTCATCACGGCCATCCTGATGCTCCTGGCGTTCCCGGTGCTACTGGCCGCGACAGTGATGCTGTTGTTCGACCGTCACGCCGGGACCAGTTTCTTCGTACCCACGGGTCTCGTTGTCGGCGGACAACTGCTTACCCACCAGGGCGGGAATCCCTTGCTGTGGCAGCACCTGTTTTGGTTCCTGGGCCACCCTGAGGTCTACGTGCTCATCCTCCCCCCCATGGGCATCGTGTCGGAAATCCTGGCCACGCACGGCCGCAAGCCCATCTTCGGATACGGGGCGATGGTCTTGTCTCTGTGCGCGATCGCGTTTCTGAGCTTTCTGGTGTGGGGACACCATATGTTTGTCAGCGGCATGAGTCCACTGGTGGGCTCGGCCTTCATGGTCACGACGCTGGCGATCGCCATTCCCTCGGCGGTGAAGACCTTCAACTGGATAGCCACCTTGTGGCGGGCCCGCATCCGGTTTACCTCCGCAATGCTGTTCGCGATCGGGTTCGTCTCGTTGTTCATCACCGGCGGCCTGACCGGGATCTTCTTGGGCTCGCCAGCGGTGGACACGTACCTGCATGACACCTTCTTTGTCGTCGCCCACTTCCATTTTGTGATGGCCAGCGCCGCACTGTTTGGGCTGTTCGGGGGCTTGTACCACTGGTTCCCCAAAATGTTCGGTCGGATGATGAACGAACGGCTGGGCCGCATTCACTTCTGGCTGACCTTTGTCGGGATCTACGCCACGTTCTTCCCGATGCACTTTATAGGGATTGCCGGCGAGCCGCGTCGCTACTACTCCCCGCAGATGTATGAGTTCTTGCACGGGTTGCACCCGTTAAACGTTTTTGTGTCGCTCGCCGCCTTTGGTCTGGGGATAGCCCAGATCATCTTCGTCTACAACTTCTTGTATAGTCTGTTTCGCGGGCCGAAAGCCGAGAGTAACCCGTGGCACGCCAACACCCTGGAGTGGCAGACCCCCTCCCCACCCCCGCACGGGAACTGGGGCGCACAGCTTCCCACCGTGCATCGCTGGCCGTATGACTACAGTGTGCCCGGGGCGCCAGACGACTTTGTACCTCAGACCACGCCCGTGACTGCGGTCCCCGTCGCCGGCGGTGCCGTGGATGGTCCGGTGGCCACCGACTCCCCGGAGCACTCGTAAATGCCGACGACGACACCGACCCTTGAGCTTCCCCGCACGCCCCGCGACCCGGGCCGTCCTGCCGGAGGTGGCCCGGGCGGGGGCGGCTCGAGTGACGGGAATGCCGTCCCCTCCGTCAGTCCTGCGCGCATTGGAGTGTGGCTCCTGGTCGGCGCTATTACGATCCTGTTTGCCGCGTTTACCAGCACGTACTTGGTCCGTCGTAACGCAGGGGACTGGCCCGCGGTTGTCCTTCCCCCCGTGCTCTGGCTGACCACAGCCGTCCTCTTGATCAGCAGCCTGACAATGGAAGCGGCCCGACGGGCCGCAGAGCGGGGAACGAGAGCGCCGCTACGCCGATGGCTCGGGGTTACAACTGTGCTCGGGCTCGTGTTTTTGGGCGGGCAGCTCGTGGCATGGAGGCAACTTGCCGCATCGGGGGTGTTCATAGCGACCAACCCCCACAGTGCGTTTTTCTATCTGCTGACCGGTGCCCATGGCCTCCACCTCGCCGGGGGCATCGGCGCCTTGATTTTTGCTCTAGCCAAAGCACCAGCTGCCCCGACGCGTGCTGAGGCGCTCGCTGTCGCCGATCCGGTGGCGACATACTGGCACTTCCTGGACGGATTGTGGCTCTACTTGTTCCTCATCCTGTATGGGATCTGAGAAAATGACTGTCGCGCG
Source organism: bacterium (assembly GCA_036393975.1). Lineage (GTDB taxonomy): Bacteria > Sysuimicrobiota > Sysuimicrobiia > Sysuimicrobiales > Kaftiobacteriaceae > 13-1-40CM-64-14. The sequence continues at coordinate 733 of DASWFZ010000263.1, read as the reverse complement.
GCTCGTGGCGCGACCACAACAGCGCAGAGGAAATTTTCCGATTCGTCAGAGGCACAGATGGCACACGGCGCGCTAGAACAACAGCGGGTTCAAGGGTCAGAGTGGGGGGGCGGCACCTCGCCCTTTGCCATTGGCTGGCCCAAGCTGATGATGTGGTTGTTCTTGGTCTCCGACACCCTGACGTTTGCGGGCCTGCTCGCCGGCTACGGGGTGGTGCGGATCTCGCTGGGCCGCTGGCCCGTCCAATCCCAGATCTTCAACCTCTACCTCGTCGGGGCGATGACCTTCATCCTGATCTGCAGCAGTGCGACGATGGCGGTTGCCGTGACGGCGGCCAAGCGGGGAGATCACGGTAGGACAACCCGGTTTCTGCTTCTGACGGTGCTGGGGGGACTGCTTTTTCTCTCGGGGCAAGCGTATGAGTGGACACACTTCATCCGCGAAGGCGCTCGCTTAAATGGGAACCCGTGGGGCGTGCCCCCGTTCTCGGCGACGTTCTTCATCACCACGGGGTTCCACGGCGGACACGTGTTCATGGGAGTCCTGTACTTGCTCGCGACCACACTGCGCTGGGCGCGCCGGAGTATTCAGCCTGAGAGCGTCGAGATTGCGGGCCTGTACTGGCACTTCGTCGACTTGGTCTGGGTATTCATCTTCACCCTTCTGTACTTGATCTAGCACCGGGGTCACATAGGATGGCCTTTTGCACAATGATCACGGCCTGGAGTGAATC
>DASWFZ010000262.1:0-2198 GCA_036393975.1 bacterium | reverse complement strand
TCGATAATGGCCTGCGCGTGCACGAGGCTGCCACCGGCATCATCGAAGAGGATGGCCACGCGCGCCGCCGGGGTAAACGGAATGAGCCGGATCTCGTCGGTGACGGCCTCCAGTCCCGCACGCCGGATCCCCACCTGAATGGCGGTCGGCGTCTGCGAAAGGACCCGGCCGCCCACCGGTATGACCCGCTGATTGAGCCGGCGGACGAGAACGCTGACCCGACCACGCGCTTTGATCTCAAAGGTGCGTGTCGTCCACTGGTACACCTCGCCCCGTTGCTGCGCCGTGCGGGGCCGTGTGGAAGATGTGATGACCGTGGCATCCTGATCGAGCACCGCGCGCACCGCAGTGTCGACGGCGTCGTCACCGACGCCAGTTCCGGTTCGCCCGCCTGGGAGATTCGCCGGGGCGCGCGGACCCAGCCACCACCCCTGGGAGAACCCCACACCAACCAATAGCCCAACGACCACGACGATGGCAGCCACAGGGACCGGCCGCACCGCGCGTGCGCGGATTCGGGATCGGCGTCGATTCATGCCAGAGGGAGGAGGCGTCTAGGCGGCTGCGGCGAGCCTCGTTGCCGACAGCACCCGTACGTGTCGCAGATCACTTCGACCTAGCTTCTGCTTGAGAATCTCGATGGCCCGCGCAAGCTGCGCGGCTCGCATCTGCTTGACCTGTTCCTCCACGACGTCGTCGGGTTTGCCCTGGAGACGGGCGCGGATCGCCTCTTCGGCCTCGCCCACCACCACATCGGGTTGCAGCCCTTTGTGGTGGATATCGTGCTCTGACGGCGTCAGGTACTTTGCGGTTGTGATCGCGGCGCCCGAGCTCATCGGCAGGTCGACGATCGTCTGGATCACGCCTTTGCCGTAGGTCTTCACCCCCACCAAGACCGCCACGTGGTGATCCTGCAGGGCGCCGGAAACGATCTCCGACGCGCTGGCCGTAAACTCATTGACCAGGACGACGGTGGGGAGGGTGATCTTGGCCACGCCGCTGGTGGCGCGGTCGGTCTCCTTGCGCCCGTCACGGTCGACGGTGTGGACTCGCGCCTGTCCGGCGGGCACGAAATGGTCGAGCACCTGCAGCGAGATGTCCAACAGACCGCCTCCGTTATTACGCAGGTCAAGGATGAGCGCTCGGGCACCGGATTGCATGGCCGCGTGCAGCGCGCTTGCGAACATTTTCTCGGTATTGTCATTAAACGTCACGAGGCGGATGTACCCGATCCCGGCCTGCTGCAATGTCGCCTGCGTGGAGGCATCAAGCGTCTCTCCCCCCTCCGCCGCGAGCATCTCGATGCGGTCCCGCACGATAGTTTTGGTCAACAATATCCCATCGCCCCGTTCGATGCCGAGAGTGACCTGGGACCCTCTCGGTCCGCGGATGTGCGCCACGGCTTCGGGCAGGGACATCTCCGCGGTGGGCAGGCCATCGATCGTGTTGATGCGGTCGCCCGCGCGGAGCCCCGCCCGCGCGGCCGGGGTACCCGGGATCGGTTGCACGACAATTAAGCGCTTGTCTTTGAGGTCGATAAGAATCCCGATCCCGAAGAAGTAACCCTTCTGGTCCTGTCTGAACTCGTCAAAGGCGCGGGGGTCCATGAACCGCGTGTAAGGATCTCCGAGAGAATCCAGCATGCCTCGCGCGGCGCCAAAGTAGAGTGCGGATGCATCGGGAGCCGGGGTACAGCGCTGGGTCGCGGCAGTCACCAGTGCTGCGACGCGCTCCGGGGTGGCGGGGGGCGCAGAGGTATCGGCGACGGTGCGGGCGCATGACGATCCGCTCGCCTTCAGAACGCCGTCGCGGGCACCGGTGTATAAGGTGGAGTCGTTCACTGTTGCATCGATATACCGCAGGTGCACTTCACGGACGACGGCTTGCAGGAGGGTCTGGCCCTGAGCGAAGGCGGCGGGCTGACCATGGAGACTGAGCGACGGCCAAAGCACACCCAGGCCAGCGGCGAGGGCAACAAGAACTACCACAGCGACGACAACTCGGCGAATGACCATACCCACCCCGCGATCCCGCGCATTGGGCGGCGGGAATCGGACTCATTTTACTCGCCTGCTCAGCGCAGGTCCACTCACGGCCCCTGCGGGTCAGAAGCCTTCGGGGTCGACGGGAGTGCCGTTGATGCGAATCTCAAAGTGGATGTGTGGGCCGGTGGAGAACCCCGTGTTGCCCACGCGGGC
>DASWFZ010000261.1:0-1706 GCA_036393975.1 bacterium | reverse complement strand
TTGCGGCGGCGGTTAGCGGCCACCGAGAACCACCTTCTCGACCCGCGCAGGCTGGGCGAATTCTCGGAGGCGGACGATGGCCGCGTGGGCGTGACCGTCCATCCGGATGGCGGGATAGCTCCCGGGGCCGAAGATCACCATCAAGCAGTGCCGCGTCTCCTCCGTGATCGCGGTGCGCTTCGAATCATTCGTCGGGCTGCCAAACGGCCCGTGCATGTCAAACAAGGCGAGCCGGCCCGCTACCGTGTACGTCCCTTTTCCCAATGACTCGTAGCCTTCGTCGTCGATCCCGAGGCGGGCCATCACTGGTCCGCTGATCCGGTCCATGTCGTACAGCCCGATCGGCAACAGGAATTCTAGTGCACATAGGTTGCACAGATCGACCAGGGAGTTGATCCGATACAACGCCTCGCCACGCAGGATGCGGCGGAGGAGGGCCTCAGACGAGGGCCGGAGTTTGGTGGGATCCTCTCCCGTCCGCCGGTACAACTCGCGGGCCGGCTGCAAGCCTGGCATCTCCCCGGGCGTCTTCCCCCCATAGTGGGCCCGCAGGGCGGAGCCTACGCGGTCGATCTCCGCCCAGACATCCGGCGCATCAAGCCGCACGGCCACACCCTCTGCGCGGACGATCCCCAAGCACAGGACGCGACGCAAGGAGGCCTCAATTTCCACCAGCTCCTGGATCGACGGGCCGCTCGGGACTTCCTCGGACATCAGCACCGGTCCCTTTGTCGATGACGAGCACTGCAGAAGATCTTCGTCAATTCGCTCCGCTGTGCCTCAGCGCCTTCGTGCTTGAAGCACGCGGTTCTCCGAGCTGCCGCGCAGGTAAACTGCATCGCGTCCGCCGAAGGACACCCGCATCTCCCCGCCAGACTGTCCGGGGGATCCATGGCGCAACCGCCGAGGAGGACTGCAGTGACAACGGTCGTGCACCGCCGCTTGCTGGACCTGGCCGCAGAACCGCTCAATCCGCAGATGACCCGGCGCATGCTGTGGGGCGAGCGGCTCATGGCCGCGTACTTGGAGTTTAAGAAAGGATGCGTGGTCCCGGTCCACCAGCACGACAACGAGCAGCTGACCCACTGCATCAGCGGCCTCATGCGCTTTACGCTGGACGATCGTCAGCTGCTGTTGCGTCCTGGCGAGGTGTTGCTGATTCCAGGCGGGGTCGCGCACGGGGCAGAAATGCTTGAGGATACGGTCGAGATGGACTTCTTTAGCCCGCCCCGCCAGGACTGGATCAATAAGACCGACACCTACCTGCGCAAGTAGCCGTCAAGCAATGGCGCCGCGGCAGAAGGTGGCCAGTGGCACGCGCTGGGAACCCCTCGTCGGATACTCCCGCGCAGTGCGGGTCGGCAGGACAGTTTATGTATCCGGGACCACGGCGACCAATGCGCACGGGAGCATCGTGGGCACCGACCCCTACACCCAGACGCGCCAAGTCCTGCGCAACATCGAGCAGGCGTTACTAGCCTGCGGGGCCACGCTCGCCGACGTGGTGCGCACACGCATCTTCGCGACCAACATCGCGCAGTGGGAGGAGATTGGCCGCGCCCACGGCGAGGTGTTTGGCGCCATTCGCCCCGCCACGACGATGGTCGAAGTGCGTCGCTTGATCGACCCCGCGATGCTGGTGGAAATCGAAGCGGAGGCTGTTCTCGGGACGGACGCGGACTAGAGACTGTCCTGCACGCGAATGA
>DASWFZ010000260.1:0-6269 GCA_036393975.1 bacterium | reverse complement strand
TGGCCGAGTCCAATGGCGGCAACCGCTACGAGGAAAACCATACCTATTGCCGCAGCGAGGAGGGCGAAACTGCCCTTTCCTTGACGGATGACAACCTCATAGACTCCAAACATCTCGATCGTGGTACCCACTATCACAAGGAGTCTCACCAACTGCGTAGCCCCCGTTTGTCGGCCGCGCTTGATTTGTTTTAACAGTTTGCTCCTTCTACCGGAATCCATGTTCATTGTGCGCTCTCCCTTCCAAGTGACCTCCGCAATTGTGTTTCGACGGGCGATCCCGCCTCTGCTAGGCATCTACTATCCTCGGCAGATCGCGCTCGGTGTAGCGTTTTCTTGCCATTGGTCTGGTCCTTTCCGGTGCATTGAAGCCACCTTCAGACCCCAACTTGCCAGTGGCCCAGTTTTCGAGGGGAAGGGCACCCATCCACGTGAAGGCGCCTTCTTTGCCCCCGGGAGAGGTACCTCCCTCTTCCCCCGCGCTGAAAATTTGATGGCCATGACATCCCGTGTCTCGGTTGCCATCCTGTGCAGGCTTGAGCCCTGGGCTTGCCGCCGCCATGCGAGTGAACGATTTGGGGACGATTGCCGCGCAGTTGCAAACGCAATTGCTAACTAACCACTCCTCACAGAGGACATCTGGTAGAAACCAGGTAGAACGGGGAGGCGGCTGGAGATCAACAGGCACGCACTCTTTCACACTCGACCCAACTGGACAGAGCACGAATCGCCGAACTTGAAAACCGCTAGGCCGCGAGGCCTGTGTGGGTTCGAATCCCACCCCCTCCGCCACGACATAAGTGGACGGTTCGCCAAGGACCTAATCCTCCGTCCCCCTCCTCTGAGGGACACAGGGGGACTCTAGGGACCCGCCAACGCAGCTGCCTGGTCCAGCAAGCTCTCTGCCTGGTCAATCCACCGCTTTGCCTGCTGCTCGTTGATCGCTACCTGTCTAAACTCCGCGCCGTCGAGAGCATGTCGGATGAGGTGCACGAGATCGTCCCGTTGCGCGGTGAGCGATTCGATCGCACTATCCATATTGGCATAGAAGCTGTCGTCAGTACTCGACCCGCTGGTCAGCGCGCGGGTTGAGGCTTGCAAGGTGTCCATACCGAACCGGCCGAACGGGGCGTTAAGTTGCTTATAGATCGTCCCGAGGCGCAGTAGCGTCCCATGGTGGGAGCGCAGCGTCTGCGGTATAGCCGATGCGAACAGGGTCTCCACGAGGACGCGCCCGTCGGTCTCATAATCATCGACAAGGCCGAGCAGCGTCAGCATCGTCGGGCGCACGTCGGTGTGATCGGCCCAGATGTCCTCTTCACCCCTGCCACGGACGCCGGGCCCCACGAAGCCAACCCAGACGTTGGCGATTTCATCCTGGATGCTGCCGTGGCCCCATGCGAAGTGGTAGTCGATGCACGGGTTGCTGCCGCACGACGGTCCAGTGCTTGCGGCGGTGATGAAGTAGTCCGGGTTGCCGAAAGCAGTGAAGCTCGGCGTCCGCGCCGGATCGGCGTTCACCATGTGCAGCGTCTTCTCCTCAACCTGGTCGGCCAGGCGGACGAAGACCGGCGCCGGGCTGGAACTCACATAGGGGTCGATCGCGTTCACCCCCGCAACGTCCCGCTCCATCTTGCGCAGCGTCGGGTTTGTGCGATCGGGCTGGCCGCTGACCCAGAAGGCCGGCGCCGCGTCATTGTGCACGACGAACGACGGCGTGCTCGCAGGGAGCTTCAGCTTAATGTTGAGGTTCACCTCGCCGATCTGGTTCGCCGGACAAGCGGGCGTAGTCGTCCACGAACAGTTTGTGTGCGAATACGCAAGCGTGCCGTCGGGCTGCGGCGTGCCGATGCCGCCGACGAAGTGGTCACCCTCATCCTCGGTGAAGACGAACAGCGTGTTGCTCTGGTCGATGCCGTCCGTCTTCAAGCGCTCGAAGAAGGCCGCGAAGGCATCGTCGTAGGCCTTCAGCTGAGCTTGGTAGTCCGCCTCGCCCGGCCCTGACGAACGCGGGAAGTTGGGGTTGAACGGAGCGGGGAACGAGGACGTGTGGTTGTCGTGCGCGTCAGAGATATAGCCCCAGGTGATGGGAATGCCGGCCTCCTGCATCTGCGCCAGGTAGGCGAGCGTATTCTTCGCGGAGGCACCGTCGAATCCCGGGAAACCGCACTGGCCGAACGGGTCGGTGATCGGCTGGCCCTCCGTGTTGTTCACGCAGGGGTTGCCGTCGGTGATCGCCGGGTTCACGTACTTTGCCCCGAAGAGGCCCAGGTAGTTAAGGTAGCCGCCCGGCTCGTCGGGCAGCTTGTCCGCCCTCGAGTTCGCCAGGTTGGTCGCGCTGGACGTGCAAATGCCGCCGCCCTGGGCGCAATGGACGGCGACCCCTACGAAGTCGGTCAGGGCCTTGGCGCGAGCGGCTGTTCCGGCCGGTGCGGCGTTCGAGGCGACGGCCTCGTTCCACTCCGGCGAGCCGGCGCCGAACACCTCGGTCATATCGCCGAACGCACCCGCGCCCGTGTTCTCAAGCTCGATGTTCGCCAGCGAGACAGCACCAAAGTCGCAGCCCGCCCGCGTGAACGGGACCCACGGCGCCGGGGTTGTCTTCTGCCCGTCCGTGACCATGTTAGGCAATGGGTCGCGCACGCCCGTGGCGTCGTCGACCAAGTCAGTCCAGTACTTGAACGAGGTTGAAAATGCCGGAATCTTACTGGGCGGGAAGTAAAAGTATGAGTTAGAGACTGCCTGTCCCTGCCGATCAGGATATAGGCCCGTCATAGCGGAGAGGATCCCCGCCGCCGTGTGGGAGATCAGAATGGTGTGATCGTTAGTCAGCAGCGTGCCGTTGTCACGGACGAAGTCCAGCAGGTGCGGCATCTGCTCGAGATCCGACGGCACGTTGGGGTTGTCTCGCCGGAAGTGTACGTTGTCGAACTGAATATAGATCACGTGCTGGATCTGGTCGCGCGCCGAGCCCAACTGGCACCCTGGCGTGCCCGTTGCCTTGGCGACGCGCGGGATACTAACGGGAGCCGCGGTCAGTGCCAGCCCGATCACGAGTATGGAGGCGAGCGCAGGCGTACCTTTCATCATCCTTCCTCCTTCGAAACGCCAGCCATCATCGGGGGGATGACTGCGGTCTTCTCGGCAGAGTTTGGGGTTCCTTCAGATCACCTGCAAAGTGGAAAGCTACGGATGATTCTGCAAACACGCGAAGAGATGGGGCGTGGCGGCACCGACTCGGAGCACTCATCTCAGCGGTTTGGCATCAAACGAAGTAACAACTTAGAAGCCGTTTTTTTTAACTCAGAGCACATGGCAGCATAACTTACAGCGAACTTGAAAACCTGCTGGGCCGCGAGGCCTGTGTGGGTTCGAATCGGACCCCTCCGCCAGACATGGTGGGAGGCCCCGCGAGGGGCCTAATCCTTTTCTCCCTCTCGCCCAGGAGAAGGCGCAGGGTGGGGGGATATGCGGCAACGTTCCAACGTAGTAATTGGGGGCGGCGAACGACCCTTGGGAGTTCAAAATCCCACTCCCTCCGCCATCTGAAGTAGCAGCAGTGTCAGTCAAGGAAGCTCGACCAAGACCTCATTCCGCACCACATGTACTGGAAAGGTCGCCACCGGTCGACGCGCGGGAGGCCCAACCACTTCGCCGGTTGTGATATTGAAAATACTGCCGTGCCAGGGGCACGTGACCTGGTTCGTCTCGACGGCCCCCTCGCCAAGGGGTCCCCCCATGTGGGTGCAACGATTGTCCAGCGCGTAGAACGTTCCGCCAAGGTTAAAGAGCGCCAGCGTTTTGCCCCCCGCCTGCACGACCTTACCCGTGCCCACCGGCACGTCACTGACTTCGGCCACCTTCACCGTAGCCATCGTTCTCCTCCCTTCGTGCTTAATAGCTCGGCCGTTAGCGTGCCCTTCTCTTCCCCTCCAGAACCTCCTTGATCACGACGGCCTGGTTATGGACCGGTTCACGCGCCCCGAACACGAGGGTGAGCTTCCCGTCGCGCGCATGCGCGTCGAGTTCATCGAATAGGGGACGTTTCGCGTTCAAGTCCTTGCGGTACCGCGCTCGGAACTCCTCCCAGTTCGCCGGATCATGGCCAAACCACTTGCGAAGTGCCGTGCTCGGCCCGAGATCGCGGAGCCAAGCATCGATTTTCATCTTTTGTCCGGTCATTCCACGCGGCCAAACACGGTCTACCAGAACGCGGGCGCCGTCACATGGGGACGGGGGATCATATGCTCGCCGCTGCCTGCATACCTCCTTCGGCTTCCCCTAGTTGGAGTCGTAGCTCTCGCCGGCATGCACGTCCTCCTCAGACCGACTCTTGTACCAGGCATTGTAGCCAAATTGCTTCTACCAAGCACGGCTTGGCGTGTCTTTGCGATGGAGCATCAGCATCATCAACAAACGGCTGTTTTCGTGGCGATGTCAAAATACCATCCTGGAGAGGGATCAGAAATGGCGACCTTAACCCTTACACCCTCAAACATGGCTTAGATCGAAAGCGATCGACGAAGCCAGATCTCTTTGCCGCTTTGCTTGGGTCACCGGGAGCGGAATTCATTCGCGGGCTTTGCAAACCTCTTCGCAAACGAACTGGTAGACAATCAGGGGAACTGGGACGAACTAGTCGAAGAGTGAAAGGGTAGAACCCTTACTGCGAAGCACTGTCTCGCACTCTAGGTACCTGAGTGAATTCGTCGCCGCCGCACTTGAAAGCCGCGAGGCCTTTGTGGGTTCGAATCCCACCCCCTCCGCCAGACGGCACGCCCCTGACTCTCCCGTCGGCCATCCCCCTGAGAAGTAACGGCTGCGTCGTCGGGTCACAGGGCCTAACACAGGAGGTAGCCGCCTCGGGGTAGAGAAACCCCGCCACTAGCCGCACCGGGAGGCGGCAGAGATGGCCAAGAAAAAGAAGAAGAAGATGAAGATGTAGCTCTCATCTGGCAGGAGCAGGGTTGTGGATGGTGTAGGTGCATTGAAAAATCGGAAACGGGGAACTGCAGACGCGGCTCCCCGTTTCGGGTTTCTGGGGTCGCGCTGGTATTCCCCAAGTTGAGGTTTCCGGCGAGACCTCCGCGTTCATCTCCCATTCACACTGCACTCGCTCGCGGCGCATCTACGTGACGCACAGCACTTACAATCAACTCTAGTCTGTATCATGAAGGTGTCTGACGTGATCCGCGCTGTCCTCTTCGATCTGGATGGAACACTTCTGCATGTGGATACGCGCGAGTTCATCGAGGCCTACATCCGACTGTTGGCCACGTGGTTTTCTCGCCGAGTGGAGCCAGGGCAGTTCGTGCGCCACCTGAGAGAAGCCACGCAGGCCATGATCAACAACCGCGATCCGTCTCGAACGAACCGCGAGGTATTCGCGCAGACATTTTATGGACCCCTCGGTCTCACCGAGGCCTCGGCGGCCGATCACCTCGCCGAATTCTATGCACGCGAATACCCGACACTACAGGCTCTGACCCGCTCCGATCCGACAGCCCGGCGCGCCGTGGTGGCGACACTGAACAGCGGCCTGCAAGCGGTCCTCGCCACCAACCCCATCTTCCCAGAGACGGCGATCCGTCAGCGCATGGCGTGGGCGGGCGTCGCCGACCTCCCCTTTGCGCGGGTGACACATTACGAGAATTCTCACTTTTGCAAACCGCATCTGGAATACTTCCTGGAGGTGTGCAGCGCGATCGACCGGAGGCCAGCGGAGTGCTTGATGGTAGGCAACGACACCGATGAAGACGTCGCGGTGCGGAGTGTCGGCATGCAGTCGTACCTCGTCACCGATCATTTGATCAACCCGCGATGGCAGCCGGTGCGCGCTGATTACGTGGGGACGCTGGCCGAGGCGGCATCATTCCTGGAAGCCGCCGACTTCGCCGCGCCTCGCAGTCAACGCTAACAGCCCCCTGGCGTGGAGAGGCTCGCTCCTCTATGCGACCTGTGTGAGGTCCCGGCTATAATGGGGACATCTCCCGACACACGTGGGTCTCTTTTCCGGAGGTCGCAGATGGTGCTCCCTGAGTTTCGCAACGAACCGTTCACGGAGTTCAGCAGCGAGACGAACCGCACGGCGATGCAACAGGCCTTGCGCACAGTAGCTGCGCAACTGGGTAAGGAGTTTCCGCTGGTCATCGCCGGTCAGCGTGTGACAACGAAGGACAAGTTCTCCTCCTATAACCCCTCTCACAAAGACCAGGTCGTCGCCGTCTGCCAGAAGGCTTCAATCGAACACGTACACGCCGCAGTCGCCGC
>DASWFZ010000259.1:0-4106 GCA_036393975.1 bacterium | reverse complement strand
AGCAGCCGACCCTGCGCGTCCCACTCATACCCGGCTTTCGCCAGGGCCTCGCGAGCGGCCGCGAGATTGTACTCCCACCTGGGCACTTCCGGGTTGTACCAAAACTCCAGCGACGGCGAGACGAACGAGTCGGCGACGGTCGCGTAGCCCTTATACACGACCGAGCGCACAGCTCTCTTGTTGGTCGCCATGTTCAGCGCCTGGCGGAAGACCGGATCGTCAAACGGAGGGCGCCGCATGTTAAAGGCCAAAAACCGCATGCCCACGTCCATGGTGGAGACGACGGTGAGGAATCCGCTCTCGCGCGCCACACGGTCGAGTAGCTGCGGGTCCCCGCCGTAGAAACCCAGGAAGTTCAGCTCACCGGTGCGCAGAGCACCTAGCACGGCCTCCACGTTGGGCACCGACCGCAGGATCCACCGCCGCATCTTGGGGGCGGCGAAGTGGTCCGGGTTGGCCTCCAAGACGATCTCCTCGCCCTTCTTCCACTGGACGAACTTAAAAGGCCCCGAACCGATGGGCGTGGCTTCCTGGTATGATTCAGCGTTCTCCGGCTTGGTCGCCAGATTGGCCAAGATCGGCTCCCAGACGTGCTTGGGGATGATGTTGACCTTGGCGAGGGTGCTGGTCAAAAACGGCGCATACGGGTCCTTCAGCGTAAACCGGATCACGCTGTCGGAGCGCTTCTCGAGCTTGTCGATGATCGTCACGAACGGCTTGTACATCGGTACCTTGTCGCCCGCCGGAGCGGTGAACGAATAGATCACGTCCTCGACCGTGACGGGGCGCCCGTCGTGGAACTTCATCCCCTTGCGCAAGGTGACGTCCAACGTCACGCTATCGAGCCACTCCGCCTTCTCGGCGGCCCACGGCTTGGCCAAGCCATCCGGGCCCACGCGGTACAGGCGATCCCAGATCAGCTCGGTGACCCACGAGTCCGCCGCGCCGCTAATGAACAACGGGTTGATGGCCTTCACGGTGTCATTGGCGTTGAGGATCATGTCCTTTTGCGACCCTTTGGGCTTGGCGGCATCGAAGGTCCAGAAGTTCTTCAGGCCGATGCCCCGCTGTTCGACGATGCTGCTCGAGTCCCAGACCGCATTGTTGTACGCGTAGCTGCTCTGCGGGAAGACTAGGAAGACATACGGCACGTTGCGGGCGATAATCTTCTGCGCTTCAAAGATCAACTGCCGGCGGGTCTTCAAATCCGTCTTGATGCGCTGCGCTTCCGCGATGCGATCGTACGTGGGATTGATGAAACCCACGAAGTTATAGCCCTTGGCGGCCGTTGACGAGTGGAAGAGGTTCATCGCGAATTCGTCGGGATCGGAGCGCTCCGGGCGCCCTACCATCTGCCACATCGTCATGTCCCACTTGTCTCGGCTGTACCAGACGTAGTCGGACATTTGCTCCCACGGCATCACCCGCACCGTCACCTTGAGCCCCAAGCTCTCAAAATCGGGCGCGACCAGGCGACTGGTTTCAAATTCCTGCGGATCCGCAGATTGCGGACGGGTGAGCACGATCAGCTCCCGCACGCGACGGTCTTGAGTCTGACTCTGGGCTACTGTTCCTAGCGCCAGGACCAGGACAATGCCTATCCCGGCAAACCGGAGAACTCGCTTTACCATGTATTCTCCCCCCTCGTAGTAGCGTCTGGCGACACGGGCCGGGAGGCCCGCAGAACCATTAGCTCGATGCGACCTGCATGCGCACAAGTTTCGGCGGCACGGGATACGCGCGCTTACTGTGACGCAAGCCTGCTCCGACCAGCGCTTCCAACATCTTCAACCCTGCATAGACGGGATTGACCACCGGGACGCCGACCTCCGTAGCGATCGTCTTGTGGGCCTCCAAAAACCCCATGCTCATGCAGCCCAAGACCAGCGCGTCCGCCCCGTCGTCTGACACCGCGCGGTGGCCAAGGGCAATGATGCGATTAATGCTGCGCTCGCGGTCTTTCCCGAGGTCCAGCACGGGGATGTCCACGGCCCGGACGGACGCCAGTTTCTCAGTCACCCCCACTCGATGGGCGAGGTACCGCAGGGAGGGGACGACCGACTCCAGCACAGTTACCACGGAGAAGCGATGCCCCAGCGTACAGGCCAGCAGCATCGAGGCCTCCGCCGGCCCCACCACCGGCATCTCCACGAGTTCGCGGGCGGCGTCGAGCCCCGGATCTCCAAAGCATCCAATGATCGCTCCCGCGTACCCCTGGCGGGCTGCCTCTTGCACGTGCCTGAGTGTGCCTGGCACCGACAAGTACTCTTCGTAAGCGGACTCGATGGACCCGGGCCCCTCAGGCACGTCGACGATATCCACTTCCGTGCCGGGGGCAGAGAGGCGCTGCAGGATCGCGCGGCGGCGGTCCACCTCCTTCACGCCCAGCTCAGTCCGCGACAAACTCCCAGGAAGAATGTAGAGAACCCGCATGGCGCACCTCGTGGTACGAAATTCGTACGAATGACGGCGTTAAGGTACGGTTGATTGCGTGCGTGAACTCGTCAGGGGGGTTTTTCGCACGAGTGTGGCATTGATTATAGGAGCGCGGTGCGGGGGCCGCAAGGGGAAACTTGAGACGGTGAGAGCGCCGGAATGGATTCCGACGCCCTCATCCGCCTAACCCGTGCGTTCGCAATAGGACTGCGACTCGTTATCGACCGCCACCCGCCGCCGGCGCGTGGCCGACGCGCAAACTCGGTGCCGCCCGCTCCCCCGCAATCGTCAGGTGGTGGGTCTGCGGCATGATGAACAGCGCGATCAGAAACGAGACCGCTGGCACAATAATCGGATAAGCCAAAGCGGAGGCGAGACTGTGGGTGGACGCATACGCGGCCGAGGTAATGAAGGGCACTAGCCCACCGCCCCAGCCGTTGCCGATGTGGTACGGCACTGAGACCGAGGTGTAGCGGATGCGGGATGGGAAAAACTCGGCCAAAAACGCGGCGACCGGGCCGTAGACCATCGCCACGTAGAGGACGAGGATAAAGACCAGGAAGACCGCGAGTGGATAGTTGACGTTGCCGGGCCGCGCGGCCTGCCCTAGCGCCGTGTAAATCGGCAGGTAGGTGAGGGAGGCCAGGGCCATACCGCCCAAGATGATGGGCTTGCGCCCGATCCGGTCCGACAACCCTCCCAGAATGACGAAGAACGGGGTCGCCAGGACCAGGGCGATGCCCACGATTGTGCTGGAAGTGAGCACGTCCAGTTTCTGTACGTTCTGCAGGAAGAACAGCGCCCAGAACTGGCTGCTGTACCAGACGACACCCTGCCCAATCAGCACCACGATGGCGATCAGCACGTACTTGAAGTTCGAGCTGAGGAAGGCCTCGCGCCATGGGTTCAGCGCGGTCTGGCGCCTGGCCTTCATCTCCGCGAAGATGGGCGTCTCCTGCAGCCGGAGGCGGATCCAGAAAGAGATGATGACCAGGATCAACGACAGCAGGAAGGGAATACGCCAGCCCCAGGCGTTGAATGCCGCTTCGCCCAGGTACAACCGCGTACCGACGACCACAAGCAGCGACAGCAGCAGGCCAATCGTCGGGGATGTCTGCAAGTAGCCGGTGTAATATCCGCGCCGCGCGTCGGGCACGTGCTCGGCGACGTAGGTGATCGCCCCGCCGTACTCACCCCCCAGCGTGAGGCCCTGAATCAGCCGCAGGATGAAAAGGAGTATCGCTGCGGCGAGCCCTATCTGCGCGTACGTCGGGATGACACCAATCAGGGCCGTCGAGAGACCCATCCCGGTTAGCGTGATCAGGAAGGTGTACTTGCGTCCGATGAGATCGCCGATCCGGCCAAAGATGAACGCCCCAAGCGGCCTGATCAGAAAACCGATCGTAAAGAGTGCGACGGTCGACAGAAACGCGGCGACGGGATCGGTTTTTGAGAAGAACTGCGTCGACAACACCCCGGCCAGGCTTCCGAAGATGTAGAAGTCGTACCATTCAATGACGGTACCAACCGCGGATGCCACGAGGACCAAACGGAGGTACCGTGAAGACACAGCCTGCACTGCCATGGCTTTCCCCCCTCAGTGGATTAGGACTGACTATCGACTTCGTTGGTCAAAGGCTCGTTGGTTGAAGGTGTGTATGCTTTTAGTT
>DASWFZ010000258.1:0-5484 GCA_036393975.1 bacterium | reverse complement strand
CCGCCCCGGGCGCTCGACAATGCGCAGAATCGACTTGGCCGTGACGGTCTTCCCGCAGCCGCTCTCTCCCACGATGCCGACCGTGCGGCCGGCGAACACCTCGAAGCTCGCGCCGTCGACCGCCTTGACGGTGCCTTCCTCCCGGAAGAAGTAGGTCCGCAGATCGCGGACGTCCAGGATGGGCAGGTCAGCGGCGGCCATCAGTGTCCGTAGGGATCCGCGGCGTCGCGAAGCCCGTCGCCTGTGAAGTTGAAGGCCAGAATGACCGTGATCACCGGGATGGCCGGGATGAGAAGCCACGGCGAGATGGCGAGGGCCTGGACGTTCTGGGCTTGCTGCAAGAGCACCCCCCAACTCACGGCGGGGGGCCGGAGGCCCAGCCCGAGAAACGACAGCGACGTCTCGCTGACGATCATCGCGGGAAGAGCGAGCGTGGTCGCGGCGATGATGTGACTCAGAAACGAGGGCACCATGTGGCTCAGGATAATGCGCACCTGGCTGCTGCCCGCGAGCTCGGCCGCCATCACGAACTCCTCCTCCCGCAACGACAGGAAGCGGCCTCGCACGACGCGTGCCAGCTCCGTCCAGCCAATCAGCGAGATGATGAGCGTGATGGCGAAGTAGATTTGCCCGATGGTCCAGTCGTTGGGGAGCGCCGCCGCGAGTCCCAGCCACAGCGGAATCGTGGGAATCGAGCGGAGGATCTCGATGACGCGTTGAATGGCCGTGTCCACCCCGCCGCCGTAAAATCCTGAAATACCGCCCAGCAGTACACCCAAGAAGAGAGCGATCGTGACACCCGCCAGGCCGATGATCAGCGATGTCCGCGTCGCGTACATGAGCCGCGACCAGAGGTCTCGTCCCTGCTCATCCGTACCCAACACAAACAGCGTGTCCTCGGTGCGTGCCCCCACGACCCCGATGAGATGCCGGTCGGTTGGGATCAGTCCGAAGAGCCGGTACGGAAAACCGTGGGCTAAGAGACGCAGCGAGATCTTCTTTGTGGGGTCGAGCGTGTAGACGCGCTTGAGGGTCAGCGGATCCCGGCGCCCGGTGAACCCGTACACATAAGGGTCGATCCGTCCGTGATCCACCCAGTGGATGCCCTGGGGTGCCAGCAAGGAGCGTTGGGCCTCCGACGCCGTCGGCGGCGCATAGGCGAGGAAGTCCGCGAAGAGGACGACAGTATAGAAGAAGATGACCACGATGCTGCCGACAATAGCGAGCTTGTGGCGTCGGAAACGCCAGCGCATGAGCTGCCATTGGGTAGCGACGGACACCCGCTCTTCGTCGACCGCAGGGGACCCGTGGTCCTCCCCCCGGGGGACCGCCTCGGCTGGGAGTCGGGACTCGACTATCGCGTGCCCTCCAGGCGGATGCGCGGGTCAATCCACAGCAGCATGAGGTCTGATAAGAATGTCCCCACCACGGTCAACACGCCGAGCAGCAGCACGATCGTGCCCGCCAGGAACATATCTTGGGCGACGAGCGCCCGCAGCAGCAGAGGGCCCACGGTGGGCAGGCCCAAGACCAGGGAGACAATGATGCTTCCCGAGACGACATAGGGGAGCAGATAACCGATGGTACTGGCAAAAGGGTTCAGAGCCACCCGCACCGGGTACTTGAGGATGACGCGCCTCTCGCTGAGGCCGCGCGCGCGCGCGGTTACTACATACGGTTTGCTCAGCTCATCGAGGAGATTCGCCCGCATAATGCGGATGAGCTGGGCCGTGCCCGCGAGGGCGAGGATAAGGGTGGGCAGCGGAAGGTGCTTCGCGAGATCCCACACCTTGGCGAGACTCCACGGCGCTAGGTCGAACTCCCCGGAAAAGAGGCCCCCGATATTGGCGTTAAGGTACTTAAAACCGAGGTACATCAGGACGAGCGCTAACATGAAGCTCGGCACCGCCAGCCCGATAAATCCCACAAACGTAGCGAGATAGTCCCCAAGCGAATACTGTCGGACGGCCGAGTAGATCCCGATCGGCAGGGCGAGCGCCCAGGTCAACACGACCGCGGCGATGGCCACGACCATCGTGAGCCACAACCGATCCCCGATCACTTCCGAGACAGGCCGCCGGTACTCGAGGGACACGCCGAATCGGCCCTGCACGACCATCCCCATCCACCGCAGGTACTGGACATACACGGGCTTATCGAGACCGTACTCGCGCCGGAGAACCTGCACTTCCTGTTCGGACACGAAGCCACCGGACATGGAGACACTCGCGATGTACGAACTAATGTAATCTCCTGGAGGAAGCCGGATGATGACGAAGGACAGCACAGAGATCGCCCCGACCGTTAACAAGGCGAGGACGACTCGGCGGCTGAGGTACGCGAGCATCGTGGCTCGAATCTAACGGGGAGCCTCTCCGCTCCGTGGAGTGGGAGAGGCCCGCCCGTTCCCGTCTTACCCCTTGAAGTAATACGTCGATGGCTGCGACGAGCCCGGGGTGCGGCAGTGTTGCGCGTTGATCTGCCGCGACGCCATGTTGCCCAGCTTCCGGCTCATCACCCGCACGCCCATCACGGCCGGGGACTGGCCCACGGTCCCGATCGAATACACCTGGTCCACGAGGATCTTCCAGATTTCCTGAGCGATCTTGTAGCGTTCCTCCGTCTTCTTCCCGTTCGCTGACCGGAAGAGGTCGAGCGCCCGAAGCAGCTCAGGGTCCTTGGGGGCCTTCCCTGCCGTCCTTTTCGAGGCGTACCAATCGGCGATGGGCTTCCCCAAGAAGGCCTCGACCGGATCAACCGGCAACGCGTGGCGCGGGAAGAGGTAGAGGACTTCAGAACCGTCGTTGGCCCAGACGGCGATCTGCTGCTCGTTGCTGCGCATGCGCGTGAAGTGCAGGCTCCGCTCAAATTCCTTCACATCGCCTTGGATGCCAATTTTCTTCCACTGTTCTTTGACCATCTCGGAGATCTGCGTGTGATTAATGAAGGACCCCGCCGCTGTCGCGATTTCGAGCCGGAGCCGTCCCTTGCCGTCGGTGCGCAGCCTGTAGCCGTCGGCGTCTTTCTTACTAAGCCCCACCTTGTCCAATAGCGCATTGGCCTGGGCGAGATCCAGCGTGGCCCACTTGTTGCGCCACTCCGGCCCGGGGCTGTAGGGCAGGCTCTCGTTCGGCGCGACGGAGCCCGGGGTCCCTAGACCCAGCCAAAAGGTCTCGTTGAGTTGGTCGCGGTCGATGCCCATCGACAGGGCGCGGCGGAAGTCGGCCGTGTGGAGCCACGTTACGATTTCAGGATCCCCGTCGTAGGCTTGGTTTGTTTGCAGGACCGCATCACACCCATTAAGCGCCGGGTCGAGTGCGAGGTTATAGCCGACCTTGTCACGATTCTCTAAGAACACGGGGATCTTGGGCATGGCCGTGTGGCGCTCCTGGAGGTCGTACTCGCCTGCGATCGCGCGCAGGTTCAGCACCTCCAAGTTTTCCGCAAGCGTCATCACAATGCGATCCAGGTAGGGGAGCTGGTTCCCCGCCGTGTCGACTTCATAGAAGTAGGGGTTTCGCTCCAGGACCCAGGTCGGTGTGTTGATCGGTGTTGTCGTCTTCCAGGGCGTCAGCATGGGCAGATCGGGGTTGAGCCGCCAATCCCAGCGATTCTTGATGTAGGCGACCCAACTGGGGAACCCCGCGGCCTTGGCCTTCCGATCGGCTTCATCCTTGCCCACATACTTGGGGTGGAATTGCTTGATGTAGTGCGCGGGGCGATAGGCGCCCATGGTGCGGTCTTCATAGCCTTGTTGCGCCATCCCCCCACCCATGGCCGTACTCCCGGCCAAGATGTCGAGGAACAGATAGTTCGCCTCGGGGAACTCGAACCGCACGGTCGTGTCGTTGATCTTCCGGAGGACCCCGGACTTGCCATTCACCATGAAATCGGGATTCGGCACGGGCTGGATGTCTGTGTTGAGATAGATGTCCTCGTACCAGAACACAAAGTCATCGGCGGTAAACGGCGCCCCGTCGGACCACTTGTGGCCCTTGCGCAAGTAGATCGTGGCCGACTTCCCATCCTCGGAGAGCAGCCACGACTGGGCGATTGATGGCATGACCTTCGTCCCGGTGTAGTCCCAGAAGAGAAGCTTGTCGGCGGAGACAATGCGGTTCCCGTTCTCGCCGTCGCCCGGACCGGTGAACCCACGCCGCCAGGTGCCGCCGTACCGACCGACCTCGTGCACGGGCTTGAGGACGAGCGGTTCGGAGGGCACGCGCTGATCCACAGGGGGGAGCCTCCCCTGCCTCACCAGCTCCGCGAGCGCCGGCGCTTCACTGAACATCTTGGGCCACTTCAACGGATCGCGGATGATCTGCGGGCCCTCAAGTGTGCCGATGAGCTGCGCCCCGAGTTTTTGTGCGACGGAGACGTTCGACCCCGGCGTCTGGGCCCAGGCGGGGGGAATCCATCCGGCTAGAACGAGACCTCCGGTCGCCACTGCCGCTTCGCGGAGAAACTCTCGCCGCGTGACGCGCTTGCGCATCTTCCCCATATAGGCCTCCTGGATGCCTGGCGCCCCCCTACGTCAGGACTGCCAAGCAAAGAATCCGAATCTACTAGTCCGCTTGTATGCCCGCTTATTCATCCGAAGCACCCGACGTCCCTGCTGTAGCGGGTCCTGGGATCCTGCCGCCCCGCACCCGATGGATGGGCCTACGTGAAGTCTCAAATGGCGAGACAATCAGCGCGAACTGAGGATGGTCGCCGCCGTTATTTACGTTAGCTCGGTTAGGCCGGGATGTTCGGCATTGTCATGCCGGACAGGCGCGGTAAGATATTGGTTTGGGCCTTTCAGGAGCCAGGTGAAGTCATGGCTTTGCACGGGCTGTTGCCGCTCTTGCGGCAGCAGCGCTCGTACCGTCAAGCGCTTGATGCCCTCCGACAGCACCGTCACCCGTGGGTGGTGGGACCCGCAGGCTCGGAGAAGGCCTACCTATTGGCCGCGTTGGCCGAGGATCTCCCCCTCCCCCGTCCGGGAGCCGTGTTGCTGATCACCCCCTCACACGACGCTGCCGAACGCCTGTACGACGACCTGCTCACGTTTGCCCCAGAGCTAGAGGGAATCAGCTCGGTGTTCCCGCGATGGGACCATGCACGTCTGGACGGAGAACAGCCATTGCCTCAGATCGTGGGCGAGCGGCTCGGAATCCTGCTGCGTTTGCTCGAGGGCTCTCCGTCTTGGATCATTGCGCCGGTGTCGGCGCTGCTGCGTACGGTGCCGACGGTCGCGGAGTTTGGTAGCCTCTCCGTCCGCCTGGCTCCCCACGACCGCCGCGACCGGGACGCCGTGTTGGCGTTCTTGGCCGAGGGCGGATATACGCGCGTGGATCTTGTGGACGCCCGCGGGCAATTTGCCATTCGCGGGGGAATCCTCGACGTGTTTCCTCCGCACCTCGACACTCCGGTGCGGGTCGAGTGGTTCGGGGACGAAATCGACTCCCTGCGCGCCTTCGATCCCCAGACCCAACGCAGCAC
>DASWFZ010000257.1:0-4318 GCA_036393975.1 bacterium | reverse complement strand
CGTGCACCGCCTCGCCGCAGTGGCGACGCTGGTCACCCTCGCCGGTCTCTACTTTGACGGGTGGTGGCACGGCACATTTGGCCGCCATTCCTTCTGGATCCTTCCCCACCAGGTGATCTATGGCGGAGTGGGGCTGACTGCGAGTGTTCTCCTCTTTCGCTGGGTCCTCGATCGGCAGGCTGCGCGTGCAGTTGCCTCGGGCTATCGCGTGCTGGGCGTCGCCGTAGGACTCACCGTGCTCGCCGCTCCCTTTGATGACCTGTGGCACCGCACCTTCGGTGTGGAGCCGCCTACGAGCGTCTTGTCTTTCTGGAGTCCGCCGCACCTGACAGGTTTGCTTAGCGCCATTGTCGGTGGACTCGGAGTGCTCAGTACGATGGTGCAAGAAGGCGGCTCCCGCCGCTTTCCCTGGGCGATGATTGTCCAGACGGTCGGTGTCATCGGCTTCGCGACGTTCGCCCTCATCCCGTTCGAACCGACCAGCCTCTATCAGGTTGGCGGTGTCGCAGGACCGATCCCGATCGTCCTCGTCCTCGTGGGGCTGCGCGTGATGGCCGTCGCCGTCGTCCGACGAGCGGGCACTGCCACTGCCCTTGCGCTGATCCTGACACCGCTCGTGGTGTTCCTCTCACGCGCGCCCCGTCCCGATACACACTTCGTCCCGCCGTTGCAGTTCGCGGGGATCTTGGCGCTCGCCGCGTTCAGCGCTGCCGCAGTCCTTGATCTCATGTTTCTCCGCAATCCGCAAGGCGCCGAAGACGGGAACACGCTCGGGCGTTGGGGAGTGGCATACACGACGGTCTTCACCCTCTTCTTCTATCCCGCGGCGAATACAGTTCTGCGCAGTGGGTGGAGTACTCCGGAGATCGCCACGATGATCGCGGCGGCGATCCTCAGCGGGTACGGCGCGGGATGGGTCGCTTGGTGGGCGGCGCGCCTCCTGGCAGGCGGGAGAGGGTCCGTCGCCGGCACGACCGCAGGCGCGGCTACCGAGAAGCGGCCTCACGCAGTCTACTAGAGGATCGCCCCAAGCCCGTCTTTGTGGCAAGACTTGTCGCGCCGGGTTCCGGTCTTACGGTGGGAAGCATAGCTCCAACCACGCGCTGGCCGGGCCCAGCTGCACTGCTAAGGTGGCCCATCGGGGATTCAAGCGTCGCGCCACCTGGTACAACAGCGTACTAATCTTGGGGTCCCACCGGCCTGAGAATCCCGGAAGACCGGCCGTAGCGCGCGTGCGATCAAACTCGACGGTGGTATGCGCGAATTCCTCGTGGGTCCGCTCGCCTGTCGCGTAGGGCTCGAGCCAGTGCAACGCTGTCTCCAGAGACGCCCCGCCGCGGTTTTTCGTGCTGTACCAGTCGAGTCCGTGGGCCTTTGCGGCGAGAGCGGCGATGAGCAGCGGTTCCAAGTCGTACACGACGTAATGGAGCGCGTCGCGCTGCTCGAAATCCACTGTCGACCCATCTGCGCGGAGATTGTAGTCGAGCTGCGTCTGGAGCGCGCGCTGGGCTTTGGTTATCAACTCCGGGTCGTTCAACGCGAACGCCGACAGGGTGATCAGTTTCACGCGATGACTCTGCCAGTTGTTCACCGTGGTGCCTTTGCGCACATTGGGCTGCACCGCCAGGTAGCCGGTGGCGAGCGCGCGCATCAACTCGGTCATCTTCTCGCGAAGATTATCGGGGAGCGATTTTCCCACCAGGTCGTATGCAAGAATGACGTTGTCGAGACTGGTTTCGTCGATCGGGTTCAGGCTGGCGCGGTACACGTCCAGCCACGCGGCGAAGTAGCGCATGACCACATGCAGGTACGTCTCATCGCCTGTGAGCGCGAAGCCCAGAGCCAAGTCCCGCATTGCCGGCCAGTCGCGCATGGCCTCCCTGCTCTGGTCGTAGATCCCTTGATGGGGAAGGGTGCCCTCCGTATGCACCCGCGCGAGCGCATGAGGTTCGCGCCGCGCGGCCGCATTGGCCGCACGAATGACGTCCTGCCCCAGAGGAGTTTTGCTCTTGGTCCTCAGCGCCGCGATGCTGTCGAGGGAGATGAGGGCGAACGCTGCCTGGCCGAATGCCAGTTGCGCCCAGGCGAGCAGTCCACATAGCACGAGCAGTATGGCCGCGGGTGTCCGATGCCTCTTATCCATCGGCGATCTGCGGGACGAAGTGGGATGATAGCCAAATTGCCGCTTGGACAAACACCAACCGCTCCTCATCCTGCGTGTCCTCGCGCGGGGGCGCGCAGCACCTGAGACACCATCCACCCCACCACACCCAGTGCCAGAGCGAAGAGGATCAAGAAGAGAATCAGCGGGGTCCACTGCGTCTGTACGCGTGCTGCCGCTGGATCAAAGAAACCCGCCAGTTCGGTGTTCTGCACCCACTGACGGGTGATCGCATTGAGCGCCAGCACCACAAACTGCATCGCCCCTGTCGCCCACGCCTGTGCACGATGCAGCGTCTGGGATGCGCGTACGAGCAGCAGCCACACGATACCGGGGGCCACCGCCGTGAGAGTGGCCAATAGCAGGATGGGCTGCTGGGCGAGCATCGCCTGCCGGATTTCCGGCCGCAAGGCCCCGAAGATATACCAGGAGCCGAACGCCGCGAACCAGACCACGCCTCCGGCGTACAGTCGTACTGCGAAGCGCGCAGCCCATCGGCGGTAGTCGACAGTTTCGTCCCGTGCGAAGAAGACGGTGTCCAGCAAAACATACGCCGCGGTGGTGGTGATCGCCAGGCCAAACATCATCAGCCAGCGCGGAAAGAGCGTGGGATCGCCAACATTGAGCGCCAGTCCTGAGACCGCGCCCCCCACGGCGGTGCGGTCATAGATGGCGAGCATCTGATCCTTGTTGCTCATCAGGCTAAAGTTGTTCGAGAAGAAAAATCCGATTGTCAAGAACGCCACCGCGCTCGCGACGCTCGCCGCCACTCCCTTGCGGTCCACGCTGCCCTTGCGGATCTGTGCGACGTAATAGTAGGTCCCGTAGTACGCCACGATCAGCAGGGGGATGACTGCAAACCAAAACCAGGCGATGAGAATGGTTGCCGGGTAGACCACTGGGTAGTATCCGACCTGGACGAAAAGCAGCGGGATAATGCCAAAGTTCACGCCCAGGGCAATCAAGATCGGCAACGCGCTGGCGAGCCGGGAGGCTAGGCGCCGGGCGTGTCCTCGTCCGAACAGCGTGAAGAGGGCCACCAGCACGCTCCCCGCGTACCAGATGTGCATGGGACCCATGTGCAAGGTGAATCCCAGCACCTTGAAGGTCACGATGAACCAGAACGGTGCTGGGTTGCCGAGCGGGCTGGCGGGGGCGAGCGGGAACGTGGGCAACATGGTCGGCGGCTCTGTGACCTCTGCTTTACGGGGATCCGTTCTTGTTTGTCATCGGAGTCGGCGGTGCCAGTGTTTCTAGGTAGCGGCGAAGAGCACCCGCTTCTTCGGGGGTGCCAGACCAGGGCGGCATGAGGTAGTGGAACCTATCCAGATTGACGATCAGAGAGCCAATCATCTCCCCGGTCCACCCGGGCAACAATTCTTTCATCCCCGAGTACCCGCTCGGCGCGTGGCAGGAGGCGCAGTGATAGTTAAACAGGGTGTGACCGACCTCAAGCTGCTGATCGAGCGGGAGGGCGGGAATGCGCGTGGCGTCGATCTGTCCGGTCGATGTCATCAAGGCGGGGACCGTGCGCGCGATGTAGCGGCGGGTCCACACGCCCCCGTTAAGGAACCCCTCGCGCTGGAGAGAGGGAAGCTCTCCCCGGTACACGTTATGGCTATAAACTTCCCCGTAGATCACAAAGGGCTTCCGCACGGCCTCGCGGACGAATTCCCCGGCCCCTGTGACCGCGAGGCCGATCAGGAACAGCAAGATGGCGGCGCCCGGGCTCAGCCATGCCGGATGCCGATAGGGTCCCAAGTAGAACATGGCCAGCACGACCGCCGTGCAGAAGAAGATCAACACCATGAGGACGTTGAGTGCGGCGGCGCCCGCGAGCGCTAAGCGGGCGCTAGGGGGAAGGGCGAGCAGCCAGCCCAGCCCGCCGAGGATGATCAGCCCGCCTCCGATCATGGCAGGAAGCGTCGACCGCTGCGCGATTAGGTCGTGCAACGCTTGGGGCCGCGCGCGCAGGGAGGCGTGGAGGTAGACGTATAGCGTTGTCAACAGCAAGGCGGCCCCGGTGCGTGCGAGGGTTTGGGGCAGGAATTGAGGGTTGAAAAACGCGCGCCAGAAGTTCTGCTGCCAGTTCCCCGGATTCAGCATGAAGGCCGTGATGCCGGTGATGAGGACCAGGCTCATCCAGGCAGAGACCGC
>DASWFZ010000256.1:0-2451 GCA_036393975.1 bacterium | reverse complement strand
CGCGCTGTACCGGGCGCTCGGCGCACTCGCGGGACGGGGCCTGAACCTGACCAAGCTGGAATCGCGGCCGCGCCGCCAAGTGCCGTGGGAGTACATTTTCTATGTTGATTTTGAGGGGCATCAAGACGACCCCCTGTCTGCCGGAGCCCTGGGTGAATTGGCACGGGACACGACATTTCTCCGCGTACTGGGATCCTATCCGAAATCCCCCACGCCTTTGACGTGACGGCACTCGTCTCTCCGTCTCTACGCGCTCTTGGTGACCGCGGGGTCCTGGTCGAGTTTGCCGATGAGCTGTCGGTGGAGATCAATGCACGCGTGCGCGCGTTGGGCCAGGCTCTCCACGGCGTCCCCGGTGTCGTAGAGGTCATCCCCACCTTCCGGTCGCTGCTGATCGTCCTCGATCCCTTGCAAGCGGATCGCGCCCGCATCGCTGAGGATGCGATGCGGCTGGCCCAACAGCTCCCCCACAATGCGAGGGAGCGAGGGAACCTCATCGAGCTTCCAGTCGTCTACGGCGGGGACGCCGGTCCCGACTTGGATGCGCTTGCGCACAAGTGGGGCGTCACTGCCCGTGAGGTGATTGACCTCCACTGCGGAAGCGAATACATCGTCTTCATGCTGGGGTTCGCCCCCGGCTTTCCGTATCTGGGAATCCTGCCGAAGGCGCTACACACGCCGCGCCTCCCTTCGCCCCGGACTCGGGTGCCGATAGGATCCGTGGCCATCGCGGACGACCTGACGGGCGTCTATCCTCTGTCCACGCCCGGCGGCTGGCATCTGATTGGTCGCACCCCGCACCGCCTCTACGACCCCCACGCGTCCAATCCCATCCGCTGCCGCCCCGGCGATCGCGTCCGCTTCACTCCTATCCCCTCTGCGAATTTTGCTGACACCGCGGAGGCGGCTGCGCCATTACCGCGCCCAGCGCATCCGACGTGGGAGGTACGCGAGGGCGGATTGTACACCACAGTTCAGGATCTGGGGCGCGTTGGATATCGCAGTCTGGGTGTGCCGCTCTCTGGGGCCATGGACCTCGCGGCGTTGCAGTTAGCGAACGTGGTAGTTGGGAATGCGCCCGGCGCAGCGGCTATCGAGTGCACCGCACCAGGACCTGTGCTGCGTGCTCTGGACGATATTACGATCGCGATCACGGGCGCGGACTTGCAGGCGACACTGGATCGCGCGACCGTGGAACGGGG
Source organism: bacterium (assembly GCA_036393975.1). Taxonomy (GTDB): domain Bacteria; phylum Sysuimicrobiota; class Sysuimicrobiia; order Sysuimicrobiales; family Kaftiobacteriaceae; genus 13-1-40CM-64-14. The sequence continues at coordinate 1,249 of DASWFZ010000256.1, read as the reverse complement.
AACTGCAATTAGTGTGCGCGCGGGGCAGACGCTCTCCTTTGGTGCGCCGCACGAGGGGATGTGGGCGTATGTGGCCGTCGCCGGGGGACTCGATGTCCCGATGGCCCTGGGCAGCGCCTCGGTCTTTGTCCCCGGCTCGTTGGGCGGCGTTCGCCTCAGGGCAGGAGACGTTTTGGGGCGAAGAGAAGGACCGACCCGTTTTCTGACGCGGAGGGCACCGTCCCTTCCGATTCCGGGCACGGAGGCGACCATCCGCGTCATTCCAGGGCCACAGGACGCGTGGTTTGAGCCGGAGGTCTTGGCGGCCTTCTACCGAGCAACTTTCACCGTCAGTGTGCGAAGCGACCGCGCCGGAACTCGCCTCGACGGACCGAAGGTGCAGGTGCAGCGAGAACGCATGTTGTCCGACGGCATGGTGCCTGGGGCTGTTCAGGTGCCCTCGGGGGGACAGCCGATTGTGATCATGCCGGACGGGCCGACGACGGGGGGCTACCCCAAGCTGGGCGTCGTCGCATCCGCCGATCTGCGCCTCGTGGCCCAGGCGCGGACTGGGGTCAAGATCCATTTCGTGCCGACCACGGTGAGTGAAGCTGTGACCGCATTGGCGGACTGGGAGCAGACTGTGCAGAGCCTCTCTAGCCGCGTATGATTGCTGGAGAATTCGTCGAGGAGCCCCGTCCATTCAATGTCGCCCTCTGAAGAGCACGTCGCGCAACTCGACCGCTTGCCCCGGGTAAAGCTCGCGCAGCTTCCGACTCCGTTGGAGGAGGCTCCCCGACTGTCGGAGTACCTGCGCGGGCCGCGCATTTGGATCAAGCGCGACGATCTCACCGGACTTGCCCTGGGGGGAAGCAAGGCACGCAAACTCGAGTTCCTGCTCGCGCAGGCCCGCGCGCAAGGATGCGACGTCATCATCACGGTGGGTGCGGTGCAGTCCAATCATGCGCGGATGACCGCAGCAGCCGCGCAACGGCTCGGGCTGCAAGCCATCGTGGTGCTCAACGGCGAGCCGCCCCCGCAGGCGCAAGGGAATCTGCTATTGGACCGCATCTTTGGGGCGGAGGTGCGGATCATTCAGACTGATGACGACTATGTGTTGATGGGTGTAGTCGCCGACCTCGAGCGGCAGTTGCGGCGGGAGGGACGCAAGCCCTATGTCATCCCGCGGGGCGGGAGCAACGCGTATGGCGCGTCAGGATACGTCCAGGCTTGGCTGGAACTGCGCTCTCAGATTACGGCCCTCGGTATT
>DASWFZ010000255.1:0-5200 GCA_036393975.1 bacterium | reverse complement strand
ATGCGGGACCTCAACGCCCACGATGTCGAGGCGGCGATGCGGATGATCGAGGGCACGGCGCGGTCGATGGGCATTCAGGTCGTCGGCTAGCGGCGATCAGAGATAGGGGAGTCGGCAATGGGCAAGCACGGCAAACGGTATTTGGAAGGCGCAAAGCTGGTCAACGTGGACACGCTGTATAGTCCGGCGGACGCCATTCGCATCCTCAAGCAGATGCCGAAGGCGAAGTTCGATGAAAACGTCGATGTCGCCATCCGTTTAGGGATCGACCCCAAGCAAGCTGACCAGCAAGTGCGGGGCACGGTGGCCCTGCCTGCCGGGACGGGCAAATCGGTCCGTGTCTTGGTCTTCGCCAAAGGCGAGAAGACGAAGGAGGCGGAGGCGGCGGGTGCCGATTACGTCGGCGCGGAGGAGTTTGTCGAAAAGATCCAGGGAGGGTGGACGGATTTCGACGTGGCGATTGCGACCCCCGACTTGATGAGCCTGGTGGGCCGGCTGGGACGTGTGTTGGGTCCCCGCGGATTGATGCCTAATCCCAAGGCCGGGACTGTCACGTTCGATATCGCTCGAGCGGTGAAGGAAATCAAAGCGGGCAAGATCGAGTACCGCGTCGAGAAGGCCGGCATCTTGCACACTGGGATCGGGAAGGCCTCGTTCACCGAGGAGCAGCTGCTCGCAAACCTCATGGCGCTGGTGGAAGCGGTGATGCGGGCGAAGCCCGCGTCGGCGAAAGGGCAATACCTCCGTTCCATCACGCTGTCGACTACGATGGGACCGGCGGTGCGAGTGGATCCTACGAAAGTTGAAACGACGCTCAAGGAGGAAGCGGCGACCGCCTAAAGCAGGGTTGCGTCGGCACGCCGCCTGTGCTACACTCGCCGCCGTTGGGCGTGAAGTGAATACCTGCCGTAGACAGCCGGTCTCCTGGATCACCTCCGGGAGCTAAGGACCCGACCCGGTCGGGTCGCCAGCCGAGGCGCGCGGTCGGCCACCAAGGTGGCGTCCGACCATGAGCGTTCGGGGCCTCGTCTACGGGGCCTCGTTTCATTTCTGAAGCGAGAGGGGGCACGATGGCCAAGACGCAGACAAAGGAACGCCGGACCGCCGCGCACGCGGCGCGGCCCGCCAAGGTCAAGGACGTCGAGGTACTCGTGAGCCTGCTGGGGCGTGGGTCGGCTGCGATCCTCACCGACTTCCGGGGGTTGAACGTCGCAGAACTCGCAGACCTGCGCCGCAAACTGCGAGAGGTCGGGGTCGAGTACAAGGTCGTCAAGAACACGTTGCTGCAGCGGGCCGCTCAAAGCGTCGGTGTCGCAGATCTGGCCCCCCTGTTGGAAGGGCCGACCGCGATTGCCGTCAGCCGTACCGACCCCTCGGTCCCGGCGAAGATCCTGTTGGAGTACATCCGCCAGATGCGCAAGCTGGAGATCAAGGGCGGGCTGCTGGAGGGGCTGGTTCTGACCGCCGCACAGATCAAGGCGTTGGCCGATCTGCCATCGCGGCCGCAGCTGCTCGCCAAGGCGCTAGGATCGATGGCCGCCCCGCTGACCGGTCTGGCAGGGGTGCTTAGTGCGCTGCCCCGCAATCTTGTGTATGCACTCGATCAGATTCGTAAGCGGCAGGAGCAAGCGGCGGCATAAATTCACAATCGGGCCGCCCAGTCTCAAATGCGAGATAGCGGCCCCAGGAGGAGACGGCTAACGTGGCGGAGACCAAAGTGAAACTGGGCAAGGACGAGATCGTGAGCGCGATCGGCAACTTGACCGTGCTCGAACTCGCGGATCTGGTGAAGGCCTTGGAAGAGAAGTTTGGCGTGACCGCCGCCGCCCCCATGGCGGTGGCTGCGATGCCGACAGCAGGCGGGGCCGGGGCGGTTCAGGCTGAGGAGCAGACGGAGTTTGATGCCATCCTCAAGACCATTGGAGACAAGAAGATCCAGGTCATCAAGGTCGTGCGGGAGCTCACCGGGTTAGGCCTGAAAGAGGCCAAAGACCTCGTGGATGGGGCCCCCAAGCCAGTTAAAGAGAAGGTATCGAAGGCCGAGGCGGAGCAGATCAAGGCCAAGCTGGAGGCTGAAGGCGCCCAGGTCGAAATCAAGTAGTCCAGACAGACGGACGCCCAGCCCGTGGGATTCTACCCCCGGGGGACGTGTGGCTCCGGAGACGACACGGGTTCCCGCTGGAGCGTCGACGCGGGGCCGGGTATTGACGGGCTGTATCTCGCCGAGTAGTATGGAAGGTACGGCTCTTGACGCTCGAGACGCTTACGACCGGGACTTTGGAGTTTAACGCCGAGAATCGAAAGCGAGGCTTGCCTGCCTTGCTTTCGTTTTTCATTGAAGCCCATCATCCCTGCCGACTATACGCGTCGTAATTCCCCCGGGACGAGACGGCATGTCTCTCCCGGGTGTGGCCGCGTGCCACCCATGCCGGTGATCACGCCATCACGACTCAGGAATTATTGCTGGAGGTGAGCGGTTCCCCGTGAAAACCCAGACCCGAGGTAAGATGATGCGTTCTCCAACATCTGCTTCCCGCGCCCGGCCGGGCGTCGGCGGACAGGTGGTGACCCGTGGGCGTCGCACCCGCGTGAGTTTCGCCAAGATTCCCGAGATCCTCGATGTGCCCGATCTCATCGAAGTGCAGCGCCGATCCTTCGAGTGGTTCCTGCGCGAGGGGATCCGCGAGGTGTTTGACGAGGTCTCCCCGATCCAGGACTTTACGGGAAACCTCGAGCTGCACTTTGCGGTCGACCCGAGCCGCAAGCGCGTGGAGCCTCCCGGATTGTTCGACGACACCCCGGTGCTCGATTTCGGTGGGTATCGCCTGGAGCGGCTCAAGTACACCGAGGACGAGTGCCGCGACCGCGACTACAACTACAGTGCTGCGCTCAAGGTCAAGGTGCGCCTGGTCATCAAGGAGACCGGCGAGATCAAGGAGCAGGAGGTCTTCATGGGGGACCTCCCCCTGATGACCCGCCGCGGCACCTTCATTATTAATGGAGCCGAGCGGGTGGTCGTCAGCCAGCTGGTCCGGTCTCCGGGCGTCTATTACAACTTCAACCCCGACGCCATGGGCCGGCCCCTGCCGGCGGCGACAGTCATCCCCCACCGGGGGGCGTGGCTCGAGCTGGAGATGGACACCAACGGTGTCATCGCCACGCGCATCGACCGGACGCGGAAGATTCCGGTGACAGTCTTGCTGCGCGCGCTGGGGTACGACAGTGACGAAAAGATTCTCAAACTCTACGACGGGGATGCGACGATTGAGGCCACGCTGGCCAAGGACCCTGTCAAGGAACGCAAGGGGCCCAAGGCTGTCGAGGAAGCACTGATCGAGATCTACCGTCGCCTGCGGCCCGGGGATCCGCCGACGGTCGAGAGTGCGCGCCAGCTGTTGCAGACGCTGTTCTTCGACCCCCGGCGCTACGACCTGGGAAAGGTGGGGCGGCACAAGCTCAACCGCAAGCTCGGGCTGGACGCGCCGCTCCCGTTTCGCACCTTGGTCCAGACCACCGGCGGGGAGGTCAAAGACGTCTCCGTGCGCCGGGAGAAGAAAGACTTCACCCTGACTCTCAAAGACGGTCGGGAATTCACGGGCCTGCTCGCGCGCGTCACGGTGCGCATCAACGGCGAGGCTACGGACGTCAAGAAGTTGGATTCGGGCATGCGCGTCGTCTTGGGGTTGGCCCCCACGACCAAAGATGTCCTGTACGCCGTCGTCGACGAAGGCGTGCGCCATCCGGCGGCGGTCCGCGATGACATTGCCGAAGTAGTGCGCTACCTGATCCGGCTCCACAATGAAGACGAAGGGGCCGCCGGGGACGACATCGACCACTTGGGCAACCGCCGAGTGCGGTCGGTTGGAGAGCTGTTGCAGAACCAGTTCCGGATCGGCATGCTGCGGATGGAGCGCGTGATCCGCGAGCGGATGACGATCCAAGAAACGGGGCAGATTACGCCGCAGGTGCTGATCAACATTCGCCCTGTCGTAGCGGCGATCAAGGAGTTCTTCGGCTCGAGCCAGCTGTCGCAGTTCATGGACCAGACTAATCCGCTGGCCGAGCTGACCCACAAGCGCCGGCTGTCGGCGCTGGGGCCCGGCGGGTTAAGCCGGGAGCGCGCGGGCTTTGAAGTGCGGGACGTCCACACCAGCCACTACGGCCGGATGTGCCCGATCGAGACGCCCGAAGGTCCCAACATTGGTTTGATCAGCTCGCTGGCGACCTTTGCGCGCGTCAACGACTTAGGGTTCATTGAGACGCCCTACCGCCTCGTGCGCGACGGGATCGTGGGCAAGAAGACGGAGTACCTGACCGCCGATCAAGAGGATCAGTACGTCATCGCCCAGGCGAACGCCAAGATTGATGAGCGCGGCAAGCTCACTGAGCCGCGAGTGTCCGCGCGCCACGGGGCTGATATCGTCTTGGTCCCACCCGACAAGGTGGAGCTCATGGATATCTCGCCCAAGCAGACCGTGTCGGTGGCCACGGCGCTCATCCCATTCCTCGAGCACGATGACGCCAACCGCGCGCTGATGGGGTCGAACATGCAGCGTCAGGCCGTGCCGCTGATTTCTAGCGAAGCCCCCCTGGTCGGCACCGGGATGGAGTACCGCGCCGCGGTGGACTCTGGTGCGGTCGTGGTGGCCCGTCATGACGGCGTGGTCGAGTTTGTGAGTGGTGACGAGGTCGTCGTCAAGAATGACAAGGGCAAGGATACCTACAAGCTGATCAAGTTCCAGCGGAGCAACCAGGGGACGTGTATCAACCAGCGGCCCGTCGCGCGGACGGGAGAGTCCGTCAAGGCAGGCGACGTGCTCGCCGATGGGCCGTGTACGGACCAGGGCGAACTCGCCTTGGGCCGCAACGTGCTCGTCGCGTTCATGCCCTGGGAGGGCTACAACTACGAGGACGCGATCGTCATCTCCGAGCGGTTAGTCCGCGAGGACCTGTTCACCTCGATCCACATCGAGGAGTACGAGGTGGAAGCCCGGGATACCAAACTCGGGCCGGAGGAGATCACCCGCGACATCCCCAACGTCGGCGAGGAAGCGCTGCGCGATCTGGATGATCGAGGGATCGTGCGGATCGGCGCCGAGGTGCGGGCGGGGGACATCCTGGTGGGCAAGGTGACGCCCAAGGGTGAAACCGAGCTCACGGCCGAGGAGCGCTTGCTGCGTGCGATTTTCGGCGAGAAGGC
>DASWFZ010000254.1:0-2580 GCA_036393975.1 bacterium | reverse complement strand
CTCCAACCTGCCCCCGCATTTGTTACCACTATTGTTACCACGAGCAAATCAGCCGTGTAACTCAATGCGCCAGCCGCGATTCGAACGCGGGACCTTCGGCTCCGGAGGCCGACGCTCTATCCAGCTGAGCTACTGGCGCCTGCTAGACGACATGAATCTGCATCCTATCCTAGCGCAAACAAAGACCTTCCTTGTGAACGCCCTAACGTCTCCCGGTACCAGGGTCCATGTTGGAGCACCCACAAGGGAGTCCGACCATGCTGCGCCGATCGATCGCCTGTGCGCTGCTACTCTGCTATCTCCCCGCATGCACGAGTTGGCACGTGCACGAGGGAGTCAGCCCGCTGCAGTTCATCACCACCGAGCACCCCAGGCTCGTGCGCCTGACCCGGGCCAACGGCTCGCACCTAGAGATCGATGACCCCCAAGTCGCCGCGGGCGACACCCTGACGGGAATCCACAACACCGTGCTCTCCCGCGTCGCGGTCTCGGACGTCACGCAGGTGGCGACCCCGAGGGTCAGTGCTGGAAAAACGATCGGGCTATTCGTCGGCCTTTCCGCGGTGGTTGTAGGAAGCGCGGTGATCGTTTGTCTTGCTTCTCCCTCGGGTCCTTGTAACGGCAATTAGTAGTGAAGGAGGGGAGCTGTTTCCGAAAACGAAATGCTCGATACCCTAAGGCCATCGAGCATTTGGTTCTCAGTCGGGGCGAGTGGATTTGAACCACCGACCTCCTGGTCCCGAAGCGGCGACCAAGTCTACCGACGTACGACAAAATGTAGTACTTACGCGGTGTTCTGGGCAGTCGGAGTCGTACCTCGGGATCTGAAATCGCTGCGTAGTAGCGAGAAACTCACATCGAAACTCACACCATGCGCGACCTCCTGGACCGATTTCAGGAGGTCGCTCCTTCTAGCTAGTGGGTGGGGAACTCACAGCACTCAGAAGAACCAGGACCTCCTGAATTGAGTGGTAGAAGAGATCGCTCATCTGACTCACAACATGCCTTTGCGGCAATGAGGCTTTGTCTCAACCACTCGGGACTGCGGGATCTTACCGCGACCCCCTGAACCCCATGCGAATCGCTAGAGGGCCGAGTTACAACACCAAGTAGCAATCACGCGGCGTTCTGGGCATCGGTGTCGTAACAGCAAGCCCGAAGATCAACCGAGTGTCGAGAGAAACTCACACCTATGAAGCGACTGGCGTCAAGAGAGTGCAGTGCCTCCGGCCGGTAACGCGACGCGTCACCGGCGTTCCCACTTCTCCTTCCTTCTTCCACCACCAGCAAAGTCTGCATGCGCGTGGTTCGACGTTCGCTCTCGATCAATAGCGAGCCTGGCGAGGGCTCGGACACCTATGCGAGGTCACGGCCTCATGATCTGGCTATACGAGCGGGACGGGTCAATCAGCAGAATGAGGTCGTCGGAGCGACATGTGAGTTTTGGACCTCGTCCCTGACGTCGCCAGCCGCCGGCACGCCGTGCCAGGGCGTCCGGCGGGTCAGCATCACATAGACGACTCGGGCTAACTTCCGCGCAGCCGCCACCCGGGCCACCCGCCACCCGAGTCGGGCCTTCAGCTGCTCGTAGGCCACCGTTACCGGACTCGTCGGCGCGTAGCGCACATGGCTCGGGATCGCCGAGACGAGCGCCCCGCGCACCCACCGATTGGCCGCCGGCGGAATGCTGCCGTGGTGCGTGTGGCCGCCCGAGCTCCGCGTGACTGGTGCGAGGCCGGCGTAGCTCACCAGGTGCTCGGCGCGGGGGAAGCGCGAGATCGGCACGAGCTCGGCGGCCAGGAGCAGGCTCCGATACGGCCCGATGCCGGGGATCGTCGCCAGCAGGGGGGCAGTGGCATCGCCCGCGGCCGCGGCCGCAATGCGCCGCTCGACGGCGCGGATGAGCGGGGTGAGATGATCGATCAGCTCCACGTGCGTGGTGACGATCGCCCGCTGCTCGACCGTGAGCCGGGGCCAGGCGGTCGCCTCGAGCCACGCGCGCGTGGCCCGGCGCAGCAGCTTCTCGCGCGGTAGGCTGAGGCGCTGTTGGTGCAGCTGGGAGTGGATCCGACCCGCGAGCCGCGTCCGGAAGCGGACCAGGGCGGTGCGGTGGCGGAGCAGCCGCAGCAGCTCCCGTTGGTCAGCGGACCGCGGGTACGCCTCCGGGATCAGTCCGGAGAGGAGCATGCGGGCGAGGAGCCGCGCGTCCACCGCATCGCTTTTCTGCGGCGCCGTCGCGATCGCCCGCAGCGCCTTGGCGTGGGCGAGGTGAAAGCCGATCCCGGCTGGCACGAGCAAATCGTAGAGCCAGGGCCAAAAGGGGCAGGTTTCGACCACCACCTCGAGGGGGCGGAACGGCGCGAGGACCGCGAGCAACCGGTCGGGCTCGCGCGTGGGGACGGTGGTCTCCAGCGCTACACCTCCCAACCTGTCCAGCACCGCGACGGTGACATACCTTAGATGAGCATCGAGTCCCGAGAAGTACATGACTGGCCTCCTGTGACGAGCGCGCATGCGTCGCGTGGCAACTCGACGCTACGTGTTCGCTCATCGTGAGGCCAGTCGCTTCCATAGAATCAG
>DASWFZ010000253.1:0-4224 GCA_036393975.1 bacterium | reverse complement strand
AAACGACTGACGGTGTGCCGTTCCTGATACTCCGACATGTCCAGACGCACCATCGCGTCTTCGTCATCGAAGAGGTGACGCGCCAGCGCGCGGGCGAGCTCCGTCTTCCCCACCCCGGTGGGCCCCAAGAAGAGGAACGACCCGATCGGCCGCCGGGGATCCTGCAACCCGGCCCGGGCCCGGCGGATCGCATCGCTCACAGCTTGGACGGCCTCGTTCTGTCCGACGACCCACTCGTGCAGCCGATCTTCCATCTCGAGGAGCTTCCGCATCTCCCCTTCCAGCAGCCGGCTGACCGGGATCCCGGTCCACTTGCTGATGACCTGAGCGACATCTTCCGCGTCGACTTCTTCCTTTAAGAGACGCTGACCGGAGATCTTCTGCAGGGCGGCGGTCCGATTGTCGAGCTGCTTCTGCAGCTCGGGCAACGTGCCATAGCGCAGGCGGGCCGCCGTCTCCAGGTCGGCCCGGCGCTCAGCTTCCTCGATCTGCTGGCGAATTTTCTCGATCTGCTCCTTGGTCTGCCGGATCGCGGCAATCGCGGCCTTTTCCTGCTCCCACTGCTGCCGCATCCGCGCGCTATTGGCTTTCAGGGTATTGATCTCTCCCTCGAGTTTGGCCAGGCGCTCCCGGCTCGCGGCATCGCCTTCTTTCTTGAGCGCTTCGCGTTCGATCTCCAGCTGCATGATGCGCCGGTCGATCTCATCTAACGCGGTGGGCTTGCTGTCGATCTCCGTCCGCAAGCGGCTCGCCGCCTCGTCGATAAGATCGATGGCCTTGTCCGGGAGAAAGCGGTCGCTGATGTAACGGGTCGACAGGGTGGCGGCGGCGATCACGGCCGCGTCGGTGATGCGGACGCCGTGATGCACCTCGTAGCGGTCCTTCAAGCCGCGCAAGATGGAAATTGTCTCTTCAACAGAGGGCTCGGAGACGAAGATGGGCTGGAACCGCCGTTCCAAGGCGGCGTCCTTCTCGATGTGCTTCCGGTACTCGTCCAGCGTCGTCGCGCCGACCGTGTGCAGTTCGCCCCGCGCCAGCATCGGCTTGAGCATGTTCGCCGCGTCGATCGCGCCTTCGGCCGCCCCAGCGCCGACCACCGTATGCAGTTCGTCGATGAACAAGATGATCTCACCGCTGCTCTCGCTGACCTCGCGGAGGACAGCCTTCAAGCGGTCCTCAAACTCCCCGCGGAATTTCGCCCCGGCCAGGAGCGCTCCCAGATCGAGCTGCACGACGCGTTTGTTCTTGAGGCCTTCGGGGACATCGCCGCGCACGATCCGCTGTGCCAGCCCCTCCACAATGGCGGTCTTACCGACCCCAGGATCGCCGATGAGGACGGGATTGTTTTTCGTGCGCCGGGAGAGGACCTGAATGACGCGGCGGATTTCCTCGTCGCGGCCGATGACCGGATCCAGCTTCCCGGCCGCGGCCATCTGGGTGAGATCCCGCCCGAAGCGTTCGAGGGCCTGGTATTTGCTCTCCGGATTGGAGTCGGTCACGCGCTGGGCTCCCCGCACGTCCCGGATCGCCCGGGACAGCGCATCGGCTGTCAGGCCGGCCTCCGCCAGGATGCGGGCCGCACCCCCCTCGCGCGCGCTCGCGAGACCCATCAGTAAGTGCTCCGTGCTGACGTACTCATCGCGGAGGCGCTGCGCTTCTGCTTGCGCGGTTTCCACGGCTTGGCGGACCACAGGACTAATCACCAACCCGTTCGGGGTCGGGCCGGTCACCTTGGGCAGGCGCTCGAGCTCGGCGCGCAAACGCCCGCGCAACGCGGCCGGTGTCAGACCAGCCTTGACCAGTACCTGAGGCACGATCCCGTCAGCCTGTTCTACGAGGGCCAGCAGGAGATGTTCGCTTTCCATCTGGGAGTGGTGGAACTGACGCACCAGTTCCTGGGCGTTCAGTAACGCCTCTTGCGCCTTTTCAGTAAACTTGTCAAATCGCATTGCCATGGTTGTACTCCGTTCTTAATCGACTTAGCTGTTACTTCCGCCCCAGCTGCGCCCGGGGATTGTCCGATCGCAGCTTGGCGAGTTCTTCATAGAGTTGCTTCTCGCGCGCGGACGGCTTGGTGGGCAGGACAACTTTGATATGCACCAGCTGGTCCCCGCGCTTTCCATCGCGGCGGGGCATCCCCTGCCCCCGCAGGCGGTACACCTGCCCGTTCTGCGTGCCTGGGTGGATGGTCATGTCCACCTTTCCTTCGAGGGTGGGGACCTCGATCGTCGCGCCTAACACCGCCTCAGACGGGGTCACGGGCACCTCGATGATCAGGTCATCCTCGCGCCGCTCAAAGTACGGATGCGGGGCGACCTCCACCGTCAGGTAGAGATCGTCGCCATCGAGCGCACCGGGGAGCCGGATCTTCTGACCGCTGCGGACGCCTTTGGGGATCGTGACGTCAAACCGGCGCGTCTTCCCGGTGAGCTGGACGGCCACGGACTTCTGCGCACCGGCCAGAGCGTCTTCCAACGTCACCGTGATCGGGGCTTCGGCCTGCGGAGGTGTCGGCTGAGGTCGCATCATCTCCTCGAGGTCCACCGTGCTCCGGCGGCTTCGACCGGCCGATGACCGACCGCCGCCCGGACGCTGACCGGCAACATCGCCTCCAAAGAACTGCCGGAAAAAGTCGCTGACTTGCCCGCCGAGCAGATCTTCTAACCCTGCCGCATCTCCGCCGAAGGTCACGGTCCAGCCGCCGGGAGTCTCCTGTGCGCCGCGCCCGAAAGCCTGTTGCCAGTCCATCCCGCCGTGCTGGTAGGCCTCGTACATCTGGTCGTAGCGCGCGCGCCGTTCGGCGTCGCTCAGGACCTGATACGCCTCGTTAATTTCCTTAAACTTGTCTTCCGCCCCAGGCGTCTTGTTCACGTCGGGGTGGTACTTGCGCGCGAGTTTGCGGAACGCGGTACTGATCGCCTGCGTGGTCGCCCCTCGGTCGACCTCGAGCGTCTTGTAGTAGTCTTTGAAGTCCATCGGGCATCACCAGGCGATTCGCGGGCCGCGTGGCCCGGCGATCACTTCGCCACCCTCACCCGGGCATGCCGCAAGACATCGCCGTTCATGAAATAGCCTCGCCGGATCTCCTCGACAATCGTCCCCGGCTCGACGCCGCGCTCCGTGTGGGGGACGACATCGACCGCTTCGTGGTACCGCGGGTCGAACATCTGTCCTTTCGTATCCATCGGCCGGACGCCCAACGAAGCCAACACGTCGACGATCTTGCGGTGGCTCATGCGGATGCCCGCTACGATCTGGTCGGGGTCTGTACTGGTGCTGTGCTCTAACGCTCGTTCGAGATCGTCGACGACATCGAGCACGACGGCCAGCAAGGACTGCCGCGTCCGCTGCACCGCGTCGTCGCGCTGCCGTGCGGCCTGCTTCTTGTAGTTTTCCAGGTCCGCGGCGGCATGGAGAAACTGCTGCCAGTTGCGGTCGGCCTGTTCCTTATAGCCCGCGGCCAGTTTGCGCAACTCGGCCACCTGCGCTTCAGACGCCGGCGCAGCGGTCTCCGGCGCCTCATCGCGGGCCGTTGGTTGTTTGTCCTGACGGTCGTCCATCCCTCACCTCACCGCGCGGGGTCACCCCCCGCGCGATCTGTGCCGGTTACTTATCGTCCTTGCGTTTGTAGTCGGCGTCGATGACGTCATCCCCTGGCTTCGCGCCTCCGGCGGGCCCGCTGGACCCACTTCCGGGGGACCCGCTCCCGGGGGAGCCTGCCCCTGCCCCCGCCTTCGCGTACATCGCTTCAGCCAGCTTGAAGCTCGTCTGCTGCAACTCGTCGATGGCGCGGTTGATCTTCGCCAAGTCGTCACCGCCGAGGGCGTCTTTGAGCTCCTTGAGTTTGGTCTCGACACGCTGGCGCTCATCAGGGGTCACCTTCTCGCCCACCTCTTTCAGCATGCGCTCTGTCTGGTAGACGAGGGAATCGCCCCGGTTGCGCGCTTCTGCGGTCTCGCGCTTGCTGCGGTCCTCCTCGGCGAACTTCTCGGCCTCCTTGACCATGCGTTCCACATCGGGCTTGCCGAGACTCGAACTCCCCGTAATCTTGATGGACTGCTCCTTGCCTGTGGCCGTGTCCCGTGCCTTCACGTCGAGGATGCCGTTGGCATCGATATCAAACGTCACCTCGATCTTCGGGACACCCCGCGGCGCGGGTGGGATGCCATCGAGGATGAAGCGCCCGAGCGTGCGGTTGTCCCGCGCCATGGGCCGCTCACCCTG
>DASWFZ010000252.1:0-7141 GCA_036393975.1 bacterium | reverse complement strand
GGGCCGCCGGAAGGTGGCTCAACACCAATTGGACGTGAAGTAGGCCCGCCATCTCGAGGTCGGCCGTGAACCGGGTCGCCCCGGCCACCTTGTCCCCGCCTTCGAGCCTGCGCGTGCCCTCGCCGACTCGGCTCATCCCGAATCGATCATCGCAGAGCCGGGGATTTGGGCGCGGGCATCGGGAACTTGAGCCTCCCACCCGGCGCTACGCGCCGACCTCCCCACCGGGTGGGGGAGGCCAGGGTGGACTTTCGGGGCGCTGGGAGCCACAATGTGGGGTGGAGTAAGCGGCGGCCCGCCGTGGTCCGCCACCCCTCGTCGGCGCGCTCTCGCCCCGGTTTGCGAAGAGGACACCGGGAAGAAGGCGAGTGGGAGAGGCTCCGGCCTCGAGCTTTTCGATCTAGGAGAAAGCTATGACTCCAACTTCGTTACGGTTCGCGAAGGCCCTCTGTGTGGGCGGCGTGGCCAGCCTCGTGCTGGGCGCGTGTGGCGGCGGCGGGGGAGGGACGTCGGAGAACCTGGCCGCCGATCAGAGTCTCAGCTTCCCGATCAACGACGACGTAGGTGATCTCGACCCCGCCCACATGTCGGCTGCGGTCGACATCGACCTCTTCCAGAACGTGTTCTCGGGCCTGTTCAGGTTCGACGACAACTTGAAAGAGGTGCCAGATATCGCCACCAAGGCGCCCGACATCTCGACAGATGGCCTGACCTACACGTTCACGATGCGGCACGACGCCAAGTTCTCCAACGGCGACGCGATCAAGTCCGACGACTTCATCTACAGCTGGAATCGCGCCGCGCGCATCCAGGGTGACTATGCCTCCGTATTTGCGCCGGTCGCCGGATATGACGACGTCGCGAACGGCAAAGCGACCACGATGACCGGTCTCAAGAAGATCGACGACTTCAGTTTCTCGGCCACGCTCAGCGCTCCCGCCGGCTACTGGTACACCGAAGTTGCCCTGTGGACGGCGTGGGTGGTCGACCAGAAGGCGATCACCGCCGGGGGCGGCGACGACAAGTGGTTCACCAACACCTCTACATTCATTGGCAGCGGGCAGTTCAAGATGACGGCCCGCACGCCCAAGGAGTCGCTTGACTTCGCGCCGGTTGCCAACTGGTATGGCGGATCAACGGGCGCACTCACGAAGGTCCACATCGAGGTCATCGCCGACCAGAAGGCCTCTCTCACCAAGTACGAATCTGGGAACTACAGCCTCATCGGCTTTATGAACCAGAACCTGACGCCCGAGGACGTCATCCGGTACAACTCCGACCCGCAGCTCAAGACTCAGCTCACGCTGCAGCCCGCAGCTCGCACCACGTGGATCGGCTTCAACCTGAAGTCCGGTCCGTTCGCCGGCACCGAGGCTGGTAAGCACGGCCGCCACGCGTTCATCACCTCGGTCGACCTCTCGCAGCTGGTCGACATCGCCTGCTCCAAGGGCACCGCGTGCGTCGCCGCCACCGGGGGAACGATCACCAAGGGCCTGCAGGGCTACCTCGGCGACAACGCAGACCCGAACTCCAAGTTCGACGCGGCTGCCGCCAAGGCCGAGTACAAGGCTTGGGACCCGACCGGGTCCAAGGTTGCGGGCCTGACGTACACATACAACGCAACCGCCTTCAACAAGGCCGTGTGCGAGAACCTGGCCTCGCAGTGGAAGCAGAACCTGGGCGTGAGCGTGCAGTGCGCGTCCCAGGACAGAGCATCGTTCTTCTCCGCCCGCAACAAGTGCACCTATCCGATCTTCCGCCACAGCTGGGGCGCGGACTACGACCACCCCCAGGACTGGTTCGACTTCCTGTTCGTGACCGGCGCCGGCTCGGGCGGCTCGTGCTACTCGAACCCGGCTCTCGACAGCCTGGTCAAGAACGCCAACACGAAGCCCCTGTCGGCCGCTCTGGCCGACTACAAGGCAGCCGGCAAGATGCTGGTCGACGACTCGGTCGCCGGCAACCTGGTCTATGGAATCCAGCAGTACGTCGTCCACCCTTACGTCAAGGGCGCCGGCGGCAACGCTCTGTACGACTTCCGCTGGAGCGGGGTGCGAATACTCCAGCACTCCTAAAAGCGACCCGATAACGCGGAAAATAGGGGGGGTTCGCCAGTGTGGCGGCCCCCCTCTCAACCTGGACATGAGCTGAAGGTAGAGAACAGATGACGCGAGGCACGGTCAGCTATATCGGGCAGCGCCTAATCCTGATCGCGGTCACGACCGTGCTGGTTTCCTCGATCGTGTTCTTGCTTCTGCACCAGATCCCCGGGAACGCCTTTCTCAACGAGACGCGAACCAGCCCCCAGTCGCTGGCGGCCAACCTTCACCACTACGGCCTCGACCTGCCCCTGCCCCAGCAGTACGTCAACTGGTTCACGAACGTGCTCCACGGCAATCTAGGCGAGTCGCTGAAGAACCGAGGCGTGTTCATCACGCCCCTGCTGATCAGGGAGGCGTCGGTCAGCGCCACGGTCGGTTTCTTCGCATTGTTGATCACGATCGGACTCGGCCTCATTCTGGGAGTCATCGCCGCCCTGCGGCAAAACACGTGGATCGACTACGTCGCCTCCAGCGCGTCGGTGGTGGGCTACAGCATCCCGAGCTTCGTACTCGCGATCTTCGGTTTGCTGATCGCCGGCCACTATTTCTACATATGGACCGGAGGCACGTTGTACTACGTCCCCGGGTGGGGCAAGATCGAACAGATTCCGGTACCGGCGCTGGCGCTCGGCCTGCCGTACGCAGCGTACGTTGCCCGGCTCACCCGAGCCAGCATGCTCGAAACGATCCGCACGGACTACGTGCGGACCGCCTGGGCGAAGGGGTTGAAGCCAAGGGTGGTCGTGATCCGGCACGCGCTTCGCAACGCGCTCATCCCCGTGGTGACGATCCTCGGGCCGCTGATCACCGGCATCATCACCGGCTCGGTCGTGATCGAGAACATCTTCGGCATCCCTGGCCTGGGCAAGGAGTTCATCACCAGCATCCTGGCCCGCGATTACAACATCGTGATCGGGGTCTTCACCTTCTACGCCGCACTGGTCGGCCTCGCCAACCTCGCGGTGGATGTGATCTATCCCGTGCTCGACCCGAGGATCCGCTACTGATGGCCGCCGTCGCCCCGCTCCCGCAGCCCGAGCTAGCCGCCACCTATGAGATGCCAGTGGAGCAGGTCTCGCTTCTGCAAGACGCTTGGAACCGCATCCGGCGCAACCGCCTCGCCCTGGTCGGCGCCTGCATCATCGCGCTGCTGCTCACCACCGCAATCGTGGCCACGTTCTGGACGCCTTACCCCGTTTGGCTGCAGGCCGTCGGGCCCACCTATCAGCCTCCCTCGGCGAAACACCTGCTCGGTCTGGACCAGGCCGGCCGCGACATCCTGAGCCGGATCATGGGTGGCGCCACGATCACGATCCAGGTGGGAGTTGGGAGCGCCATCATCGTCAGCCTTATCGGGATTCCACTCGGCCTCATTGCGGGCTACTACCGCGGCTGGGTGGACACCGCGATCTCGTTCTTCATTAACATCTGGTACGGGATTCCGGACCTGCTTGTGGCGCTGATCCTGGTGTTCGTGCTCTCCGATGCGCTCCATCTCATCCCGCGCGGCGTCTTCGTGATCGTGCTCGCTTTCTCGCTCACGCGCTGGATGGACGTCGCCCGTCTGGTCAGGGGCCAGACGCTGGCGTTGCGGGAACGCGAGTTCGTCGAGGCGGCGCGCATGAGCGGCGCTCGCAACCTACGCATCGTGGCCCGCCACATCCTCCCGAACGCGCTCGGACCGATCATCGTCCAGGCGACGTTCGCCATCCCCGCGGCCGTGTTATTCGAGGCGTTCCTGAGCTTCCTCGGCCTGGGCCTTCCCTCGCCTACGCCCTCGTGGGGCGCCATGGCCGCTGACGGCTACCACGGCATGGACTTTGCGCCTCACATCGTGCTGGCGCCGACCATCGCGCTCTCCATCACGCTGATGGCGTTCAACTGGCTGGGCGATGGCCTGCGCGATGCCTTCGATCCCCGCATGAGGCACTAGGCATCCGCGTATGAGGCACTAGAAACACGGCCCCCCTGCTGCGAGTCCAAGACCTTCGGGTCCAGTTCTTCGGCTCCTCTTCGACGGTGACCGCCGTCGATGGCGTGAGCTTCGAAATCGAGCGGGGCGAGAGGGTCGGCATCGTGGGCGAGTCAGGGTCGGGCAAGACCATGACGGCGCTTTCGATCCTGCGTCTGGTCCCCGAACCGGGACGCATCACCAACGGCCGCATCCTCTTCGGCGAGAGGGATGTTGTCCACATGACCGACGAGGAGATCAGGGAGTTCAGGGGCGCGGATGCGGCGATGATCTTCCAGGACCCGATGACCTCGCTCAACCCGGTGCTCAGGGTCGGATTCCAGATCGAGGAGGCGATGGCGGCGCACCGTCGCTTCACCCGCAAGCAGGCGCATGAGCGCGTCGTCCCGATCATGAAACGCGTGCGCATCCCCGCCTCAGACCAGCGCGTAAGCGACTATCCACACCAGTTCTCGGGCGGAATGAGGCAGCGTGTGATGATTGCGATGGGACTCTCGAACGAGGCGCCGCTGCTCATCGCCGATGAGCCGACTACGGCCCTCGACGTCACGGTCCAGGCCTCGATCATCGAGCTGCTCCGCGACCTCAGCAACGAGTTTTCCGCTTCTGTGATTCTCATCACGCACAACCTTTCGGTGGTCGCAAGCCTGTGCCAGCGCGTCATTGTGATGTATGCGGGCCGAATCGTCGAGCAGGGCCCCACGCGCGCGATCTTCAAGAATCCTCAGCATCCCTACACCTGGTCGCTGCTGCGCTCACTGCCTCGCATCGACGAGCGCGGGCACGAGAAGCTGATCTCGATCTCAGGCCTCCCACCCGACCTTTCGAATCTCCCTCCCGGCTGCAAGTTCCACCCGCGCTGCCGGTTCCGAGTCGACCAGTGCCTCACTCAGGAGCCCGACCTCGACCAAGTGGGTGAGGGGCACCTCGCGCGCTGCTGGGTCCTCATGCGCAACGTGCCGGATCCGGAGGCGGTCAAGCGGTGACGGCCGAGGCGAGTCCGGCCACGACCAGAGCCGCCACGGCGCCCTTGCTCCGGGTCGAGAAGGTGGTCAAACACTTCGCCGTCGGCGCTGGACTCTTCGGCCACTCGGTCGTGCACGCGGTGGACGGAGTGGACCTCGTGGTCCACCCAGGCGAGACTCTGGGGCTGGTCGGGGAATCTGGCTGCGGCAAGTCAACGCTGGGGAGGGTGATCGTGCAGCTGCAACCGGCCACGTCCGGCCACGTCTACTTCAAGGACGTCGACCTGACACGCACCCGCGGCGAGAAGCTGCGCCGGCTGCGGCAGCAGATGCAGATGATCTTCCAGGACCCCTACGCATCCTTGAATCCGCGCATGGCGGTCGGCGACATCATCGCCGAGCCGCTGCACAACTTCCGCGTGGCCCGTGGCCGCGCAGTCAACGAGCGCGTGCAGGAAGTGATGCGAGTGTGCGGCCTGAACCCCAACTTCATCAACCGCTACCCGCATGAGTTCTCCGGAGGGCAGCGCCAGCGCATCGGCATTGCGCGTGCCCTGGTCCTGAACCCCACCTTCATCGTGGCCGATGAGCCCGTCTCGGCCCTGGACGTCTCCATCCAGGCCCAAATCGTCAACCTGATGGAGGATCTGCAGGAGCGGTTCCACCTGACCTTCCTATTCGTCGCCCACGACCTGTCCGTGGTGCACCACATGAGCGATCGCATTTCGGTGATGTACCTGGGCAAAATCGTCGAGGTCGGCACGACGGCGGAGGTGCGCGACACGCCGTTGCACCCTTATACGAAGGTCCTGCAGAGCTCGGTCCCTATCCCCGACCCTGACCTCGAGGTCGCGCGCCGCCCGATCCTGCTCACGGGCGAGATCCCGTCCCCTGTGAATCCGCCCAGCGGCTGCCGGTTCCACACCCGCTGTCCGATCGCCCAGCCGATCTGTTCCGAGGTGGAGCCGCCACTCGAGAGGAAGCAGGATGGACACCTCGCCGCCTGCCACTTCCCGGGTAAGCTCTGACGGGGGTTCCCATGAAGAAGCTGGCCGTCTTCCTGACGACTGGGGTCGCGGGGGTGGTGGCGCTGCTGAGCGGGCTCGCCCTCGACGCTTACCTGCACGCAAAGGATCCGACGCTGGCACACCGCGAAGGGATCTTCACCTTGTCCAACCCGGGCCATGTCCTTCTGGGGGCCGGCATCGCGCTCGTCGTGGTCGGACTGATCGGGGCCTCATATACGTCGCTACCGTTCGGGACTTGGACGCGACGTGTTTTTCTGATCGGCTCGCTCGCGTTGATAGTGCTGTCGAGTGATTTCGCGGGCTGGGCGGCATCGGTGGAGCACTCGGCGCCGAACGCGGCCGGCACCGCGTCGGACCACAACCACGCGGCAGCTCCTGCGACGGGCGTCACCGGCGCCCAGCTGGCGGCAGCCTTGAAGCTCATCGACGACACCAGGGCGGTCATTGCGAAGTACAAGGACCAGAGTGTCGCGATCAAGGCCGGCTACTTGCCCATGGAGCCAGAGGGACTCGCAATCATGCACTACGTCAACCAGGCCTACTTCACGGACGCCGACATCTTGCGACCGGACCACGTGCAGTCACTGATCTACTACAACAGCCCGCGCGGGCCGGTGTTGATCGGGGCGATGTACATCATGCCGCGGCTTGGAATGTCCGGCCCGCGGATCGGTGGGTCGTTGACCGTCTGGCATCACCACGACAACCTGTGCTTCGATCGGACTACCGGCGTCATCGTCGCCTTTGCTCACGACTCGTCCTCCGACCGCGGAGACAAGAGCGGGACCTGTCCGCGGGGGAGCAGTAACCGGAGCACACCCGAGATGCTGCATGTCTGGATCATCGACAACCCGGGCGGCCCGTTCGACGCCGACATGTCGCCCGACGTCCTGGCCTCGGTGAAGTAATCGGAGACGGGCTTAAGTGCCCGAGTGCTTCAGGATCCGCGCCGACTTCCAATCGAAGTCGTACTGCGCGTTGCCGCCGACACCCTTCACATACGGATGGGCCAGGTACTGCTGCTGCCCGTAGACGAGCGCAGCGAAGATGGAGTCGTTGACCAGCATGTAGCCG
>DASWFZ010000251.1:0-42973 GCA_036393975.1 bacterium | reverse complement strand
TCCCCACGGCGGGCCTGGATTCTCTTCAAGCGGGGGACATGGTGGGGATCAAGGGTCTCCGCGTTGGTAACCGCCGGATCCTCGCGCTCACGCTGCTAATAGAGAGCCAACAGCAGGGTGTAGGCGTGTTTCTGCCGCCGCAGCGGGTCGTGCGGGGCGTTGTCGTCGCCATCTCCAATAGGAGTTTCACCCTCGTCCTGCAGGATCGCACCGTCACCGTGGTGGTGCAGTCCACGACCCAGTTCATCGCCCATCAGCGACCGGCGACCCCTTGGGCGTTGGCCAAATACGCGGTCGTCTTGGTGCGGGGAGAAGATCTCGGCGATCAGATTCTTGCAGACGCCGTGGAGGTGGAGTTTCCCGCCGGTGAAGGGGTCGTGCTCACCGGCACCGTGGGCGGTCTATGGTTTCCGGGCGGGATGTTTCTGCTCGCGGACCGACAGGTGTGGGTCAGCTTCACCTCGAGCACCTTCGTCATTCAGGGCCAGTCCGTAGTACCCCTAGAGTCCGTCCAGCCCCACGCCTCTTTGATCGTTTATGGCGTCAACCGGTCTGCGGGTACACAGGCCATGGTCATCGTAGTCCGCTGAAAGTGGATCATTGGCAATCGCACATCCGCCCAGGGCGCCAACGACGGCCAGTCACTCAATTTCACGACGAGAAAAGACGACAGCTCGGGGAGAACTCCCCCGGGCTGTCCTGCTTCTCCCCAAGCTATCGTCCACGCAGCGCCATCGTGGGTGTGACGCGCTCGTTCCGCCGCTCGTTTTCTTTCACGCGAGCAAGATCTGTCCGTCGCGCATGTCGGTCACAACGGCGAGGGACTCGACGGGCACGCCAAGCGGGATGAGGGTTTCTCTCCCGTGCTCGAAGGACTTTTCGATCACTGTTCCCACCCCCACGACGACAGCTCCCCCGGCCTGCACTAACCGGGCCAGTCCCAAGATAGTTTGTCCGGTGGCCAGGAAGTCGTCGACAATGAGCACGCGTTCCCCGCGTTGCAAATATTCGGGGGAGACGATCAATTCCACCAGTTGGCCGCGAGTATGGGAGGGTGCGACGGTCAGAAGCACTTGGTCTGGCATTGTCACCGGACGGGTGCGTCGCGCGTACACGAGCGGGACCTGCAAGTGAAGGGCTGTCGTCACCGCGGGCGCGATGCCCGAGATTTCCGCCGTCAGCACCTTTGTGGCGCCAACGTGACGGAGCCGGGTCGCGAGTTCCCGCCCGCACGCGTCGATCAGCGCGGCGTCCACCTGGTGGTTGAGAAAGCTGTCGACCTTGAGGATACCTCGTCCGAGGTTGCGGCCGTCTTGCAGGATACGGTCCTTCAACGCGCGCACAGCGTGTCCTGATTCCTCCGACTCTCGGCAAGGCGAATTCGCGCCTTCTTCCCAACTTGCTCCCGAGCAACCCCGCCCGCGTCCGGCTGCGAGGCCGCGACAGTTTGGAGGCGCCCTCCGTGGGGTTGCCGAGGTAGGGTTCTGTTCCGCTCTCTTGACCCAGTTCCCTCGCATCCGGGGAGAGCCCGAGGTGATTGCCGGGTTCGTCTGGTCAGTTTGGCACACTTTGTGCTCCTAGACGTCGCTTGGCGTGGGCACATGAATACCGGGGGTATTAGCATGGATATCAAGCAACTGTTGTCTGTCGTCAAAGAGCGCGGCGCATCCGATCTACACCTCAAAGTGGGGAACCATCCAATTCTGCGCGTGAACGGGAAGCTGCACCATCTGCTTGATCTGCCTGCCCTCACCGCCGACGGTGCCCAAGCCCTCATCGAGAGCATGATGACCCCTGAGCAGATCCAAGTTTTCCGCGAGCGCCTGGAGATGGATTTCGCGTACAGCGTTCCCGGAATCTCTCGGTTCCGCGTCAACGTCTTCCAGCAGCGGGGCTCCTGGGGCGCTGCGGTGCGTGCCATCCCCATGGGTGTGCCCACCATGGAGGAGCTGGGTCTGCCCGATGTTGCGCGGCGGTTCGCCGGCCTTCCGCGGGGACTGGTGTTGGTGACCGGGCCGACAGGGAGCGGGAAGTCCACCACCCTTGCGGCGATGATCAATTACGTGAATCAGAACCGGGCTGTGCACATCATGACCGTTGAGGATCCCATCGAGTATTTGCACAAGGATGTGAAGAGCGTCATCAACCAGCGGGAAGTCGGGATGGACACGCTGTCGTTTGCCAACGCCTTGCGCCACGTGCTCCGGCAAGACCCGAATGTGATCCTGATTGGAGAGATGCGCGACTTGGAGACGATCTCCACCGCGATCACGGCGGCGGAAACGGGGCACTTGGTCTTTGCCACGCTGCATACCCAGAGCGCTGCGCAGACCGTCGATCGCATCATTGACGTCTTTCCCCCTCATCAGCAGTCCCAGATTCGCACGCAGCTGTCGGTGGCCTTGGAGGGCGTCGTGTGCCAGGCCCTCGTTCCTCTGGCGTCAGGGCAGGGACGGGTGGCGGCGATCGAGGTCATGGTGGCCAACGGGGCCATCCGCAACCTGATTCGGGAAGGCAAAACGTTTCAGATTCCTTCCGCCCTCATGTCCGGATCCAAAGAGGGGATGCAATCCTTGAACCAGGCCCTTCGTACACTGGTCGAGCAGAAGAAGATCACCTATGAGGATGCGGTGAGCAAGGCGACCAGCGAACGGGAGCTTGCCCAGTTGTTGGGTCGTCAGATTCCAGTTTGAAGCGTCTTCGTCGCACACGGACCGCCCGACGATCGTCAGACACCCCCAGCCCGACGCAGACCGCTGTCCGCTGACCCAGTCGCCGTCTGGGGCTAGCCCACTCGGCTTTGCTAGACACGCTACATGTCCCCGGTATAATGTGTGACGGGACGTGGGCCGTTAGCTCAACTGGTAGAGCAGCGGACTCTTAATCCGCTGGTTGTGGGTTCGAGTCCCACACGGCCCCCCACCCGTGAGGGCGGGGACGAGGGCACGCACACGGGTCCGAGGCAATCCTCCCGTTTCCTCCTCCCCAGAGTTTGTCCGGCCTGTCTTTGTTTGATCCCCTGATGAGGCGTTCCCGCGGGAGCCCAGTTGTGCCTCGGAGGTATACTATTTTTAAGGGATGGGGCGTGGAGTGGTATCGGTTGCTGCGGGCGTGGCGGAATTGGTATTCGCGTCGGCCTTAGGAGCCGATGGGCGCAAGCCCGTGGGGGTTCGAATCCCTCCGCCCGCACCACACGAGAGTATCGGCAAAGTCTCTGTGAAAGCAGCCGTGGTGGTCTGGTTCGTCGATGGGCCGTGTAACTGAGGTGAGCGATGAAAGTTGATGTGCGTAAGGAAGCGCCGAGCCGCGCGGTTTTGGAAGTCGAACTTCCTCCAGACGTCGTGAGCCAAGGGAAAGAGCGCGCGCTGGCGCGGTTGAACCAGCGAGTCGAGATTCCGGGGTTCCGGCGGGGGAAAGCACCCAAGACATTGTTGGAACGGCACGTGGGGACAGGAACCGTACACGAGGAGGCCGTGAATCTTCTCGTGCCTGATGCCTACACTCAGGCTGTCCGCCAAGCCGGCGTTCGGCCGATCTCCCAGCCAGAGATCCGAGTCGATCCCTTCGAAGACGGCAAGCCGTTGCGCTTTGTGGCGACCGTCGACCTCGTTCCCGATGTGAAGCTCGGCGATTACAAAGCCCTTCGCATTACGCCGATCGAACCCACGGTCACGGATGCCGACGTGGACGCGGGCATCGAGGATCTGCGCGCCCGGCATGCCCGTCTGGAAAGTGCCGGAGAGCGTCCGGCGGCCACTGGCGACTACGTGATGCTGCGCATCGCGCAACTGGACGGGACCGCGGAGCGTCTCGTGACGGGCAAAGACTACCTGGTCGAAGTTGGGGGCGGTGCGTATCCTGCGGAGCTGGAGGCCGCTTTGGTGGGCAAATTGCGTGGCCAGCAGGACTCCGTCACGCTCGCGGGCGGTGCCACCGTCAAGTTTGATGTGATGGATGTGAGAGGTCGGATCTTGCCAGAGCTGACAGATGAGTTTGCCAAAACCGTGGGGGGGGCCGACTCCGTGGAAGGGTTGCGGGCCGCCCAGCGATCGCGATTGCAGGGAGGCGCACAGGAGCGCGCCCGACAGGAAGAGGAGCAACGGGTGGTTGACGCCCTGCTGCAGGGAGCGTCGATTGAGCTGCCCGCCAGCTTGGTCGATCACGAGGTACTGCACCTCGTGGCCGATCTCGCCGAGTCGCTGAGTCGACGGGGCATCACGCTTCAGCGCTACCTACAGGTGCAGGAGAAAACGGATGTCCAGCTCCGCGACGAGTTAAGGCCGACCGCCGAGAGACGCCTTCGCACACAACTCGCGCTCGATGAAGTGGCACGCGCCGAGAGCTTACAACCCACGCAGGAGGAGATCGATCGTGAAGCAGAGAACGTTGCCCGCGGGTCGCAGCAAGATCCCGCGCAAGTGCGGGAATGGCTGGCCCAGGACGGACGGATGGACTCCTTAATCGCTGCGTTGCGGCGGCGGAAAGCCCTCGCCGCCCTGGTGGCAATCGCCCGAGGTGACCCGCGATGACACTGGTCCCCATGGTTGTTGAGCAAACCGCTCGCGGCGAACGGGCGTACGACATCTACTCCCGACTGCTCAAAGATCGGATCGTCTTTCTCGGCGGACCGATTGACGACGACGTCGCCAACCTGGTGATCGCCCAGCTCTTGTTTTTGGAAAGCGAAGACCCTGACAAAGACATTAACCTCTACGTGAACAGCCCAGGCGGAGTGGTCCAGGCGGGGCTCGCCATCTACGACACGATGCAGCATGTGCGCCCGTTTGTGGCCACAATCTGCGTCGGATTGGCCGCCAGCGTGGCTGCGGTCGTCCTGGCCGGCGGGGCCAAGGGAAAGCGCTTCGCCCTTCCGTATTCGCAGATCCTCATTCACCAGCCGTGGGGCGGAGCCCAAGGGACGACGGCCGATATAGATATTCAGGCGCGCCAGTTTCTCAAGCTGAGGGCATTGGTGAATGAAATCTTGGCCAGACACACCGGCCAACCCATCGAACGTCTCGAGCGGGATACCGACCGCGACTTTTGGATGGACGTGCACGCTGCCAAGGAGTACGGACTGATCGATGAAGTCATCAAGCCCCGCGAGAAAGTCCACGTCACCCGGGATCGCTAACCGATGACACGCGATCGGATGTTCCGCTTCGGGGACGGGGAGAAACTCAAGTGCTCCTTCTGTGGAAAATCCCAGGAGCAGGTGCGCAAGTTGGTCGCCGGCCCCGGCGTCTACATCTGCGACGAGTGCATCGAGCTGTGCAACGAGATTATCGAAGAGGAGTTGTACGGGGAGTCCCAGGCCCCCGCCACCCCGCGGCACACGCCGAAGCCGCGTGAGATCTATGACACCCTGTGCCAGTACGTCATCGGCCAGGAGCGCGCGAAGAAAGCCCTCGCCGTCGCCGTCTACAATCACTTCAAGCGCATCGGCGGTTCCCGCCGCACCGGAGACGTTGAACTGCAGAAGGCCAACATTCTCCTGATCGGGCCGACCGGGTGCGGCAAGACGCTGCTAGCGCAGACGCTGGCCAAGATCTTGGATGTGCCGTTTGCGATCGCGGATGCGACCTCGCTCACCGAAGCCGGCTACGTCGGCGAGGACGTGGAGAACATCCTGTTGCGCCTCATTCAGGCCGCCGACTTCGACGTCAAGAAGGCGGAGCGGGGGATCATCTACATCGACGAGACTGACAAGATCGCCCGCAAATCAGAAAATCCGTCGATCACGCGGGACGTCTCCGGCGAAGGCGTCCAACAGGCGCTACTCAAGATCTTAGAGGGGACGGTCGCGAACGTCCCGCCCCAGGGCGGCCGCAAGCATCCTCATCAGGAATTCATCCAGGTCGACACGACCAACATCCTGTTCATCTGCGGGGGTGCGTTTGAGGGATTGGATCGACTCATTGAGTCACGGATCCGGCAGACCGCGATTGGCTTCGGCGCCCAGATCCAGCCCAAGAGCAAGCGCTCGGTCGCCGAATCTCTCGCACACGTCATGCCCCAGGATCTTCTCAAGTACGGGATGATCCCGGAGTTCGTGGGACGATTGCCGATCGTCGTTCCCCTCGATCCGCTGGACGAAGCGGACTTAGTGCGCATTCTGGTGGAGCCCAAAAACGCCCTGGTCCGTCAGTACCAGAAGATCTTGGACATGGACGGCGTCGAGCTCGTGTTCACCGACGAGGCCCTGCGGGCGATCGCCAAGGAGGCGATGGCCCGCAATACCGGCGCCCGAGGTCTGCGCACTATTATTGAGGACATCATGATGGACATCATGTACGAGATTCCCTCGCGTCCGGATGTCCGCCGCTGCGTGGTCGCCGAAGACGCGGCTTTGCGACGGACGGCGCCCGTCTTGATGACGGCCGCGGATGTCAAGAAGCTCGCCAAGGATAAGCCGGCCTAAGCCTCGCGTCTGCGGCGCGGGAGGGCATGGTACAATACAGATAAGGAAGTGCCGGATTGCCTTGATGCGGTCCGGCTCGGCGCGGCGAAGGGGGACGGAATCGGCCCCCTTCGTCTTTATCAGCCCCCAGGGAACAATTTCGCCTGCGCCATCGCTGTAGCGAGCAAGTTAGTCGCGTCAGGAGGCCTCATGACCGAGCGTGCTAGTCTGACTATTAAAGACGTTCTCCCGCTGCTGCCCTTGAAGGGTACGGTGATCATGCCGTACCAGGTGGCACCGCTGGGGGTCGGGCGACCGAAGTCGCTCCGGGCCCTCGAAGCGGCATTGGGCGCGGACCGGATGATCATCTTGGCGGCGCAAAAACAAGACGACCTGGAAGATCCCACACCGTCCGAGATCTACTCGCTCGGGACGGTTTGTCGGATCCTGCAGGTTGGCAAGCAGCCCGACGGCGTGTTGCAGGTGATCGTTGAGGGCGTCGTGCGTGCGGATGTCCTCGGGGTCGAGAAGACCGACCCCTACTTTGAGGCCCGGATCGCCCCGCGACCTGATGCGGTCGAGAAGAGCCCCGAGATGGAGGCGCTCATGCGAGGGGTCTCCTCGCAGTTTGAGAGGTTTGTCCGCTTTAGCCGGTCGGTGGCCCCCGAGCAGTACGAGGCCGTCACGCAGGCTGATGAGCCCGGGAAGGTGGCCGATCTGATCACCCAGCACATGCCCGTCAAACTGGAGGAGCGCCAGCAGCTGTTAACGCTCGCCCCCAAAGAGCGTTTGGAGCTGCTCAGCCAGATCCTCACCCGCGAACTCAATATCCTGGACCTCGAGCGCAAGATCCAGAGCCGAGTGCGCAAGTCCATGGAGAAGAGCCAGCGCGAGTACTTCCTCAAAGAGCAGATGAAGGCGATCCAGCAAGAGCTGGGAGAGTCCGACGAGCGGCAGAGCGAGGTCGCGGAGTACAAGAAGAAGATCGAGGCGGCGAACCTCCCCGACCACGTCAAGGAGAAAGCCCTCGAGGAAGTCAATCGGCTGGAGAAGATGCCGCCGATGGTCGCTGAGGCCGTCGTCGTCCGCACCTACCTGGACTGGCTGTTATCTGTTCCGTGGAGCGTGCGCACCGAGGACCGACTGGACATCGTCGAGGCGCGGCGCATTCTCGACGAGGACCACTACGGACTGGAGAAGGCAAAGGATCGCGTGGTCGAGTACCTGGCGGTCCGCAAGCTGGCGCCCTCTTCGAAGGGTCCCATCTTGTGCTTCATTGGACCCCCTGGTACTGGCAAGACTTCGTTGGGGCGATCGATCGCGAAGGCGCTGGGCCGCAAATTCGTCCGAGCGAGCTTGGGCGGCGTGCGGGATGAGGCCGAGATCCGTGGGCACCGGAGAACGTACGTGGGAGCCCTGCCTGGCCGCATCGTCCAGGGACTGAAAACTGCCGCCAGTAAGAACCCCGTGTTCATGCTGGATGAGATCGACAAACTGGGTGTGGACTGGCGGGGCGATCCGTCTTCTGCTCTATTGGAAGCTCTCGACCCTGAGCAGAACCACAGCTTCAGTGACCACTACTTGGAGATCCCCCTGGACCTGTCTGAGGTCATGTTCATTTGCACAGGGAATATCCTCGACACTATCCCGTCGGCGTTGCGCGACCGGCTTGAGGTCATCCGCTTCCCGGGGTACATCGAAGAGGAAAAGATGAAGATCGCAACCCAATTCCTCATCCCCAAGCAGCGCAAAGAGAACGGGCTGACCATCGAGCAGGTGGCGATTACCGGCGAGGCGCTGCGGACGGTGGTCCGCGAGTACACCCGCGAGGCGGGCGTGCGTAACCTAGAGCGTGAGATTGCCACGGTGTTCCGCAAGGTAGCGACCGAGATTGCCACCGAGAAGGCCAAGGCGGTGAAGGTCACCGCCGCCCAGTTGCATCGCTTTCTGGGCCCGCCACGATATCGTTTCGGTTTGGCGGAGAAGTCGGACGAAGTCGGAATTGCCACCGGGCTGATCTACAGCGAAATGGGTGGCGACGTGATCTCCGTGGAGGCCACCCTGATGCACGGCGAGGGCAAACTCAGCCTCACGGGTCAGCTGGGCGATGTGCTGAAGGAATCCGGCCAAGCTGCACTTTCCTATGTGCGATCGAGGTCGCGGCGGCTGGGCGTGGACGAGGACTGGTATCAGAAGTACGACGTGCACATCCACATTCCAGCGGGCGCGGTGCCGAAGGACGGGCCGTCGGCGGGCATCACGCTTGCGACGGCGCTGGCCTCGGCGGTGACGGGCCAGCCGGTGCGCAAGGATGTGGCCATGACGGGAGAGATCACTCTGCGCGGCAAAGTGCTGCCGATTGGCGGGGTGAAGGAGAAAGTCCTCGCGGCGCATCGCGCTGGGGTGAAAACGGTCCTGGTGCCCAAAGATAACGAGAAGGATCTGGAGGAGATCCCCGAGCACGTGCGCCGAAAGCTGCGGTTTGTGCTCGTGGACCAGATGGACCAGGTGCTGGCGGAAGCGCTTCTCCCGACCCGCACGCCGGCGTCTCAGGGCCTCATTTTGCCTCCGCCTGGGGTAGAACCGACTCCCCGGCCGCCACAACCGCAGCCCTCACAACATATGCTGTCTTAACTCGTGGCCAAATAGACCGATAAGTTCCATAGAACGGGCATAAAAGAAGGGGCGGGACACGGTCATCACGAACATGTCTCGCCCCATTCGTTGTTGGCGGCGCGGCATCGGAGTTGCTCTAACTTGGGGTGTCCCTTATGGCGACATCACGAGCGCGACCAGCGAAGTCCACGAAACGCCTCGGCGAGCTTTTGCTCGACGCCGGCGTCATCGGTGAGACGCAGCTCACCGAGGCGCTGGAAGAGCAGAAGCGCACCGGCAAGCGCCTGGCCCAGATCTTCATTGAGCGCGGATTACTGGCCAAGGGGGAGGCCGGGCGCTGGCTGGCCCTTCAGCAGGGCTACGAGTACGTGAACCTGACCTCCGAACCCATCGACGTCAACATCGCTCAACTGCTGCCCGAACCCTTCGTCCGCCGTTTAATGGCGCTCCCGATCCGCCAGGAGGGCAAAGACCTCATCGTGGCGATGGCGGATCCCTCAGACATTCTGGCGATCGATGAGGTGGCGCGCGCCACGGGGCTGCGCGTGCAGACGGTCTTTACAACTGAGACGGACCTCGAGTGGGCCATTGAACAGCTGTTTGAGAACGTAGGCAAGCGCGTCAGCAAAGCCGCCTCCCAGGCCGCGTCCCTCGTGGACGTCATCGAGTTTGGCGCGGGAAGTGTGAACGCGAATGGGAGCGGGAACGGGGACGGCCTCGAAGACGGCGTGCTGGTGCTGGGCAATGAGCAGTCTGCGCCGGTCATCCAGATGGTGGACTCGATCCTGTCGGGGGCGATTGCGTCCCGGACGACCGACATCCATCTCGAACCTCACCTGCAGAGCGCGCGCGTCCGCTTCCGGATCGACGGCATGCTCTACGACAAAGCGTCGATCCCGCGGCTGATGTACGCGGCGGTCGTGAGCCGGGTCAAAATTCTGTCCTCGCTGGACATCGCTGAGCACAGCAAACCGCAGGACGGCCGGATCACCATGCGGGTGCGGGACCACGAGTTCGACGTGCGCGTGGGCATTACGAGCACGGCGTTCGGCGAGCGCGTGGTCATGCGGCTGTTGGACAAGAGCAATATCTTGCTCGGTCTGAATCGGCTCGGCATCCCGGCCGACCAAGAGCAGATCATTCAATCGCTCATCCGGAAACCGCACGGCATGATTCTGGTCACGGGTCCCACGGGCAGCGGGAAGACCACAACCTTGTACGCGGGGCTGCAGTCGGTGAACGATCCGGCCCTCAACATCATCACCATCGAAGATCCCGTCGAGTACTATCTCGAAGGGATCTCCCAGATTCCCGTCCGGCCACGGGCGGGGGTGACATTTGCCACCGGGTTGCGGAGCATCCTGCGCCAAGATCCCGACGTGGTGATGGTCGGAGAAATCCGTGACGCGGAGACGGCGAAGATCTCCGTCCACGCCGCTCTCACGGGCCACTTGGTGTTCTCGACCCTCCACACGAACGATGCGGCGGGGTCCGTGGTCCGCCTGGTGGATATGGGCATCGAGCCCTACTTCATCACATCGTCGCTGATAGCGAGCATTGGGCAGCGTCTGATGCGCCGCCTCTGTCCCAAGTGCAAGCAGCCCTACAGCCTGGCAAAGGATCTGATGACCGAGCTGGACCTGCCCTCCGACCATACCGCCCCTATCTACAAACCCGTGGGATGCCAGGACTGTGACCACACCGGGTACCGCGGGCGGTTGTGTGTGATGGAGATCTTTCGGATGAATGATAATATTCGTGATCTGGTGCTGGCCCACAAACCAGCCACGATGTTGCGCGACGCCGCGATCGAAAGCAGTATGATCACTATTCAGCAGGCTGCGAAGTCCCGCGTCTTGGATGGGACCACGAGTATCGAGGAACTCCGCCGCGTCATCTACATCGAAGAGTAGCGATCGAGCGGTCTATCGGCGGTTTAGAGGTAGGCAGCGAGATCGATGCTGGCTTTGATCGGATCGATGCTGTAGGCAATGCGACGCCCATCCTGGGACAGGTCCACCGGGACGGGGTCGATGACGGCCCCTTGCGCATCGCGCACCATTTTCAGCGGAGGTTGCAACGGGTGGCCTTCCGCCGTCCGATAGACCACCGCGATTTCCCCCGAGGTGAGGCGGACCACAGAGCCTACCGGATACGCCCCCACTGTGTGGAAGAACAGCTTGGCCAAGGTGGGTTCAAACCGCGTCCCCGCTCCCGCGACGATTGTCTGCACCGCTTGATCGGGAAGCATCGGTTTGCGGTCGGTGCGTCGGGCTGACGTGCTGGCGTCAAAGAAGTCGCCGATGGCCACGACCTGGGTAAACAGGTGCTGGTGTGCGACCTTCAGGAGACGGGGGTACCCGGAGAGATCGTGATTGAGATGGTGTTCGAGGGCGACTAGCATTGCCGTCTGGGAGAGCCCGCGTAAGTGTTGCACCAAGGCGGCGCCGTGGATCGTGTGGCGCTCGATCACCGACTGCTCGGTGGCGGTCAGATGGCTGGACTTGCCTAGCAGCGACCGTGGGACCCGCATCTTGCCGACGTCGTGCAACAAGGCGGCGGTCCCCAGTGCAGGTAACATATTTTCCTCCAAGCCCATCCGCAGCCCGAGCATCAGTGAGAGCACGGCGACGTTGACGCTGTGGTGACAGGTATCTTCGTCATGCTGGTAGAGAGCGGCGACCCCCAGCAGAGCGTTTCGATCCTGTAAGATGACCTTTACCAACGAGTTCGCCAACAACCGGGCGTTGCGGAGGTTCAAGGGGGTGCCCTGCACCGCTTGGTAGTTGAGCGCGTCCATCGTCCGTAGGCCGATGCGGTACAGCTCGCGCGGCGCGATCATCGCCTCCTTCGCCTCGTCAACGCTCTGGGCACGGGGCGGTCCGGTCTTGATGTAGTGCAGGTTGGCCTCGGCGACTGCGTCCCCGACGGCCCGTCCCCCGCCGGACGCGGCGACCAAGATCTCCGCTAATCGGGAGGCCTCCTCGAAGCTCACGCCTTGGAGAAACTCCAGGCTGCCTACGCGTTGGGCCATCAGTTGCTCTAACAGTCCCGAGGCGTGCAGACTCTCCTCCAGCAAGATCCGGTCCCCAAGGAAAAACGCATCCTCATAAACATCGAAACGTACCGATGGCCGCGCCTTGAGGACGACACTCAACCCGGCATGGAATTCATGAAGGGACTGGGTGACCAGCGGGTGGCCCGGCAGGTACAGCAAGGCATTTTTCCGCGCGGCTTCCAGTAGCCGCAACAACGCACCTGGGCGGTCCGGCGAGATCGTCTGCGTCAGCGGAAAGCTAAAGAGCATGGGTGGAGTCGGAAAATGTGTCATGTCCGCTGGGGCCCGCTCCCCTCTGCGCCGGCGAGGATCTCCCGGGCGGCATCCCGCAACGTCCGCCGTCCCTGACCGAACACCCACCGGGCGCGTGCCAGACGGCGCAGCACGGGCAGCGCCTCCACTCTCCGCAGTTGCACGAACGCTTTCAACGCGGCGACCTTGACGGAGACCACCTCTTGCGTCCACTGGGGGGAGTGCAGCACCTGCTGGATCCCGTCGACAACGCGGGGATCATTTGGCACGTCCCCGCCGGTAAGCACGCTGTACTGAATGCGGGGATCGGGGTCTCGGAGGAATCCGATCACGGCGGTGCGAGCCTGATCGCCAGGGATCTTCCGCAGGGCTTCCAGGGCCTCTCGGCGCACCCGGTACTCGGTATGCGACGCCAACGGCGTCAGATACTTCACCGCGGTTGGATCGTGGAGCTCGCCGAGCACGAAGACGAGGTTGCGGGCGAGGTGCCACGAGGCAGTCGCCAAAGTTGCACCCACCAGGTCGGCCCGGCCGGCGTAAATGTTGGCCATCAGGGTACACAATTGTCCGCGCGCGGCGGCCTCGGGCTCACGTTCCAACAACCGGACGAGGTGAGGCACGGCCAGCTCGCGTACTGCCATCAGTGCTTTCTGGACATCGTCGGACGGGCCACCTCGGCGTTGCAATGTGTCGCGTACGAGACGGGCGAGCAATCCGCGATCCAGGACGCGGCTCAACTCTGCGTCGATCGTGGCTCGTGTCTCGGCGGCGCGCCCGCGCGTATCTTGTAACGCCTGCAGTGCTAAGCTCAGGAGGGCGTACTCTTGGGCATCCGCGAGGTCCGTCAGGTGAGCAGCCAGCGCCTTTGCGGTGTCCGCCATCTCTTCGGTCCGTTCTTGCAGGCCCAAGAGGTTGACCAAGCCGGTGATCGCGTCGTGAGCGATCGCTCGCTCGGATACCCCCCGGCGCAACACGTCTAGCGCCGCTTCTTCGCTAGGCCCCATGGTCAGAAGAGCGAGGTCTATACCTTCCCACATATCGCGGCTGGACTGACCATCCTCCGTCTGGCTCAGCCAGGGGGAGAGCATCTGGGCTTTTGCGCCCCCGGCGGTGATGGCTGTTTGCAGCAGAGCGGTCACTTCGGCTGCTTTCTCCTCGGAGACCCGCAAGTCGCCCAGAAACCGTTCGAGCCCCGCAGCGATATCGCTCTGGGCGACAGGGCCCAAGACGAGCAAGGCGATCTGCTGTCCGGTCAATTCGCTCAGGATCGCCCGTCCGCTCCCCCCCTCCACGACCTGTGACACCAGCTCGGGAGCGAGGGCGGCACGGACCGGTTCGTCCAGTTGCAGGACGCCTTGAGCCAGATTCTGCAGGAGCGCTTCTTGATCTTCGTGAGGCTCGTCGACGATCGCGCGGTCGAGTGTCTCCAATGTCATCAGCAAGTGGTCGACATCGATCGGGACATTGGCGTGCGCCGGACCCACGACGGCGAGGTGGACACCCATCAGCATGCGAGCGGTTGCGGCGGGCCCCTGGCGCAATACCGTGAACAGTGCGTCCCGCTGTTCGGGGGAGAGCCGGCGTGTGCGGATCAGGGCTTCCACAATGCCCGCTTCGGAAAGCGCATCGGTGGTGGCCCGCAGCATCATGGCTTTCACGATGATATGGGGCAGGTCTTGGCTCAACACCAACGCTTCCACGCCGCCGGCCGCCTCCAGCGCTTGCCGCTCTTGGGATAGGATGCTCAGCAGTGCGGCGATTTCGGTCTGGTCAACGCCCGGGAGGACGGCGACGGAAGCAAGGTTGCGAACGTAGAAAAAGTAGGCCAGAGAATCCATGCTGCCTTCAGTGAGCGTGGTGCCGTCGGCGAGGAGCTTGTCTTTGTTCACTTGCACTCCGATGGCTCCGTACCGCTGCAGGTAGCCACGCAGCGTGGCGGTGACATCCGTCACTGTGGCCTGTGCGGAGGCGTGCGCCGGGGAGTACAGCTGGAAAGTCTTCAGACCAGCGTGCAGCCGCCGAAGCGCTTTCTCGAGTGATTGCCGTTGCGCTTGTTCCATTCTGGTTGTCCGAGACGATCCGGGGGCCAGACGGTCCCCGACCTGGGATCCGGTCCCGTATGAAGAATTCCTTAAATAGAATTCCCGATATGGTGCCCTCAGAGACTGAGGCGGCCCTGTTACAGCCCGCCACGGCCTGTTATACTCGGGCATAAGCAAGGACGGGGAGGAGTACCCGCGCGCCTGCGGGAGAGAGGGGAGCCCACCGAGTGGAAGGCTCCCTGGCGTGGTGCGGGGAAGGTCGCCCCTGAGCGATTCGGTATCGATGCCGTCAGGTAGGGAGACGGCCTAGGTCCGAGGGGATGCGCCCCTGAGCGCGCTCTAGAGAGCCGGTTGCTGAGCACGGGCAGAGTGGGCGCCTGTGTGCGCGACGCGGAATACGGGTGGTACCACGGAGCGAAAGCCCCGTCCCAACGGACGGGGCCTTATTGTTGGAATGGGAGTCGCGACTCCACGGCAGAGGCAAGGGCAGGGGGTGAGGACGATGGTGAAAACGCTACCGACAACCTATGATCCGCGCCAGGTCGAGATGGCGCGGTACAAGATCTGGAAGGACGCGGGGCGCTTTCGCGCCCTCCCCGATCCCACGCGCCGCCCCTGGGCGGTGATGATGCCTCTCCCCAATGTCACTGGCGAACTTCACATCGGCCATGCTTTGAACAATGGGCTCCAGGACGTCCTGACGCGTTTTAAGCGGATGCAAGGTTTCAACGCACTCTATCAGCCGGGGACGGACCACGCAGGAATCGCGACCCAGAACGTGGTGGAGCGCGCGTTGGCCAAAGAGGGCATTCGCCGCGAAGCCATCGGCCGCGAGAAGTTCCAAGAGCGCGTGTGGGAGTGGGTCCGGAAGTATGGCGGGATCATCTACGGCCAGCTGGAGCGCCTAGGGATTTCGTGCGACTGGGACCGTAAGGTCTTTACGCTTGACCCGACCTACTACGACGCCGTGATGGAGGCGTTCGTTCGCTTGTACAGCAAAGGCCTCATCACGCGCGGCACATACATGGTGAACTGGTGTCCGCACGACGGGAGCGTGATTTCCGACCTGGAGGTGGAATACGAGGAAGTCGATTCTCACCTCTGGTATGTGCGCTATCCCGGAGCAGACGGGGGAGGCGGGATCGTCATCGCGACCCAGCGGCCGGAGACCATCCTGGCTGATGTAGCTGTGGCGGTGCATCCCGACGATGCGCGATACCGGGGGTTGGTGGGTCAGTTTGTCCTGGTGCCGATTGCCAATCGCCGGGTGCCCGTGATTGCCGACCGGCGGATAGATCCCCAATTTGGGACCGGCGCGCTGAAGGTCACGCCCGGACACGCCCCGCTGGACTATGAGATCGGTCAGGAGCACCACCTTCCCACAATCGTGACCCTCGATCCGCAAGGGCGCATGACACCGGACACCGGGAAGTATGCGGGGATGGATCGTGTTGCCGCGCGAGAGGCGGTGGCTGCGGAATTGCAGACGCTAGGACTGCTGGAGCGTGTGGAACCCTACCGCACGAGCGTGGGACACTGCGACCGCTGCCACACGGTCATTGAGCCCTACATCAGCGAGCAGTGGTTCATGAACATGACCGAGATGGCCCAACGCGCGGCGGAGGCGATTCGCGCTGGACGTGTCCGCTTTCACCCGCAGCGCTGGGCGGAGGTGGCCTTGGACTGGCTGGACCAGATCCGGCCGTGGGTCATCTCGCGCCAGTTGTGGTGGGGGCACCGGATTCCCGTGTGGCAGTGCGGATCCTGCGGGACGCGTCAGGCAAGCAAGACGCCGCCCGCCCGCTGCACGAAGTGCGGGCAGGGGAATTTGATCCAAGATTCCGATGTCCTGGATACGTGGTTTAGTTCCGCCTTGTGGCCATTTGCCACCCTGGGCTGGCCGCAAGATACCGCCGACCTCCGCTACTTCTACCCGACGAGCGTGCTGGTCACGGATCGTAGCATCATCTTCCTCTGGGTGTGCCGGATGATTATGATGGGGTTGCATTTTATGGACGCGCTGCCCTTTGCCGACGTCTACATCCACCCGACGGTGCTGACCCTTGACGGCCGGCGCATGAGCAAGTCGCTGGGGACCGGCATCGATCCGCTGGAGATGGCGGACACACGTGGGTATGGCGTCGATGCGGTGCGCTTTGCGCTCGTGATGCGTGCGTCACAAACACAGCAGGACATGCGATTTGGCGAGAAGATGATCGAAGACGTGCGCAATTTCAACACGAAAATCTGGAACGCGGCGCGCTTCGTGCTGATGAACCTCGAAGGTTTTGATCCCCGCGCGTCGGCGGGCCCCGCGCATTTGTCTGCGGCCGATCGCTGGATCCGCAGCCGGTATGCGCGGCTGGCCGGGGAGGTCACCACCAATCTGGACTCCTACGAGTTCGATAAGGCCGCTAAGGCGCTGTACGACTTCATTTGGAGCGAGTACTGCGACTGGTACCTCGAGCTGGTGAAAGTCGATTTGCAACCTCTCGCCACAGACCGCACCCGAGATTCGGCAGGGCGGCGCACCGCCGTGCAGCACACCCTTTCGTCGGTGCTATCGGGTGCCATGCAATTGCTCCACCCGATCATGCCGTTTCTCACCGAGGAGGTCTGGCAGATCTTGCCACATGAGGGCCCCAGCATCATGATTTCGCCCTGGCGGCAGGTGGAATCGGGGTGGCTCGATCCTGCCGCGGAGCAGGAGTTGGAGGCTGTAATGGCCGTGGTGCGGGGCGTGCGGAGCTTACGGGCGGAGCTGTCCATTCCCCCGGCGCAGCGGATTCCCGTCCATGTCTATGCGGAGAAGCATCAGCTTGATATCCTGCGGCGGGCGAGCCGCTACGTGGAGGCATTGGCGAAGATCGCCTCTGTGGAGTATCACGCGCTCGCAGACCCCCGACCGGCCCACAGTGTCGCGTCCGTACTCGCGGGGGCGGAGATTCACCTTCCGCTCGAAGATCTGGGCGGGATTGTGGATTTTGAGAAAGAACACCGTCGGCACGCGAAGGCGTTGGAGGCTCTTCACGCAGAATTGGAGCAACTTCGGCGTCGGCTGGCAGACGAAGCATTCCGGAAAAATGCACCGTCGGAGGTCGTCGCGCTGCAACGCCAGCGCCAGGAGGATCTGCGGACGCGAGCGAGACGGGTGCAGGAACTGCTGGACAGCCTCACGTCCATCCGGTGAGAGACAATGCCGCTGTCCGCCGGCTCGACGCCGCTCGCCAGGCGGTTCGGGCGGTGGGTGCGGCTCTCCGAGCCCACCGCCTGTATGCCGCCGGGCACACGAGTACGCAGCGTGCCTTGCAAGACGCGCAAACCGCCCTGCGAGCCTACGCAGGCGCATACGGGTCGTTGCGCTGCACGGCCGTCGCCCGCGGCGTCCGGTTTGACTTCGCCTCGCACCCGTCTGAAGACGACGTGCTCGCTGAACTCAGTCGAGCCCTTGGCGCTGCCAAAAGCCCCAGCATCACTTTCCTCGCGGGCGTAAGCGCTGACCAGATCGGCGCGCTCGTAGAGACGCTCCACCTGCCGCGTCCCGCCTTGGAGAGGGCGGGGGGTGCCAGCCGCATCCTGCGCGAACGCGGCGTGCAAGCGATCGCTCTCGAGGATGATGTGGCATCCGTCCCCGCGCGGTCCGACCTGGGGGAGACTCTCCTCCAAACTCTACACACATCTCCGGAGCGGCTCCCCGTGCGCCTACAGGAGATCGCGGGCACCGATGCACAGGAGGCCGTCCGCGTGCTCGCTGATGCCGACCGTACGATCGCGAGCTGGCCGCACCCGATGCGCGACGACGCCTGGACAAAATTGGCCGCCACCGTTACGGCCACGGCGTCTCCGTTGCGGACACCCCTCTGCCAGGCGATCATCGGCGCAGTGCACGAGCCCTGGGCGGCATCCCTCGCATCGCGGTGGTCGCCGGCGCTTCTCACCGAAATCCTGGCCGCCGGCGCTGGATCATCCGGGGTCTCAGTGGAAGGGATTGCCGCTTCCCTACGCGATCTGAATCGCGCAGTCCCCATGGTCCGTCCGCCTCGCGTTGAGCCAGTCGAGCCCACGGCCCAGACGTCTGCGCGCGACGTACTGCTTTCTGTTAGCGATGTGTTCTTGGCCCCGTACGCTGTCGCGCGATTCCTCAATGCGATCGCCAGGCTCGAGGCCCCCAAATTCGCCGAGGGCCTCCGACTGGTCGAACGCGACACTATCGCGGCCGTGGGGGGGGAGGACATCCACACCGTGGCGCGCGTCCTGATCGGGCTTGCGGTCGTAGCCCGGCGGCTCCCCGATGCCCGCGGTGAGCTGGCCCGGATCACGCTCCATCATCTGCTGACGACGGGGGTTCGCGACCTGGTTGCAAAAAACGTGTCGGAGATTGCAGATGAACGTCACCCGCTCCGCGCTGCGTTGGCAGCAGCTCCTGAAGAAGCGGTCATGCTCTTGCTCGACTTGCTCGCAGACGAGGAGCAAATGGCTGTCCGGCGGCAGATGGTCGCCTTGCTGTCCGTCCTCGCCCGAGGTCGCCTCTCCCTGTTGGCCGCCCACATCGCGGATCCGCGCTGGTACGTGGCCCGCAACGTCGCGACGGCGATGGGGCAAATGCGCGACCCCGTTGCAGTGCCGTACCTCAAGTCCGCGCTCCAACATCAGGATCTTCGGGTCCGGAAGGAAGCGCTGGCGGCATTGTCCGCTGTCGGAACGCCGGAGGCGGTGGCTGTGCTCACCCAAGCCCAGCATCACCCCGATGCGGCGACGCGAGCGGCGGCGTCGCACTGGCTGAAAGCTGGTGGGCAGACACAGGCGCCTTCATGACCCCGTCCACGGAAATCGCCCAGGCTCTCTTTGCGGCTATACAGCAGGTCCGTCACTACGGGGCCACGCATCCCGCTGCACGCCAGGCGGGAAGTCAGTTTCATCGGTCTTTGGAGGCATTCGGCGCGCGTCGTGCTGTCGACATTGAAGTCATAGACCGAACGCTCGTGGTGCAGTCCGTGCCTCTGACGTTGCAGGATCCCCAGATGGTCCAGTTGCACGCCCATTTGGCTGCACGGCGTGTACGGCGGGTTACGATCGAGCGAGTGGCTGGGGAGGAAGCAGTGGTGACGCTCATTCGCCTCCTGGCATTGGAACCAGAAGAACTTATCGCTGAAGGCGGGCTTGCCGACGCTCTCCAAAGCGCAGGGGCATCTGGCATCACCGTGGAGTCTCTGGAGGCGACCGGGGCACGCCGCCCCTCGGCCGCAGACGAAAATGTCTACGGGACGGCGGTACGCGTGCTGCACGAGATTACCTCCGCCGTCGAGCACGGAAGTCCCGCTGACGTGCCGCGGGCGCGTCTGGCTGTGGAAGCACTCGTCGGCGCCCTGGACGTGGCGCGCCCGCAGTTGTGGGGCGATCTCGCCAATCGCAGCCACGACGAACTCGATCCGCAACACGGGGCGAATACGTGCCTGTTCACCCTCTTGGTGGCCAAGGCGCTGGGGCTCGACACGCAACACCTCACCGACGTGGGTGTGGCGGCCCTGCTGCATGACGTTGGTCTCGCTGTACTCCCCTGGGAGCAGCGCTTGGCCGAACGCACCGTCCGGGGTCCGCTCTCACAGTGGCGGCATCCCGCCGAAGGCGCGTTTGTTCTGCGCCACCTCGGAGGCCGCGAGAGTCTACCGATGATTGTGGCGGCAGAGCACCATCTGCCGGCGCTGAAAGACCCCTCAGTCCTGCCCCAGGCTCGTCTTGTGGCGTTGGCGGATTACATCGATGCGCTGAGCTGCGGGAGGGTTCCCGCGATGAGGCGGGCCTCGCTGGGCGCCCTCCTCAGTGAGCTCTTGAGCGGGGGCGGTCCCGCCTTCGATGCCGTGCACGTCCGCGTTCTGGCCAGTCTGTTCGCAGACGCGGCCGCCGCGGGCGTCGAGTTCTCCAGCCCAGCGTAGCCCCACCTGAAGGAGAACCTCAGGCGTTCTTTCGTCCCCCCGAGGGCTCGGATTGTGCGCATCTTGGCTGGGGTAGGACCTTTGGACAGTTCCGTGGCCGAAACGCCCATTGCGAGGGCAAGATCATGATGGCTAGACTGTGCCGGGTGTATCTGTGGCCAAAGTTCAGCGGAAGCGCATCGGTGACATTCTCTTAGAAACGGGCATCATTACGCCTCAACAGTTGGCGGAGGCCTTGGCCCAGCAACGCCGCACGCGCGAGCGGCTGGGCCGTGTGTTGGTAGATCAAGGCGCAGCGAGCGAAAAGCAAGTCGCGCAGGCGCTCGCCGCCCAGCTCGACCTCCCGCTCGTCGCCCTGTCCTCTACGCGACTGGATCCTAACGCCGTCAAGCTCATCCCCGAGGTCCTGGCGCGTAAGCGACGCGTTGTGCCTCTGCGGCTGGAAGGCGGCCAAGTCATCGTGGCCATGGCGGACCCGCTGGACGTCTTCGCTCTTGATGACGTCGGCATCGCCGCGCGCCGCCCCGTGAAGCCGGTGGTCGCGGTGGAGTCTGAGGTGATGGCCGCCATCGAGAGGGCGTACGGAATGGGTGCGGCGGCGCAGGCCGTCTTAGGCGAGACGGGCGAGGAGGCCCCTGCCGCAGAGCCGACGGGGTCGCCATCTGAAGACGGCGAGGACGCGCCCGTGGTCCGGCTCGTGAACCTGGTCCTGTCCCAGGCGCTGAAGGACCGCGCCAGTGACGTGCACATCGAGCCAACCGAGTCCGAGATGCGCGTTCGCTACCGAGTCGACGGCGCGCTGCAAACGGTGATGAGCTTGCCCAAGTCCGTGCAGGCCGGGCTGGCGACGCGCCTTAAGGTCCTGGCGCGCCTGAACATTGCCGAGCGGCGTCTCCCTCAAGACGGCGCATTCGAGGTGGCCCTGGACGGTCGCCGGATCGACTTTCGCGTCTCCACCGTGCCCACGATCTTTGGCGAACGCATCGCGCTGCGACTTCTCGATAAGACGAAAGGGTTGCTCACGCTGGAGCAGTTGGGGTTGGACGCGCAGGCGCGGCGGCGCTACGAGGGTTTGATCCACCAGCCCTTCGGCATCATCTTGGTGAGCGGCCCCACCGGCAGCGGGAAGACCACGACGTTAGTCAGCACCCTCGCGCTGCTCAACTCGGTCGACAAGAACATCATTACGGTCGAGGATCCCGTCGAGTATCAGCTGCCGGGCGTGAGTCACATTCAAGTGAGCCCGCGCGCCGGCCTAACGTTTGCTTCCGGATTACGGTCGATCGTGCGACAAGACCCTGACATCATCATGATCGGGGAGATCCGCGATGTGGAAACCGCGGAAATCGCCATCCACGCGTCTCTGACGGGTCACCTTGTGCTCACGACCATCCACACCAACGATGCGTCCAGTGCGCTGACGCGCCTGGCCGACATGGGGATCGAGCCGTACCTGATTGCCTCTGCGGTGATCGGGGTAGCTTCGCAGCGTCTGGTGCGGCTATTGTGTCCGCAGTGCAAGCAGCCCGCCCCCATCCCCAAAGAAATCGTGAGTTGGCTGCAGTCGCAGGTCAAAGAACCTCTGCCGCCGGCGGAATTCCAGCGCCCCGTGGGATGTGCGCAGTGTCGGCACACCGGCTATCAAGGCCGGACGGGAATCTTTGAAATTCTCGTGGTGACCGAGACGCTGCGCCGCCGCGCCCTGGCGCGCGGATCAGCCGCGGAGTTGGCCGAGATTGCCCGCAGCGAAGGGATGCTGAGTCTGCGGGCGGATGGCTTGCTCAAGGCGATGCAAGGGGTGACGACCGTCGAAGAAGTCTTGCAGGTAACGCGTGTAGAAGAACCCGCGCTCTAGGCCCCCGGGCCCGGCCGCGGGCGGACGCTGCCTCGAATGGCCTCCACGATTTCCGTCGCCGGCTGATCTTTCACGAGCAAACCCTGCAGTCCACTGCGCTGGACCTTATCCTTGTCCAGGGCGCCGGGAAATGCGGTGAGCATGAAGACCTTGACCTGCGGAACCTGCTGTACGATGGTGCGTGCGGCGGTATACCCGTCGAGTCCGGTCATACGGAAGTCGATCAGGACAACGTCTGGCTGGAGTTCCTGCGCGCGCGTGACCGCTGTCTCCCCGTCCGAGGCTTCCCCCACGACCTCGAAATCATCTTGCAGTTGTAACAGACGGACCATGCGCTGACGATAGCTTGTGTTGTCGTCCACCAACATGACCCGGATCTTTTTCACCGTCGCACCTGTCGACACGCTGTTAGTTTAGCGCGGCGCGACCGATAGCGTGAAGTGGACGAAGGTACCACGGTTTGCTCCATGGCTCTCAGAGTTCCCCGATCTTCGTCGCGTGCTAGGGCGCTGGGGGGATGAGTCCACTGCGCAGCGCATAGATCGCCGCTTGGGTCCGGCTGTTAACGTGGAGCTTTTCCATAATGTTACTGACGTGGTTTTTCACTGTCCGCTCGCTGATCGAGAGACGCAAAGCAATCTCCTTGTTGGCGAGGCCCCCGGCCACGTTTTGGAGGATCTCGACCTCCCGCTCGGTCAGCGGGAGGTGAACGGCGGCGAGTTCCGGCGTTTCGCGTTTGCGGGCAAATTCCCGTATCACCTTCGCCGCCATCGTCGGGACCAAGAGCCCCTCTCCACTGTGCACCACACGAACCGCACGAATTAACTCCTCGGGTGTGGTGTCCTTCAGGAGGTAGCCCATCGCCCCGGCCTTGATCGCCTCGAAGAGAAATTCATCGTCCGTGTGGACGGTGAGCATGATGATTCCGGTCCGCGGACTGGCGGATCGGATGAGGCGCGCCGCTTCGATCCCTGACATTCCCGGCATGGCCACGTCGAGGAGGACAATGTCGGGGGCGAGGTCGGTAACACTCTGCACCGTCTGGGCGCCCGACTCAGCTTCGCCGACGACCTCGATATCTTTGACCCCCTCGAGCAGGCGGCGCACCCCCTGACGGAAGAGCGCGTGGTCATCGGCCAATAACAGACGGATCGTACTCGTCGCGCGATCGTCGTGCGGGCGGGGGGGCAGTCCGCTGTCCCCATGCGTTGCCCCGGGTGTCCCCATCCGATCCTCCTGTTATCTTGATCTCTTCAAAAGGTCCTAAATACGCCCGCGGGGCAGATTTACAATCGTCCCCCGCCCAGCGGGATGCGCACTGTAATTGTCGTACCCCGGCCAGGGGATGTGGCGACGTCGAGCCTCCCGCCCACCAAGGCCGCTCTTTCTTCCATTGAGGTCAGTCCCAAATGTGGGGAGCCTGGAAGCGTGGCCCGAAACGCCGCCAGGTCGAATCCCACGCCGTTATCGGCAATGGTCGCCAGACACAGCTCGTCCGTCACCTCGGCCCGGATGCCCACGGTCGTCGCCCGGGCATGGGCGCGCACGTTGGTTAGGGCCTGGCGGACGATGGCCAACACCGCATGCCGGACCGCTGAGGGCATCCGTGTAGCGTCTCCTGTGATGACGACCGTCGTCGGGATCTCGGCGCGGCGCTGGAACTCTTTGCCGATGCCTTCTAGCGCGACCGGGAACTCGTTGCTCATTTCGGGTTCCTTGCGGAGTTCGCTCATGAATTCCCGCAGTTCCCGCATGCCACGTTCGAGCAGCCCCCGCAGATCTTTCAGGTCAGACGAGATCTGCGTGGGATTCCCCTGAGCGGCCATCGCCGACAGGTCGGTTTGCA
This sequence comes from bacterium, assembly GCA_036393975.1. GTDB lineage: Bacteria > Sysuimicrobiota > Sysuimicrobiia > Sysuimicrobiales > Kaftiobacteriaceae > 13-1-40CM-64-14. Next base: position 18,971 of record DASWFZ010000251.1, on the reverse strand, counting down.
GCAGCGCATCGGCAAGGGTTTGGGCGAGGCCATCGTGCATCTCCCGGGCAATCCGGCGCCGTTCTTCGACCACGCTGATATCCGTGACGCGGAAGGCCGTGCGGGCGGCTTGTACGGCGGCCGCGGTCTGCGTGGCCACAGCCTCGAGCCGTTCAGGTGAGGCGGGGGTCTGGGCGTTCATACCCAGCCCGAGTGCGCCGATCGTTTTGGCGTCCACACGCAACGGGACGCACGCCACAACCGCTCCGCCGGAGGATGCGTCTGGGGTGCCCGTCATTTGAGTCTGCGCTTCAGTGCTCGCGGCGATCAGTGTGGGCAGGTGCGTCCGCGCCGCATGGCCGCTAATCCCCCGGGCGGCGACCACGTCCAGCGTGCCCGTGTCCTCCCGCTCCAGAGCCAGGATGGCGAACTGAGCCGCGGTGGCCGATCGCGCTTGGTCCAGCAGCACTGGCCACAACACGGCAGGGTCGCGCGCGAGGGCGCGTCCGACAGCGGTGAATCCCGTGGCCGACCCGGCGAGCAAGAAGGCGACCTCGCGTTCAAACAGCACCCGCCGCAAAAGATCGGCGGCATACCGCGTGGCGGCCGTAGCCGTCTCGAGGTCGTCCAGAGAAAACCATGCACGGCCGGCATCCCGGTTGAGATTCAAGACTCCCAGCGGCTGCCCGGCGGACGTGACCGGGACGCAGATCGACGATCCGATGTCTTGTCGCAGCAGGGGAAACGGGGATGAGGTCTCGGGGGTGAGAAGCACCGGACGTCCTTCCTGCGTGACCCATCCAGCGATGCCCTCACCCAAGCGCGGTCGCACCTCGTGAAACGCGTCATCGAGGCCGTGGGCGGCGAGGATCGTCAGCCGTTGCTCGTGGAGATCGTAGACCATCAACGAACCACTGTCCGCCCGAAAAAATCGCACGATCTCGTCGAGGAGGCGGGCGTTCACCTCCTGCGGCGGCCGCGCGGATAAGGTAACCGCGTGCAACACGTCCAGAAGCCCTGCGACGCGGCCGTGCTGACGCAACCGCGTGCCTGCGGCAGCGGCTGTGTGGCCCACCGCTTGAAGGGCGAACGCAGCGATGCCCCACGCGGGATAGAGGTCGGGGGCGAATAGGGAGTGACGGATCGCCGGTAGCTGCAGCAGGGCGAGCAGGCCACTCACCCCCGCGGCGGCGATGTGCCCCATCATCAAGCCGGCCACCCCTGTTACCACGAACCCGAAGTAAAAGAACGCCTGAGGACTGCTGGCAAGTTGCATGCCCAGCGCAATCGCCGCTACATCCAAGAACACACCGGCGCGTGCCGCGCGCGGGGCGAGCTGCGGGTAGCGCCAGGCATAGAGGGTTAGAGACAGCGTGTATGCGAGGATCCCCACATACAACACCCCGGGCTCCCGGCTGGCGAGAGGGATAGCGGCTTCGCGGGCGATGAGGACTGCGAGGGCGAGCCAGCGTAGCGATAACGCGGCCTGGGCGAACTCGAGCAGGTCATCCCTGCGCTGCCCAGCAGTGTCTCCGCGCACCATACCTCCGGGGGAGCCGAGGCCTGAGGAGATGTCCCGTCCGTGACGGCGACGCGCGTGGGTGTCGCCGCGCCTCCCGGCTCGGGCACACACTTCGTAGAAGTGCTGAGCAAACCCTCTGCCGCGCGGTGGCGCCATCTGCACCACACCTATCGCCGCGCAAAACGATCTCTTCCGTGCGACTCTGGGACCTTCGGCCGATAGCGGGGGAGTCGAAATCACGAGTAGAATGAGCGTCTACGATGGGGAAATTCGTCTACCGCGCGTGGGACCAATCGGGCCGCCTCGAGACCGGAGTCATGGAGGCTGACACCCCCAGGGTCGCCGCGGCGTCGCTCCAGGCCCGCGGATTCCTGGTCACCTCGATCGTTGAACAGGAGCAGGTCGTCGGGGCGGTGCGACAGGTCCAGCGCTTCTTTCGGATTAACCGTCAGGATCTCGTCCTCTTCACACGGCAGCTCGCGACCATGTTATCGGCGGGGCTCCCGATTGTCACCACCTTGAACGTGCTGGAAGAGCAAGCCGCAGACCGCCGGTTCCGGGAGATTATCCACACCGTGCGCGGTGGGATCGAACGTGGGGGCACGCTGTCGGGGGAGATTGCACGCCATCCGGCGGCGTTCTTCTCGTTCTACGTGAACACGGTTCGCTCCGGGGAAGTCAGTGGTGTACTCGATACCTCTTTGAATTACTTGGCGGACTATTTGGAGCGCGAGTACGACTTGGTGCAACGCGTGCGCACGGCTGCGACCTATCCGCTGGTCGTCTTGGTGTTCACAATGATGGTTGCCGTGGGTGCCGTCCTGTTCATCGTGCCCGTTTTCGTTGGGGTCTTCCAGTCGTTCCGTGTCCCGCTGCCAGTGATCACGCGCATCATGCTGGCCGTCAGTCACGGTATGCGGACCTACGGGGTGGTGGGACTTGTTGCTTTGGGACTGTTCGCCGTGGGTGTGTCGACCGCGCGGCGGACGGAAGCTGGCCAGCGCGTGTTCGACACATGGGTTCTGCGGGCGCCCATCATTGGTCCGCTGGTTCACCGGCTGGCGCTGGCCCGGTTCGGCCGATCGATGGCGGTGGTGATCCGCAGCGGGATTCCCATCCTGGAAGGGTTGGCGGTGGTCGCAACGGCTCTAGGGAACCGCGTCGTGGGTGCAGCTTTTGAGGCGGCGCGCGAACACATGCGCGAAGGACAGCCGATGGCCGACGCCATGCGGAAGCAGCCACTGATTCCGTCGATGGTCGTTCAGATGGTGAGAGTGGGGGAAGAGACCGGCGCGATGGAAGAAGTGCTGGGCAAAGTCGCCGATTTCTACGAGCGAGAGGTGGACAATACTGTCAAGCGGTTTGCATCTGTCGTGGAGCCCATTCTCATCGTGTGTGTCGGAGGCGTTGTCTTCCTGGTCGCCCTCTCCGTGTTGCTGCCGATCTGGACCCTCATTTCGTCCCTGCCCCGCTAATTCATCGAAGCGATTGTCGGGCGCTGGAGAGCCTTCCCAGCACCGGGGCGGTCTGTCACTTGTGCACACATCCCCCTCTTAAAAGGCTAACCCCTGCTAGCCGCCTCTGCGTGCACTAGGGGGCGGAATAGGGTCTCCCACAGCCGGTCGCGGCCTCCTATTTTGGGGGTTGCCTATAGGTACCACGACAGTCGTGCTCCCTGAGCCATTTGGACACCAGGAGCGTCCAAAAGTCCCATTGCTGTGGCATCGGGATTGCACAAATATTGGGCGTGATTGTGGCCCACTGGGTGTGGTAGCCCCGGATGGGACTTGCGGGTCAAACGAAAGAAATGTGAGGAGGAGAGTAACATGACACGGATACAGAGGGTCCTGCGAGGATCGCAGGGCTTCACCCTTGTCGAGATCGCGATCGTAGTGGCCATCATCGGCATCCTGCTCCTGATCGCGCTGCCCATGTTCTCCGGGGCGCGGGCACGAGCGTACGTGGCCGAAGCCCGACAGCTATCGTCAGAGTGGAAAGCGCTGACGTGGGCGTGCTTGATCGAGAAGAACTTCGACCAGAGCAAGTGCACGACGCCGGCGATGGTCGGGTGGGTGCCAGCACCGGTCAGTGCGGCCTGGAACTGGCCGACCGCCTACATGTTCTGCGGGACCATCGCAAGCATTCCAGCGACGCAGGCGTCGTCCGCTTGCGCTGCGCCTATCACGGGTGCTACCGCGGTGGTGGGTTTGGTCGTGCCGCTTACCGCGACCCCGCCGGCGGGGATGACCTTTAACTACTTGCTGGCGATCAAGACCTCCACCGGGCAACTGCTGGAGAGCCCGTCGAACGGGACGGCGATGACGCCGTAACGACCTGTACTCCAGGGATAGGTGAAGAGGCGGCTGGGGAAGCCGCCTCTTCGCATCTCGAGGGGTTGAAGGATGAATGCTGCAGCCGACGCCGGCGAACGAACGCAAGCCATATCTCTGGAGCAGATCGGATTGCTCTTGCTGATCGGCGTCGTGATGGTATCAGTGGCCGTCGTTCCGCTGTTGTTAGACCTGGGAAGCCTTGAGGATACTTACTACGGCGTCAAGGCACGAGCACTCGTGATCCTCACGCCCGTGTTGTTTGTAGCCCTGCTCGCCGCATCCGGAGGCAGGGAGTTACGTCGTGCCGGCCTGCTGTGGCCGCTGGTGGCGTTTGCCGGGGCCGCAGTGCTTGCCACAGGGCTGTCGGTGAATCCCGTGTGGAGTATTCAGGGCGCTCCTCAACGCCATGAAGGTCTGCTGAGCCTGCTCGCGTACCCCGCGATCTGCGCGGGGACGCTTGTCGTGGTGGCCCGCGGCGGCTGGCGACTCTGGTGCGGGGCGGCTCTCACCTGTGCTGCGGTGGTCGCTGGATACGGTGTTGCGCAGTACTTCGGGTGGGAGTGGCTCGTCCGAGATCCCATCCGTGTTTTCTGGTGGCGCCCATTCTCCACCTCAGGAAACCCGAACTTCCTCGGTGTCTATATGGTGTTGATGAGCCCCCTGGCCAGCTGCGTTCTCCTGACCTCCCGCCGCAGAATCGCAGCGGTGCTGGCAGGAGGCGCTTTGGGGCTGATGGTCTTGGCGGCATTGTGCACATATAGCCGGGCCGCCTGGCTGGGGCTGGTCGTGGCCGCTGTCGTGTTTGCCGTCGCGCTGCGCTTCAACCGCACCGCGGATCCGTTCCCCACTAACATGAAGTCACGGTTGGCGGGGGCGGTTGCGTTTGTGGTGCTGCTCGCAGGATTGTTCTTCTTCCCAGGAAGTCCGCTCGCGATTCGGCGCGCCGACTGGTCGGCCGCACAGCGAGCGCAGACCGTGGTCGAGCCCGCGGATCCGCAGGCAGGATTCCGCCAGCGGTCATATCTGTGGAGTCACACGATCGCACTCTTACTGCGACGTCCATTGCTTGGGTACGGTCCGGAGACGTTTGCACTCGTGTTCCCGCAAAGCTGGGATGAGGAGCGGACGCTGCTGTTTGGCGCCTCCCCGGTACGGATCGATAAGGCCCACAATGAGACGCTTGACATGGCGATGTCGGTGGGCGCTCTCGGCGTCGCGGCGTTTGGGTGGGTCCTCGTCTCCACCCTGCGCAACGCGACGTCGGCGTGGGGTCCAAGTTCCCCACCGCGTGTGTTGGCCGCCGCTTGTGTAGCTGCCATTGTGGGGTATTGGGTGGATGTGCAGTGGCACTTCAGCGTGGTGAGCGTGGCGCCCGTGTTCTGGAGCGTGCTCGGGGCGACCAGTGGCCTCACGATTCTGCGCACACGGAGGACCCTGTGAAGAGCGAGCAGGGGGTCAGTGTGCTCGAGCTAATCGTGGCGCTTGCCATCGGGGGGGTGCTGACGCTGATGGCGCTGCCGTACCTGCAGCGCTACATGGCGCTGCGCGACATGAGGCAGACCGCGCGCCTGCTCGGCGCAGACCTCCGGCTGACGCAGCAGTATGCCGTGACCCAGAACCAGACGTTCCGGCTCCAATACACAGCCGCCTCCGCGCAATACACACTGCTCCGCACCAGCGACGCCACCGTTCTCAAGGTGGTGGCGGTGCCCTCCACGGTCACGATCACCACGACGTTCCCGAGCAACTGGGCGGACTTTGCGAGTACAGGCGCCCCGGTGCAAATCGGCACGTTCTGCCTGACAGAGGGCACGTCGAACATGAAGGTGGATGTGCAACCGGCAACCGGCCGCGTGCAAATCGCCGAGGTAGCCGCATGCCCGTGAGATCCCAGCGGGGGATGACGATTCTGGAAGTCGTGATCGCTACCGCCATCTTTGGATTGGTCGTCACGGTGTTGACCGGTTTCTTCCTCGTTGCGTCGTCTCGCGGCCTGCTTGGCCGCAACGTCACTGCCGCGTCCCTCCTCGCGCAGCAGAGGATCGAGCTCCTGAAGTCTAAAGGCTATTCGAGCCTGCCGGGTTTTGCGGCCACGGAACAACTGGACAACCTGGGGAACGCGACCCCCAGCGGCCTGTACGCGCGGGTGACGACCATCACGTCACCGGTGTTGGGGACGCCCCTGCTGACGGAAATCGACGTCGCGGTGACGTGGATGGACCAGGCCATCTCGCGGACTCTCACGCTCTCCACCTTGGTAGCCAGCTACTGATGAGCACTCACGCCGATCAGGGGCTCACGCTGCTGGAAACCGTCATCGCCACGGCGTTGCTCGCCCTTCTATTAGTGGCGATGTACGGACTGGTGGGCGTAGGCGTCAGGGAGTGGGTGAGTTTTTCGGGCCAGACGGATGTGCAGCAATCCCCGCGGGTGGCCGCCGAGCGTGTGCTGGCCGAGGTGATGCAGTCCAAGGACGCGGTGGTGGGGGCTGGCGGGACCAGCTTGGGGTTGGTGAAGGTGACGATGCTAGCGGCTGACACTAATGCGGGTGCGGCCTCGTTCACGGTCCAAGACGCATCGCCGCTCCTCACCGGTTTTCCAGTCGCTTTCCTGAACCTCAATAGCGCGGAAACCGTCACCGCCAGCGCGATGGCCGGGACGACGGTGTCGGCGACGCCTGTTTTGAGCAGAGCGCATCGTCAGGGCGAGGTCGTGCGGCGGGGGGAAACGGCCTTGAGCGCAGCAGCGGCCGTGGGAGCGACCTCCATCACAGTCACCTACCCATTCGGTGTCATCCCCCTGGGCAACAACGACACCATCAGCATCGGTGGGGAGGGGCCCTTCACGGTGACGGGCACGGCGAACCCGTTTGGCATCACGCCCGCGGTGGCGCAGGCGCACACGGTGGGAGAAGTCGTCCAGCCGTTGGGCGTCGTGTTCCAGTTGACCGGGACCCAGCTCCTCCGCAATGGGGTCGTCCTTGCGGATCTGCTGGCGGTGCCCGCCGGGCGGTCTTTCTTTAATGTGCCTACGACCTCGCTGTCGGCCGCGCTGGCTCCGGGTGCAACACAGTTGTGCGTGCAGAGTGTGGCAGGGTTCAGTGTCAATGACCGGATCCAGGTTGACCGCGAGACCTACGGAACCGATCAGGCGGTGCGACCGGATTGGGGGACCGTGGGGAGCATCAACGCCGGCACCAACTGCCTGACCGTGGATCACGGTTTGACGACGACACGGTCTGTCGGGACAGTCGTCCGCGTGCTGGCCGTGGAGATCAACTTCTTGGCCACACAGTACAATAGTGCGATCGGGCAGACGCAAACCGCCGCCGTAACCGCGAAAGCGACGCTGAGGAATCCATGACGAACGAACGCGGCGCGGCGCTGGTCACCGTCCTCATCCTCATCGTGGTCCTCACCGCGATCGGCGTGGCAATGGTCAACCTCGAGCTGACCGAGATCACGATTGCTTACAATCAGGGAGATGCCATGGCAGCGCGGACGGCGGCCGAGGGCGGTATCGCCCGCGCGATCTATGAACTGGGAAACAGTGCCGCGTGGCCGGGGGTCACCACCGCCATCGGAGATGGCCAGTATCAGGTCACGGTCACATCGTCTGGGACTGTCCGCGTTATCCAGTCTGTAGGAACGCGGGGCGGAGGCCGGAGGCAACTGCAGGCCGCCGTCAAAGCGCTCCCGCCGTTCACGCTGTATGCGGTGTTGGCCAACACGACCGCCACGTTGGGATCTGGGAACTCCGGAGTCACTATCCGTAACGCCTTGCCGTCCACAAGTGCCGGAGCCGTTCAGGCGAACAATCGCTTGGGGGCCGGGACGGCGATCACCGCGAACACCGCGGGTGCCACATTAGTCGGGGCGGTGACGGCGAACGGCGCAATCGCAGGGATCGCCTGCGGCACCTGGCCGTGGACCTGTACGCAAGCCTCCGGTGTGTTGCCAGTGCCGAGGCTCGATGTGGACAGTGCTGCCGCCACCAGCTACAAAAGCCGCGCGATCAGTGCGGTCGATCCAGTGGACGGCCTGAATCTGTATTTCCACGGAGGTGACGCGACGAGCCGTTGCATGAGCGGAGGGGCGTGGACCTTCGACGCGGCGCATACGCAGCAGTGCTGGGACAAGTACATCAACGATCGCAGCGGCGTCATCGGGGCAAGCATGGCAGGCGCCGTGTTCTTCGTCGAGTTCAACAGCGGCGAGCTCACACGCTATCGCATCCGTGTGCCGCCACCGCAGCCGAATAGGACTGTCGACTGCGCCGGGTACTCCGGTCTCGTCGAGACCCTGTGCATTCGCGCGAGCCCGGCAACGGATAACACCGGCGCGGTGGTCTATCCCAGCAGCGCCCTCAACCAGGTCACAGGGACGATCGTCGCGTTTCGTCGAGGCAGCGGGACGACCGTGGTGGGAGACATCGCGCTAGAAGATCTCTCCCTGCGTTCTGCGGGTTCCGGCGTCTGTGGCGACTACTGTCACATAAGTCTGGGCGGCGATCCCGCGTTCCTCGCGGCCCGGCAGCTGCTGGTCACATCGTCCGGTGCGGCTGCCGCTCAACGGAAGGTGACCATTCGCGGCGTTGTGTACACGCTGGCGGGGTCGGACAACCCTGACGGGAGTAACAATCTGCAGGGCGCACCCGCCCCAGGGATCACCATCCAGCACGGCGCCGATCTCGTGGCCCTGGTCATCGAAGGCATCCTGATGTCCAACGGCAGTATCACCGTCCAGAAGAGTGCAGCGAATGCCGGGACCGTGGCCGTGGAGTACGATTCCGCGGTAACCGACGTGCTCCCCACAGCCTTCCTCAACGCCGCCACGACGAGCACCATTCTCCTGATCTCCTGGTCCAGCGGCGACTGATGGGGTCATGTTGCCCCGCCGCGTCGCGGGAACTCTTCGAACCAGACGCGAATACAGGCAGTCACGGTGGTCCGCGCCACGGATCTGTTGGCATGAAGGGGATCCGATGAGGTCGCTGCGGGATGTCTTGCAGATCGGCGCCGCGGCGGTCGGCATCGACATCGGGAAGAGTGCCATCAAAGTCGCTGAGGTGCGGCGAACCGCGCGGGGCACGGAGCTCCGCCGCTTCGGCGTGGCGCCTACACCCCCCGGGTCGGTCGAAGGCGGTCTCATCCTTGATCAGCAAGCCGTTGCCAGTGCCATAAGCGAGGTGCTGCGGGACGCGGGGGTGCGGACCCGCCGCGCCGTGGTGTCTGTGACGGGCCAGAACGTGTTGGCCCGTGTCTTGCGCCTGCCGCCGATTCCCCCGGAGGAAGTGAAGCAGGCCATCCGGTGGGAGGCCGAACGCCACCTGCCGTTTCCGATCGATGAAGCGGTCATCGACGTCCAGATAGTCCGCGAGGTGACCGAGGATGGCGTGCGCCAACTGGAGGTGCTGCTCGCCGCCGCCCCCGAGGCGTTGGTTCTCACTCACATCCGGACGCTGGAAGGAGCGTCGCTCGTCGTCGACGCCGTCGAAGTCGGCGCACTGGCGATGACGCGCGGGCTGGGGCAGACGGAAGCCGAGGGGACCCATGTGCTGGTCAACCTGGGCGCCTCCACCACTGATATCGCCGTCGTCCACGACGGCGTGCCGCAGTTCACCCGGACCATTCTCCTCGGGGGAGATGCCCTGACCCGGGTCATCACCCAACTGCTTAAGGCCGATGTGGCGGCGGCAGAAGAAGCCAAGATCCTCTATGGCTTGGGGTGGGAAGAGGGGCCCGAGAACTTGCCCGAGGGAGCGTATGCGACGGATGTCTCCCAGGCACTGGCCGAGCTGATCACGCAGGTGCGGCGGTCGCTGGATTTCTTCCGGGCCCAGTTTACCGGCGTGGTCATCAGCGACATGATTCTCTGCGGCGGCGGTTCCCGACTGCGGCACCTCGATCACCACCTCTCCAATGAACTGGAGCTGCCCGTGACCATCGCGACCCCACTAGCTCACGTGCGAGCCCCGAGAAGTCGCGAGCAGGCTGCGCAGGCCGTGGCTCCTCAGCTCGCAGTCGCGACGGGGTTGGCGCTGAGGACGGTGGCCTAGGACGTGTGTCCCCGTGCCCCGGCATGATCGGTGTGCGCACACTGGCCGTGGGGCGGTTGACGACACCGTGCAATCCGAGTGTGTGACCACTAAAAGCGACGCCGTGTCGGGGTGGGGCGGTCGTACGCACGCCTGGGCAAGTGGAGCCCAGATACATGCGCATCGTACTGAATCTGGTTCCAGCCGCAGTCCTGGGGCGACGGGAAGGGGTCAGCCGGCGGCGGGTCTTCATCGCCGTCGCGGTGCTCCCTATCATCGGCATTGGAGGACTATACGCGGTCCTGGTCATCGACGCGCGCCAGGCTCAAGAGGCCTCGCGGGATTACGATGCCCGGCTCACGGCGGTGCGTCCCGTCGCCATCGAGGTCTCGCTGCTACAAGGAGAAATCGCTGACCTGGAACAGCGTCAGCAGCGGCTGCGCGGCTTGGTCGGGCAACGACAACCGCGCCTGGCCCCGCTGCTGGCTGAGATTAGTCGCCTCGTCCCGTCTGATGTGTGGTTGCAGTCGCTCACGATCGACGCCGGTGTGATCACTTTTGCGGGCAACGCCCTTCACCTACGCTCGGTCGCCGTCTTCGCGGCGCATCTGGATGAGTCACCGTTTCTTTACCAACTCCGGGTGGTCGGCCTGCAGGAGATTGAGGGGGAACGGACCATCACCCAGTTTCAGATGACTGCTCGCTTGAGGTCGCCGCCGTGACTTCGCTGCGACCCCAGGAGCGACTCCTGCTGAGGGCCGGGTTAGGGGTGATGGCCATCATTGTGCTGGCCCTCTTTGTCTTCTATCCTCAGTTCCGGGGAGTCGCGACCGCGCGGTTAGAAGCCCGGCGCAAACAGGCTGAGCTGGCGCGGCTCACCGCACTCGCCCAGCAGCGCACAGAGATCGTGCGCAAGCATGAGACTGTCAAACAGGCCGCCCGCGATTTGCTGGAGCGTCTTCCCTCTGACCCCGGCGTACCCGACCTCATGCTTCGTCTCGATACGGCCATGACATCCAGTCGCGTCGCCTTGATGCAGCTGACCTTTCTCCCCGAATCGCCCCCAGCGGGCAACGTGGGTTCGCTCCCCGTCCAGCTCCGTCTGCGCGGGAATTATCCGCAGATGCGCGCGCTCGTGCAGTCGCTTGAGGAGTCTCCGCGATTGATAGTCATTGACCGCGTAGCTTTTACGGGATCGGAGACGGGGATCATCGCAGACATCATTGTGCGCGCCCTCTTCGTGCGCTGATCTGTCGACTCCATGACCTCGACCATCCGTGCCGTCCTGCTGGGCCTGGGCCTCGTCCTGCTGGCCCGATTCGTGGTCCGACTCGACGTGCCGGGGACAGTGTCGGCCCTTCACGCCGCCCGGGCTGGCTCCCTGACTCTTGCGGTCCTACTCCTGGCCGCCAATGTGGGCACCAAAGCACTGCGGTGGCAAATGATGACACGCCGTATGAGCGATCGCCCGCTGCCGTTTGGGGCTGCGGTGGCGGCCATTTTTGCGGGTGTCGCCGCGGCCAGCCTTACGCCCGGCCGCAGCGTGGAGTTGGCGAAGCCGCTACTCTTGCGGTCTAGCCATGGGGTGCCCATGGCCACGTCCACGGCCGGGGTCGTCGTGGAGCGATTGCTGGACGGCGCGGCGCTGAGTCTGCTGTTCGTCCTCTCGGTCCTCTTCGTCCCGGCCGCCCGCCTGTCGGTCTTCCGTCCCGTGCTGGCAGGCATTGCCGGGTTCATCGTCATTGGCCTCACCTTGTTAATGCTCCCTCACAAACTTGCCGCCATCACGGCGTGGGTGACCACCCGCCTGCGACTGCCGACGCAGGTGCAGGCGCGCGTGGCCTCGGTCGCCAGCCGCTTTGCTCTCGCGCTGGCGAGCTGGCGCGCTCACAAGGCTCTGGGGTTCCTGCTAGCGTTGTCTGTGCTCGCGGCCTTTTTGGAGATCCTTCGCTTGGTGGCGGTGTGCACTTCCTTGGGCCTATCGGTTGGCATCGCGGAAGCGATGCTGGCGTTTTCCGCAGCCAACCTGCTGGCCGCCGTCACTTTCGTCCCGGGCGGGATCGGGATTACCGAGGTATCCTTGGCCGGGTTGCTCGTGCTGGCGACGGGAATTCCTCCCCAGACCGCAGTGGGGGTTTCCGTGCTGGTTGATCGGACTCTGTCGTACTATCTGGTCGTCGCCGTAGGCGCGGTCGTGCTCATCACCGCTGCGCAGCGAACGCCAGGCGACGCCAACACCTCTGTGGGCAGGTAATAGTTGGAGGGAGCGGAAATGGGACTACGGACCAGGAGCCTCGCGCGGTGATCCCCGAGAGCCCGGAAGCGCAGAGGGAGCGAGACCAATGTCCAGTGTGCCGGTCGACGCTTCGCAGAGCGATCGAAGACATGCGCTATATCGACCGAGCGGGGTACGCCGAAATCCACCGCGCCCTCCCCGCCGATGCCGGGATCTCCCTGCGCGCCGTGATGCGGCATTTCACCCGGGGACACGAGGCCGCCGCCCCGCGCGACGTGTTGCAGTTGCCGGCGTGGCTACTGGACGATGACGCAGAACTCGACCAGTACACGCATGAGCAGGGATACTGTCGTACGATCGAGGACCTCTGTCCGCACGTCCCTGCGGGGACGCTCAGTACCTGCGACCAGATTGGCCATCCGGAGTGCGAGCGTTTTCGGTTACACCTCTTGCGGGAGCGTCTTATCGATACAGAGATGCGGGCCGCGCTGGCGCCGCCTGGTCCGCTCACGGGTGATCGCGTGATGATGACCGAACCGCTGGTGCCACAGCACCGGATCGAGGTAGAAGCCCCCGGAAGCTCGCAGCGCGGGATTTTTGGCAGTACCGTGCTGACCATCGAGCCCACAGGGATCGCTATCACCATACCGACGCGGTTGCAAGAGACCCTAACCCTGGCAACGGGGGAGCGCATCCGCGTCTCGTACCAGGGGCGGATTTCGAAGTACGTGTTTGAGACGACGGTACGCGCCGTCCGCGGGAACCGGGTCGACCTGGAGCCGCCACCGACGATCGTGATCGCCTCACGGCGCAGCCCGCGTATTCCATTACGCGCCTCGGTCGTGCGCATCACACGCGTCGAACGAGGCGGAGAAGAGGTCACGGGGACAGCAATGGATGCGGGGGCGCAGGGGATGCGCGTCGTCATGGCGATCGAGCTGTCGCAGTGGGAGCGCGTGCGCGTGACGGTTACCTTGCCGGACGGGCCCCTGTCGGCCGATGGCGAAGTGGTCCGGGTGGAACGCCTCAATCCGGGCCAGGTGGCGCACGGCCTCTACTTTGTCGGCCTCGGCCCTGACGATCTCGTCCGGCTCCGCCGCATGGGAGGGTAAGGAGGGTCGTGCCCACGGTCCGATTCCAGCCGGTCATTGCCGTTCTCGCCTTAGTAGGGTTGTTTGCCCTGTCGGTCCTCGTCGGCTACGTGGGGGGTCTGGCGTTTCTTGCTCCGTCGCCACCCTCGCCCCGGCCTCTTCGGTCGGTCCCCGGCCCTGCGGGGGAAGTGGACAGACCGGCGGTGCCCAAGACGGTCCCTGACGCACCCAAGCGAGGGGCGGCACCGCAACAGGGGCAACCTGGCACGGACGTCAAATCCCCCCAAGCCACGCCGGTTCCACCGTCCGCGTCGGCTCCGCCTCCGAGTGCTGGAGGTTCCAACTCTGTGTACCGCGTCCAGGTGGGCGCGTACATCTCGCAGGTCAACGCCGAAACGCGCGTGGCCAAATTGCGCGAGCAAGGCTTTGACGCGTACATGACCCACGCCGGCGGGTTGTACAGAGTGCAGGTCGGCGCGTTTACCGTTCGGGAGAACGCGGCGCGGATGGCGGAGCGGCTGCGGGCGGCAGGCTATGAAGTGTTGATCTCGCCCTAGCGGACTACGTCCCTCGATCGATCTCCCGGATGCGTCGAGGGCAGTTGCGGGGCCGAAGAGTTATTATTCATCAAGGAGATCATCGTCATGGTGAAGCTCGTGGCCCTGTATACGCAGCCTCCTGATCCCGACGCATTCGACCGCCACTACCGTGAGACGCACCTGCCCCTTGTGCGCAAATGGCCGGGGTTGCGGCGCGTCGAGACTGGGAAGGTCACGGGGATGCCGGGAAGCGGGACCCCGCCGTACTACTTCATCGCCGAGATGTACTTCGATGATGAGAACGGACTGCGCGCCGCACTGCGCTCCCCCGAAGGCCGCGCCGCAGGCGACGATGTTCAACGTTTTGCTCCCGGTCTAGTGAGTTTGCTGTACGTCCAGGTCTCGTAAGGGCTTCGATGGACGGGCCGCGCCCGCAAGCGCCTCAGGCCCTTGGTCTTCGGTACGTCCTCTACGAGAAACAGCCGCCCGCTGCGCGCGTGACCATCAATCGACCCGAGGTGCTCAACGCCCTCAACTTCGCGACGTTGCGAGAGATGAGCCACGCGTTCGAGGACGCGTCGTGGGATGATGCCATCGCGGTTGTTGTTCTCACCGGCAGCGGGGATCGCGCGTTTTGCACCGGAGCCGATCTGGATGAGCAGGCGGCGTTCGTGCGCAAACCGCGCGACTACTGGAAGTGGATGGGGGCGTTCATCGAGGCGCAAGACCGTCTGCGCAATATCGGTAAGCCCACGATCGCACGTCTCAACGGCCTGGTTGTGGGCGGCGGCAACGAGTTCAACTTGGCCTGCGATCTCGCGGTTGCTGCGGACGACGTCATCATCCGCCACGTCGGACCGATGCGGGGCAGCGTTCCTGCTGCGGGCGCGACTCAGTGGCTGCCGCTGGTCGTCGGAGACCGGCGGGCCCGGGAGATTCTCTTCTTGTGCGACGAGATCCCCGCGTCCCAGGCGCTGGCCTGGGGCCTGATCAACGAGGTCGTCCCCCGCAGGGAGTTGGACGCTGCTGTCACGCGACTCACCCAGCGCCTGACTCGCACGCTGCCGGAAGTCACGCGCTACACCAAACAGCAACTGAATTTCTGGCGAGATTTGTCCTGGCACCTCACTGTGGGACATGCGCGCGACTGGCTCACGCTCCACGCCGGCGCGCCTGAAACGCAGGAAGGGATTGAGGCCTTCCTTGAGAAGCGCGCCGTCGATGTGGCGGCGATTCGTGCGCGTCTGGCCGAGGGTGCCAGCACCGAGTTTGCCTGGGGACCGCCGACCCGGACCTGCCCGTCATGCGGGGCGCGACACCTCCCTGAGCAGTTTACCCACTGCGGCAAGTGCGGGAGTCGGCTGTAACAGCACAGACCTGTAACAGCACAGACCGATCGACGGGCGGCATCCGCCATAGACTTCAACTCTCGAGGTCTAGTCTTCTCTTAATTCCCAGCCCCGACGGAGGACGCAATGAGCCATCAGCACATAGTGCTCTCTACTGAAGGCAATATCGGCTTAGTCACCCTCAACCGGCCCGAGGTGCTCAACGCGCTCAACCGGGCCACGATGGATGAACTCGTGGATGCACTCGAGGCGTTCGACCGCGATGACGCAGTGGGCTGCGTGGTCCTCACCGGAGCAGGGCGGGCGTTTGCCGCCGGGGCGGATGTCAAAGAAATGGCCACCGCTACGGCCGCACAGATGCTATCCGGATACCGCTTCCAACAATGGGAGCGGATCCGGGCGGTGACCAAACCACTAATCGCGGCGGTCCACGGCTACGCGTTTGGAGGCGGATGCGAACTGGCGATGTTGTGCGATATGATTGTGGCCGCCGAGACGGCGCAGTTCGGGCAGCCCGAGATCAACATCGGGCTCATGCCCGGGGCGGGGGGGACGCAGCGATTGACCCGCGCGATTGGCAAGTACCGGGCGATGGAGCTCATCCTGACCGGCCGACCCATTTCGGCGCGGCAGGCCGAGGGGTGGGGACTGGTTACCCGCGTCGTTGCCGCTGAACTCTACCTCGACGAGGCCAAACGCCTGGCGCACGAGATCGCGAGCAAGCCGGCGGTCGCGGTGCGTCTAGCGAAACAGGCGATTTTGAAGGCGCATGACACGCACCTCGAAGGTGGGCTGGATTACGAACGCAAGTGCTTCTATTTACTCTTTGCAACCGAAGACCGGACAGAGGGCATCAACGCATTCTTGGAAAAGCGCCAACCCCACTTCAAGGGGCGATGACGGCGGGATGGTAACCCTCCCCGCCGCACCCGCGTCCCGAAAATCTGATCACCATCTCAGGGTGAGCTAACATGCCGGAGACCATTCAACTGGACCAACGCGACGGAGTGTTGCTCGTCACCTTGAACCGTCCCGATGTGTTGAACGCGATCAACGACCTGATGCTGCGGGAGCTGTCAGACGCCTTGCGCCAGGCAGCTCGCGATGCGGCAGTAAGGTGTGTGGTCATCACTGGTTCCGGTCGAGGATTTTGCTCTGGGCAGGACCTGCGCGATCGCGCGGGGCCCGGGACGCCTTCGTTCCGCGATTCACTGGGCAGCCGGTATAACCCGGTCATCCTCCAGATGAGGACGATGGAAAAGCCCGTGCTGGCCGCCGTGAATGGCGTGGCCGCAGGAGCCGGTTGCAGCCTGGTACTCGCGGCCGACCTGCGGATCGCTTCTGACCGCGCCAGTTTCATCGAGGTCTTCGCCCGCGTGGGGCTGGTTCCCGATTCCGGAAGCACGTACTTTCTGCCGCGTTTAGTCGGCCTCGGCAAGGCGTTGGAACTTGCGTACACCGCGGACGCCGTCGACGCGGCGGAGGCGTTGCGCATAGGACTGGTTAACCGAGTCGTGCCGCACGACGTGTTGGTCCCTGAGGTCATGACCCTAGCCAAGCGATTGGCTGCAGGACCCACACGAGGATACGGTCTTGCAAAGCGGGCCATCAACTATGGTCTGCACGCGACGCTAGAACAGGTCCTCGACTACGAGGCGGCTGTGCAGGAGATCGCCGGCCGCAGTGCCGATCACCGAGAGGGTGTCGCTGCGTTCCTCGCCAAGCGGCCCCCCTCTTTCACCGGGACTTGAGAGGAGCGTTCCTCCCCATGCCGCAAGGGAGTCAGAGACAACCAGAATTTGATGCTCTCATCATCGATGCCGTGCGCACACCCGTGGGACGGTACGGTGGTGTGCTGCGCGAGGTGCGCCCTGATGATCTTGCCGCGCACGTCATCCGCGAACTGATTCGACGCACGCGGATCGACCCCAACCTGATCGAAGACGTGATCTTCGGGGCGGCCAACCAGGCTGGCGAGGATAACCGCAACGTCGCGAGGATGGCGCTGTTGCTGGCCGGGCTTCCTGTGGCGGTCGCCGGGCAAACGGTGAACCGGCTGTGCGGCTCGGGGATGCAGGCGATCGCCTCGGCCGCGCACGCGATCAAACTCGGCGAGGGCGATGTCGTCATTGCCGGCGGTGTGGAGTCCATGACGCGCGCCCCATTGGTGATGGCCAAACCCCAAGCGGCCTTCCCGAGGGGCGAGCTCACGATGCACGACACCACGCTAGGCTGGCGTTTCACCAATCCCAAGCTCGTGGAGATGTACCCGCCGTATAGCATGGGGGAGACGGCGGAAAATGTCGCGGAGCGATTTCGCGTCAGCCGCGAGGACCAGGACCGGTTTGCCCTTCTCAGTCACCAACGGGCCGTGCAGGCCGCTGTCGAGGGGCGGTTCAAAGACGAAATCGTCCCGGTCGTCCTCCCCACCGCGTCAGGCGATCCTGTGGTGGTGGATGTCGATGAACACCCGCGACCGGATACGTCGCTAGAAAAACTCGCGGCCCTGAAACCGGTATTCAAGAAGGGTGGGACCGTCACGGCTGGCAACTCGTCAGGCATCAGCGACGGCGCGTCCGCGCTGCTCCTGACCTCCGCCGCGCTCGCCACGAAGCTGAGCCTGCAGCCGATGGCGCGCGTCGTGGCCTCGGCCGTGGTGGGCGTCGATCCTTCGTACATGGGCCTGGGGCCCATCCCTGCGACGCGGAAGGTGCTGAAACGCGCAGGCCTCACTATTGAAGACCTCGACGTTATCGAGCTGAACGAAGCCTTTGCTGCACAAGTTCTCCCCTGCATCCGGGAGCTCCAGATTCCGGTGGAGAAACTTAATCCTAACGGCGGAGCGATCGCGTTAGGACACCCGATCGGGTTCTCCGGTGCGCGACTGGTGACGACGTTGGTCCACGAACTACGCAGGCGGCAGGGACGGTACGGACTTGCGACGATGTGTATCGGTGTCGGACAGGGAATCGCGCTTGTGGTCGAACATCTGCCCCCACGAAGCTGGGGGCTCCGGACCTAAACTGCTATTCTATCTTCAGCGGGCGTGTGGGCCGAGGCACTCGCAGGCGCTGAGATGAGACGGCGAGAGAGGCGTGCAACACAGGCGTGGCCGTCATCGCGGGTCCGTTCCGGGGACCGACGGCGATTGTGATGGCGTCGTAGCCGGCTAAGTCTTCCCGAATGGGCACAAACGTCGCACGGTCGGCTGCAGGGACAAAGGTGGCAACGGGACGCCGGACTCCGCCTTGGATGAGCCACAGCCGATACGTGAGGTCGTCTCCGGGATCCCCCAGCCGCACCACAAGCAACCCTCCGCGTCGGCGAACCGGGTCATAAATTAGGCGCACGCTCGCACCAGGTCGGCCGGTGAGGGTAATCACCCGCGCCGAATTGCCAGCCAGCGCGCCGAGGACCTGTTCCGCCAGTCCACGGTCCTCGTGTAAGGTCCCCACGTGCTGGTTGAACGAGAGTGTCATCCCCGCAAGCCCTGCCAGCACCCCCGCAATGACCAGGGGAATCAGCAGCATCCAGCGAGGAGGGGAAATAAGTAGACGACTGCGCCGCGACCTGAGGGGGTGGTCGGAGGAGACTAATCTAGGTTGGACGTGCATGCGCACGGGGTGTCCCGCAGCAGGGGGATGGCCTGCAGAATGCCCGCAAGCCTCTACAACTTTCATGCCCAGGTTCGGTCGGTGATAGCGCCGCATTGCGGAGTATGAAGTAGCAACTCGCATGCCCGATTGTCGTCGTTGACAGTACGGCATCGAACAGTGCTAGACTCCCGATAGGCGAACATTCGTTCGTATTATCCCTTTGCCTAACATTGCCAATTCATCCCGCGCCAATCGCATTTCCGCAAACGCCTTCCAGCCCCGCTGTTTTC
>DASWFZ010000250.1:0-3432 GCA_036393975.1 bacterium | reverse complement strand
TCGCCAGGAGGTCCCGAGGGCGGAACTGCCCATCCGACTCGGTAGTGTGACAATGAAGTTGTGCCTTGCAGTAGCTGCCCGCGACAGCGTACGGATTGCGGATGCCGATGGTCACGCGTGAGTGGATACGGCGAAACTGGCAATCTCCTTTTCGAGACGCCCGCCGAGTCTGTCTTTCTCAACCTCCAAATCGTAGCGTCCCTGCAGGTTCATCCAGAACGACGGTGAGGTCCCGAAGTACCTTGCCAGCCGGAGCGCAGTATCGGCGGTAATGGATCGTATCCCATGGACAATTTCATTGATCCGGCGAGGCGAGACACGAATATCTTTGGCGAGCCGGTATTGAGTGATGCCGAGCGGCTTCAGAAACTCCTCCACCAGGATCTCTCCAGGATGTACGGGTGGCAGCTTCACGCCGCGCGACCTATGAATGATAGTCCGCGATCTCGACATCGTAAGCATTCCCCTCCTCCCAGCGGAAGCACACGCGCCACTGGTCATTGATGCGAATACTGTACTGCCCCGCCCGGTCGCCGGACAGTTTTTCGAGTCGATTCCCCGGCGGTACAGAAAGATCTTGGAGCGCCTGTGCTGCGTCTAGCATGGCCAGTTTCCGTAGTGCGGTGCGCTGAACGCCTGGCGGAAGCCTTCGGGATCGTTCTCTCAGGAAAACTTTCTCCGTCCCCTTATCCCGGAAGCTCCGGATCACAAGCCAATGATAACGTGAGCCGATAATATCGTCAAATGTTATCAGTCCCCTCCCAGGGTGTGCGCAGCATTTCAAGGGTTGGACGGAAAGAGCGTATGCCTTCCCCGTTCCGACTGCGTCTCTCTCTTCTGCTACAATCTGACCTGATGCAGATCACCGTCCGCGCGTTCGCATCGTACCGAGAGGCCATCGGGTCTCCCCGCATCACCGTCACCATACCTGATGGTGCCTCCCCGGGCCAAGTGTGGAAGACCCTCCTGTCCTCCTACCCTCGTCTGTGTGCTCTGCCCCAGCCCTTCGCCTTCGCCGTCAATGACGAGTATGTGGCGAGTGAGGTCCCCCTCCGCCCGCGCGACGAGCTGGTGCTCGTCCCTCCGGTCAGCGGAGGCGGTGAATACATCGATCTGGTCGAGACACCCATCGACATCAATGCCGTCCTCGCGCAGGTCAACCACGCGCAGGCGGGGGCCGTCGTCGTGTTCTTGGGAACAGTCCGCGACAATAACCGCGGGCGCCACGTGAAGTTCTTGGAGTATGAAGCGTATCAGGCGATGGCGCGCAAAGAGATGCGGAAAGTCGCCGCGGACGCGCAGCGGCAGTGGCCGTTATTATCCATTGCGATCGTCCACCGCTTGGGCCACCTGGAGATCGGGGAGATCAGCGTCGCCATCGCCGTGGCCGCTGGACACCGCAGCGAAGCCTTCGAGGCCGCTCGGTTTGCGATTGATACCCTCAAACACACGGTCCCGATCTGGAAGAAAGAAGTCTGGGCCGACGGAGCTGTGTGGATCGGCTCGGAGCCCACGGGCGCCGGCACACCATCGTAGAACTTTACGCCCTGGATCCAGGACAAGGCCTCTGGTAAGATCTAACCCGGGGAACTCTCTGAAGGGCGTCGTGGAAGAATACATCTCTCCTGCCACTAGGGCGTATCGCTCGTCACAGTCAGGACCAATTTCCCGAAGTGCTCGCTGCGCTCCATGACGTTTTGCGCGTGCACCGCCTGCTGCCACGGGAAGACCTGATGGACCACCGGATGTAGCCGCCCCGCCTCGACCGCCCGCATGAGTTCATAGAGTTCGCCCTTCGATCCCATCCAGGTCCCGTGTATGGACAGGCGACGGCCGAAGATGTAGCGGAGGTCGGTGGGGGCCTCGGCACCTACCGTCGCCCCGCAGGTCACCAGTCGTCCGCCTCGCATCAAGGCTTTAATGCTCGTCTGCCAGGTTGCCGCGCCGACATGGTCAAAGACCACGTCCACCCCCCGCTTGCCGGTCAACCGCCGCACCTCTTCTAACACATCCGCCTCCCGGTAGTCGATTCTGGCATCCGCGCCCAACGCGGCAGCTTTGTCCAGTTTCCAGCGGCTGCTGGCGACCGCAAGGACACGCGCATTGAAGAGTTTCGCGATCTGAATACCCGCACTGCCGACCCCGCCGCCAGCACCCCAAATCAGAACTGTTTCCCCGACACGCAGCCGGGCGTTCGTCACGAGCATGTTCCACGCCGTGAGAAACACCAGCGGCATGGACGCCGCTTCTTCGAAGGTCAGATGGGACGGCTTAGGGAGAATGTTGGCCTCGGGCACGCTGACGAATTCCGCGTATGTTCCATGCCGGTGCTCGCCCAAGATGCTGTACCGGCCGCACAGATTGTCCTGACCCGCGATGCAATACTGACACATACCACAGCTGACACCGGGGGAGAGCATGACCTCCTCCCCCGGCCGCACCCGCGTCACGGCAGCGCCGACCGACTCGACCACGCCGGCGGCATCAGCCCCGGGGATATGCGGAAACGCGAGGCGCAGGCGCGGCAGCCCCTGGCGCACCCACAGGTCGATGTGGTTCAGCGCCGCTGCCCGGACCCGCACGAGCACCTCGCCGGGCCCAATAGAAGGTGTGGGCATCTCCTGCATCCTGACGACCTCACTGCCCCCGTGCTGGGTGTAGACAATCGCCTTCACCTCACACCTCCGCGTTAGGGTGGCATCTGGCGGATTTTGATCGTCGTCGGCCCTTCGGCAACCAGCCGCCGTTCCGCGTAGTAATATGTGACGACCTCGGCGGTCATCGTGCGGCCGGGCCGGTCGACGGTGACGTGATCGCGAAAGATGGCCTTCTTTTCTTTGACCAGTAAGGTGGCCAACGCGGAGGTGATCTTCGTGTCGGAGAACACGCTCTGGACGTTCCCGCGGACAAACGCGATCTGGGATTGGACAGCCACATCTACGCGGTCGCCCTCCAGAGTCCCCGCCGGGTGCTCAATGCGGGGATGGCCGGTGAGGACGGCGACCTCCGTGCCGCTGGCCACCAGGGTCCCGCCGGTGATTCTCAGGTCGGGCGGGAACGTCACCACCACGTGTCCGGTTGCGGTGAGGGTCTGGTCTTTCGTCTGGTATGTGACGCGGTCGGCCCGCACCGTTCGATCCGCCGATCGCACCATGACCGCGCCGGTAGCTTCGATCGTCTCGATTTGTCCCTTGCGCCCCAGCTTGGATGTGGCTCTGTCGCTCGAGAGCTCGCCCTGAACGGTCGCGATATGGACGTGACCAGCGAGCCGGATGTGGCCTTCTCTCCGCCTGTAAAGCGCGTAGTCGGCGCGCAGCGTCGTGGCGCTGTCGCTCAGGACGACATGCCCCACAGCCTCCAGCACCTGGCCCCCCTCGCGGGCGATGGCGGCGTCGGCGTGGATAGTAATTGGCTGGGCGGCCGCCCAGACCG
>DASWFZ010000249.1:0-2562 GCA_036393975.1 bacterium | reverse complement strand
CTGATGGAGGTACACCGCGCCGGGATGCACCTGTTCAAAAGCGCGCGGGGCGTCCACCGTCCCCACCAGCCGACCGCGTGAGGTATCCACGATGCGGAACAGATCCCCGGAGGCCGCCCGGACCTCGACATCCTTCGCAGGGTAGCCGGGATTCGCCCAGTACCAGCGCTCTCGTCGCCGCGCGAGATCGCCTTGGCTTTCCAGGATCGCGGCCAGCTCTTCCGTGCGCGGGCCGAAGATGTCGGCATCCTGTTTCCACAATGGCACCTCGGCCGCCGCACACCGCAGGTGGGCGGCGAGAATATACGGGTTCTGCGGATCGATGACCGCATGCTCGTGGGGACGCGCAAATAGATACGCGGGGTGGCGCATGAGGTATTGGTCGAGGGCATCTTCGAGGGCCACCAAGACCACTATCGCATCCTCCCGGCCCCGGCCGGCCCGGCCAGCTCGCTGCCACGTGCTGGCAATCGTCCCGGGGTAACCGACCAAGACGGCTGCGTCCAGCGAACCGACGTCGATACCGAGCTCGAGTGCGCTCGTGCTCACGACGCCCGCGAGATCTCCATTGAACAGGCGTTGCTCGATCGCGTGGCGCTCCTCGGGCAAGTAGCCCGCCCGGTACGCGCTAATCCGGCCCGCGAGTTCGGGGGCGTCCTCCAGCGCAAGGCGCGCCTGGCGGAAGATCAGCTCAGTGATTTTCCGCGCCTGAGTGAACACGATCGTGCGGGCACCGGCGCGAAGCAACTGCGTGAAGAGCGCCGTGGCTTCGGTGTAGGAACTTCTCCGATGCGCGCGGGCCTGATCGATGAGGGGCGGATTCCATAGAGCAAACCACCGGGGGCCGCTGGGCGACCCGTCTGCGTCCACGACGGTAACCGGCAACCCTAGCAAGGTCGCGGCAAACTCCTGCGGGTTCGCGATCGTCGCCGATGTGCAGATGAACACCGGATCAGCCCCGTGCAGGCGACAGACGCGGCGTAACCGCCGGACGATGTTGGCGACGTTACTGCCGAACACTCCCCGGTAAATGTGCACGTCGTCGATGACGACGTAGCGCAAGTGACGGAACAGACTCGCCCAGCGATGGTGCTGAGGCAAAATCCCCAGGTGCAGCATGTCGGGGTTGGTGAGAATGACCCGGGCCCCATCTCGGATCGCGCGGCGCTGTCGGGCCGGAGTGTCGCCGTCGTAGGTCCCGACAACCACACCAGGGAGCTCAAACTCTGCCAGGCCATCGGCTTGGTCCTGTGCAAGGGCTTTGGTTGGAAACAAATACAGCGCCCGCGCCGCGGGATCGGCCAGGAGCCTTTCCAGAACAGGAAGGTTGTAGCAAAGGGTCTTGCCGCTCGCCGTGGCTGTCACGACCACCACGTGTTCGTGCCGACGCACCGCTGTGATGGCCTCGACCTGGTGCGTGTACAGACGCGTGATCCTCTGGGCGCGTAGCGCGTTCGTAAGGACGCGGGGGAGCGGAGGTTTCAGGGCATCATACTGCGCCAAGCGAGGGGGAATGAATCGCTCATAGACAATCTGGCCGTCGTATCCCGGCTGGCGTTTGAATTCGTCGAGAACTCTGCGAGCGTCCATCTACTTGACAACTCCCGCAGTATTAGATTACGGTCCAACCAGTGAGCCCCTGCCGCGATGATTTTTAGCGCCTCGCTGGCAGGCTCCGCGTATCTCGACCTTGACACTTCCTGCGCGGGATCAGTATGGTAGGTGTGCCAGTGCGGAAGTGGCGGAACTGGCAGACGCGCAGGCCTCAGGAGCCTGTGGGGGAAACCCCGTGGGAGTTCAAATCTCCCCTTCCGCACCATGCGCTGTATTTGCTTGCGGAAACCCATGACTAAGCCATCGGCGGCTCTTGGCGCTGTTGCACCGTCTGGCGTACACCCCCAAACCCTAGCCGGACTCTTGGTGCTCGCCAGCCTGGCGATCTTGATGCTGGTCGGGAGCCGCGCCGATCCCGTGTTCGGGATGTTTGCCGTGCTAGGCGTCGGCATCGGGGTGACACTCCAGCGCAGTCGCTTCTGTTTCAACTCAGCCTTCCGCGACCTGATCCAGTTTCGTTCGGGCCGCACCATGAAGGGCGTCATCGTCGGCCTGGCCGTCGCGACCGCCGGGTTTGCGGTGCATATGCGCAACCTGCTGCCCAATCCCTCCCTCGGGCCGATCGCCCCGGAAGCGCACGCCATCCCACTCAGCGTTGCGCTCCTCGTCGGCGGCATTCTCTTTGGAATCGGCATGGTGGTCGCCGGCGGCTGCACCTCCGGATCGCTGTACCGCATCGGCGAAGGATACCTAGCTTCCTGGGTCAGCCTCGGCGGCATCCTCGGCGGACTGGTGCTGGTCAGCCACCACTGGAACTGGTGGTGGCAGCACGCCATCCGTCGTGCGCCGGTGGTGTGGCTGCCGCGGTATCTGGGATACGGCGGAGCGGTCGCAGCAACCGTTATAGGCCTTGGGCTGGCGTATGGTCTGGTGTTGTGGATTGAATCCCGCGGCGGCGTCGGCGTGCAGGAATTCACAGCGCCCGCCGGTGATCGGAGTTTCCACGAG
>DASWFZ010000248.1:0-3126 GCA_036393975.1 bacterium | reverse complement strand
TGCACGAAATTGGTAATAGCGAGGAGTGTGATGGAGGTCAATCTCGGACGCAAGCTCGGCCGAAACGCGTGAATGATGGGCCGTGGTGGACGAACCACATCTACCTCTGCCGTCGCCCACATGGCGCCGTGCTGACGAGAGCGGGAAGTCGGCTAAGCAGGAGACGGGGGTTGGCGCCCAGGTACCAAGGTCCGGGTTGAATTCAGTTATCGGCTCGGGTAAGGCTCCCGGCGCCGGGAGGTGGGACCGTCGCCGGCACCTTGGACCAGCACCCGACAGACCCACAGAACTTCTGGAGATCACGGCGCCACAGGTGAAGGCTGGATCTTCGCTCCCCTCGCCACCGTCGCCGAGGCAAGCCGCACCAATGACCCGCGCCACCCCTGACTGACCATGAGCCCTCCTCGGCAGCGCCGCGCCCGAGAGCAGTCGGCCAGCGCTACCGCGCAGCAGCGTAGTCCCGACAAGTTGGCCTGTCAAACAAGCCTGTGGGATGCTTGCTAGTAGTGCGAGGTGGGTAAAGCTGGAGCGGGAGACGGGGTCCAGGGCCCCAAGTACCAATCACCCCGTTGACTTCGTCTACCGACTTGAGAGCCTGAGCTCATCCCCATCGGAAGAAGCCGCCCTACGAGCCTATGGGCACAAGCGGCCCCACGGCTTGAGTTGACATCATCACTGGTCGTCTGTACGTTCAGTCCATTAAGGGCAGCCTGTCAATTCAAACGGGGGTATGCAAAATGTACAAACGGTTGATCCTCATCGGTTTGGTCGTGTTCTCCCTTTCGGTAGTGTTTGCGGTTCCTGCTTCGGCAGACACTGCGACCACTACCTGCGGTTTGGGAGCTCTTGCTTCCGGTTTGGCGACGACGACGCCTGTGCCCGGTCTGACCATTGTTGTGCCGCTGGCGATGACGCCTGTGCCCGGTCTGAACGTTGTTGTGCCGCTGGCGACCACCTGTAAGTCCTAGTTCCGAGGCCGAAGGGTGGGGCCCGCTCGTACGATGAGCGGGCCTCCGCGCTTCATCGGCAAACGCAACGCTTGATCCCTCGCCTCGGCAACTTGCCCGGGGTCGGCTAGGCTTGGTTCCGCTTTGCCTCGCCGCCGCTCCCTGGCCTCCCTACTGTTTCGCACCGCTCGTCGCGTGGACGACCTGGAAGCCCTGGCGAGCGGCAACCCCAAGCGCATATAGCGCCGGGTGAAGAATCGGGTGTTGGGTCGAGTGCTTGGGCGAACCGGTTCTGGCGAATTACGCTCGACGTCTACTCCCACGTCACGCCAGCGATGCACCGCGGGGCAGCGCTCGTCATGGATGAGCTCCTCAGCTAACGAAACATCAGCCCCCCAGCACTCGCTGCGCGGGAGCCTGCGAGGTTTACTTCCGACGGCGGGGGATCTGGCCCTTTTCGATCAGGTCGATCATCTGCTGCGCGCCGTGGCGCAGCTTCTCGGGCGTTCGGATGTCGCCAGGCCGCAGGCTGGCTGCCGCCTCTTCCGCGTGGTCCCTCAACCACTTGAAGTGTTCGAGCTCGCACTTCTTGTCCGGTGTGATCATCGCGATGCACTCCTTGCCCACGACTCCGTGAGTTTTGAGAGCCTGGCGCAAATCTCTGCGAGGGCAACGGCGCCAACCGCGACCCACCTCCACAGATCGGAGGGAGTTTGGCTCCCCGCGGACCGCGGGGCTTATGAAAGCCAGTCTACTGCGCAGTTTGCCGACGCGAACCTAACCGATGTACGCCACGTCGGTCGTGCCCACCGGATAGGTCTTCACGCACCGGAAGGCGCGCGGCCTTCGAAACACGGGCAGCGCCTGCATCGTCAGACGCCAGAACTCGCGGCACTCCGCGTCTGAGGGCTCGTTCGGCGTCTCAAAGAAAGCGACCAGAACACCCCGTCCTGGATCGTCGCGTTGACGAGACGGCGCGGCGCGTTGAACGCCAGCTCATCACGGAGCCGCCGGTGCATGTGCGCGACGTCCTCCTCGGTATAGTCGGCCGAGCCGGTGCTTGGCACCTCGTGGATGACCAGCGGCTCGCGCATCTCGACCTTCACGACCCACCTGTGGAGGGATTCGTCGCTCCTTGTGTCCGGTAGGGGTCAGCGTTGGGGTCAAAACTGCCCTTCGGCGGCGATTTCGAGATCAGAAGCTGGAGCGGGAGACGGGACTCGAGGCCCAAGGTGCCACGAGCCCCGTCGAATTCATCTACTGGATGGGTCAGGAGGGTCAGTTGCCAAAACGCTCCCCGCGCTAAGAAGAACTAGTCGTCGAGAACATGGAAGACGGTAGCTCCTCCCTCGGGCACCTGCCTGAAATGGAAGGTAAGGACATCGAGCGTGATTCCCTCGACCGCACCCGATGTGTCACCCGGCAGAGCGCATTCCACGCCCAACTTCGCTTCGATCGAGCCTCCTGTCGCTGGAAAGGCTTTGATCCCCAGCCTCAGGATTCCAGAATCTGACTGGTTTTTGTGACCGATGCCGTCCTGCAGGGGGGTAGGGGCCAGACTTCCGTGACCGTCCTTGAAACGGTTGAATGCCGTTACTACATAAACGCCGTGAGCAACTTCCGAGCCGTCGGCGTGCTTGTGCACGAACGTCCCGCCACCCGCTGCGGTTCGGTCATCAGGTCTCGCCTCACCTGATCCGGTGAGCGTCACCACGTCGCCGGTGGCGGCATCTCTCGCGCGGACCAACCCTCCGACGAGGACAGTCCCCTGGATGATCTGGACCAGATCCCATCGGAGGAGGCTGACCTCCTCACCGTCATCGGCGAAAACCGCCGAGGGATTGAGCAAGACCCCCAGGGCTCCGGCCGCGCCGGCGGTAAGGATCTTGCGGCGGCTGACAAGCAATTCAGGCATGTTCGCACCTCCTCCTGCAATGCAGGACAGAACCCAAGCGAACGAGTGTTGACCCGAACCTACATCTACTTGCCACGTCAGTCAAATATCGCGTAAGGCGACTGAGCTGGAGCGGGAGACGGTGTCCTGCGCCCCAAGTACCAATCACCACGTCAAGATCGCTTATCGACTCTGCTGAGGCTCCTCACGTGCGTCACAGGATGCGGTACCCGCGCGTTACGCAGCCTCAGGCCGGGTGGGCAGCGACCGACTGGTACGTGAACA
>DASWFZ010000247.1:0-9729 GCA_036393975.1 bacterium | reverse complement strand
GTGGAGCGGCAGTTCTTCACCGAGTCTCGACGCTTTCTCACAGATGAGCTCCACGTCCGTGCGCTACTGGTCGGCACCCAGAGCAATTTTAGCCCGGCGACGATCCAATCCATGTTCGATGTGACTTCCACACATGCGTACTGGTCTCACCCGGCGTTCCCGGGCCAGCCCTGGGACCCGACCAACTGGCTGGTTCGTAACCGCAGCATGGTCAACGGGCGTGATGGCTGGAACAACATCAACCAGATCGCCTTCCGCCGCTGGGAGGGCAAGCCTCTCGTGGTCGACGAGTACAATCACCCGCAGCCCAACACGTTTGCCGCGGAGGGGTTCCCTCTGGCCGCCGTCTACGGCGCGTTTCAGGACTGGGACGGGATGGCCGGCTGGGCGTACCGCGAAGGGTGGGGGAAACACTGGCTGACGCAAGAGGACTGGGCTCGACCGGTGATCCGCAATTACTTCTCGATCGATACAGATCCGGTCAAGATGCTCGGGGGCTGGTTGGCGGCGGTCCTGCTGCGGCGGGGCGACGTCAGCCCTGCCTCGCAAGTGGTGACAATCGGTCTCACGGAGGCGCAAGAACAGGAGATCCTCCGAACCGTAGGTGTCGGACGGGACCACGAGGTCCTCGGAAGCGGCGCGGCGCAACTTCCTATGCAGCACCGGGTAACCATCTCCTCTGAATCGCCCAGGGCCAGCGCCGTGGGAAAGCTCGCAGGCAGTGAGCCGGTCACCAGCGACACCGGCGAGATCGCCTGGGACCTCCACAGTGCGAGCCGCGGAGTGGTCACGGTCAACACCCCGCGCAGCAAACTGGTCATCGGCTATGGTGGCGAGCTCACCTTTCCGCTGGGCGAGGTCATCGTGCAGCCGCAGATGACAGCCCAACGGGGATTCGGGGTGTGGGCGGTTACGGCTCTAGACGGCATGGCCGCGATCGGCCAGGCGAAGCGGCTGGCCATTGTCGCGTTAGGGTACGCGCAAAACACCGGGGCGGGGTGGAAGCGCTATCCCGATCGGCGGATCGCCGGTCCCCCTCCTGAGGGTACCAACCTGACGCTGGGGCGAGAGTGGGGGGAACCTCCCATTCTCGTCGAAGGGGTGCCGACGCGGATTACCTTGCCGGCAACTAGCGCCAAGATTCAAGTGTGGGCACTGGATGCGCGGGGACAGCGACAGACCGCGCTCGAGGTGCGAGTGGTGGACGGCCGCCCGGTCGTGGACATCGGTCCAGCCTACCGGACACTATGGTACGAGGTGGCGATCGGCGAATAAACCGCGCCCCGCCATTTGCCCGCGTGACGGCTCTAGGACACGGTGCCCCACTCGATGAAAAACCACCATCTGCTCGTGATACTGACTCTGACGCTGAGCTCGTTTGCGGGAGCATCTGCTGCTCAGACGTCCTGCGGGACAGCACGGTGGGACGTGAAGACGCTCACCGATGCCGCATCCGGTTCCGTGGACTTCACCGTGCGCGCCGCGACGGTGGAGGAGTTGACGGCCTTACCCGTACCCGGCTCGATAAGAATCCACACGCCGCGCTATCCTGCTGAAACCGCGACGTATCGAGTATCGGGCCGGCTCGTCGGCTTCAAACTCGAAGCTGACTCCGACATCCACGTCGTCATTGCGGGCACGTCGGGGGCGACGATGATCGTGGAGATCCCCGACCCAAGTTGTATTGGCACGGTGAAGCACGCCGAGATCAACCAGGCGCGTGCGGATTTCATCCGCGCCTTTGGACAACCGGTCGGTCAGTTCAGCCGCCCTGTGGGTACGCCGTCGCTGAGGGTTGCGGGGGTTCTGTTCTTCGACGTGATCCACGGACAAGTCGGCGTAGCCCCAAATGGAGCCGAACTCCATCCTGTGCTTGCGGTCTCGGCGGGGCAGTAAGAGGCGGCGGGAAAAGGGTAAAGAGGCTTAGGGAAGCACCGCCGCTGTTGCTCCCGGCATCGCCGTATCGTCCCTTCCTACCGCCACGTCGTGTCCCCGGCGATCAACGCTGCGACCTCCTCCGCGGACGCCCATGCCGCATCGCCATGGTAGGTATGTTTGAGCGCCGCCAGCGCGGCCCCGTAGTCCAGCCCTCGTTGGATGTCGCGCGCGAGATAGCCGTGCAGGAAGCCTGCCGCAAAGGCATCTCCTGCACCAATGCGATCGACGACGTCCACCTTGTACCCGCCTCGCTCCACGGTCGGTCCGGCAGAGGCCGCAGCGAACTGGGCGCCATCGGTCACCGCCACCACCTCACAGGGGAATCGAGCGCGCAGCGCTTCGGCCACCGCCCGGGCTGACCCCGCGATCCCGAAGACCACCTGCGCATCTTCGGCCGTGCTGATCAGGACCGTCACCTGGGACAGTAGCGGGGCAAGCGCAGCCGCCGCTGCGGCGGCCGTCCACAACCGGGTGCGGTAGTTAATGTCGAAGGACACCGCCACCTTCGCCGCCTTTGCCTCCCGCACGGCCCGCCCCACTAACTCGCGGCAGGTTGCGCTGAGGCTGGGGGTGATCCCCGTGAGGTGCACGACTTTCGCCGCGCGCACATACGCCCAGTCGACCTCATCCGGGTTGATGGCGGCCATCGCCGATCCGGAGCGATCATACACAACGCGGTTGGGCCGTGGGGCGCGGCCGGGTTCGACAAAATAGGTCCCGACACGATCGCCGCGTGTCCAGAGGACCCGTGACACATCCACCCCCTGCCCCCGGACCTCGTTAAAGATCCGTCGGCCTATAGGATTATCGGTCAGCCGGGAGATCCACCCGGCGCTAGTCCGCAGCCGGCTCAACGCGATAGCCACGTTGGATTCCGCGCCGCCCGCGTGCACGCTGAGTTGAGACGCGTCCTCCAATGGGACGCCCACCGGTGCCGACATCCGCAACATCGTCTCCCCAATGGTCACCACGTCAGGCACAGGCTTGCCTCCTGCCCACGACTGCCCGCGGTCTCCGGCCTTCGATCCCGCGGACAGCCCGCCGGCGGAGCATCGGTGTCACAGGGGAATCAACGCGAGCCGAGAGTCGCGCTGGAGGAACTGGGACGTTAGGTATGGCTCCGGTCGCCGTCAGAGGTACACGAGAACGCCCCCAAGCTCTGCTCGGGGGCGTTCTCGACTCGCGCGCTCGAGTCACCGCATTAGTCCAGGTTAGGGCGTGATTATGCCCAGGACAATGTCGGTATTCCCGAACGTGGTCGGGCACTGCGTGATGACGTCGGGCTTGTCTGCCAATTTTTGCGTCACCCGGAACGCATCCACTGCCTCACACGACGTGGCGTTACGGGAATCGGTCCAGACCGCGTAGACATGGGACCCGTCAGCCACGGCCGTGATATAGTCCCCCAGGAATTGGGCCCGCAGGCTATTCGTGCTGGAGCCATCCGGGTCAGACGTCGCAGTGCTGATCATCAGCGGGGGGCTGAACGTGGCGCCGCCATCCGTCGATCGCGTAAGGTAGGCGTCGTATTGGACCACGCCAGGGCCAGGGGCCGTGCCCGTGGGCACGTCGTCCATCGCCAGAAACACCACGTTCACATTTTTGGCCCCCTCCGCAGCCACCGAGGCGAAGAACGCGCTACGGAGGGTCACATTCCCCGCCACGACTGGTGTCGTCCACGTCAGACCGCCAGTGGTGGACTTTGTCAGCAGCACGAGCGCATGCCCAGTTGTGAGGCCATCGGTGCGATTGCTCCACGCGACGTAGAGCGTCCCATCTGGAGAGATCGTAAATGACGGGAAGGCCCGGGCGTCCTGGCGGAAGCTGGACCCCGGTGCCGGACTGACGAAGTCGTCGGTCACGGTCGCGACTGTGATGTTTTGCTTGGGGAACGTCTTGCCCCCGTCGTGGGAGATGGACAGTCGCTGGACCGTCTGCTTATCCACAGTGTCGAGCCAGACGACATAGACTGTCCCGTCCGACCCAACTTTGACTGTGGCGCCCTGGCGGCCGCCCACCACATTGTTATTGTACGAGGGGCTAATCGGAAGCGGGTTACTCCAGGTGGCCCCGCCATCCGTGGAGCGCGAGAAGACGATTTGGTCGCCGCCTCTGGTGAACTTCGTCCAGGCGGCGTACACACTATCGCGAAAGGGGCTGGTGGCGTTGGCGTCGGCTGTGATGGCGTCTTTGTCGTCGAAAATCGCTGGCGAGGCACCGCTGACTAACGCCGCAGAATTGTAGGTGCAGCCGCCATCAGTAGACTTCGCGACAAAGAAGTCCGCGTTGAGGCCCGTGGCGAGCTGGTCAGCCGTCGCGGTCGGAGGGAACGGAAACGCGAGCGTGCCGTAGTACGCATTCCCCCGGCTATCGAATACCTGGGACGGATCCCCGAATGCATATTCGCCAAAAGCTGAGAGGTCGATCAGCCCTTGGCACGGCCACGTTAAGCCCCCATCGAACGAGGCATAAAAGCCTGACACGGAGACGCCCGCGGTGAATGGGCACGACGAGGGTGTAGTATCCGTGCACGCCGGCAGGCCGATTTCGTCGTTCGAGCCTGCGATCAGATTCTGAAGGTTTGTTGGATTCTGGGCCAGGCTTGGTTCATTCTGTTTATTCTTGGGAAAAGGGCCGGGCAATACTTGATTGACCTGGACGTTCGCGAAACTCGACGCGGCGCTCAGCCGCGCGCTTGGCATGAAGGCGAGTGTCACGGTGACAATACTCACCATGAGGGACCCCGCCATGAGGAGCCACAGGTTCTTGTTCTTGCTCATATCGTCCTCCTTGGGACGAATTACCGCACCAGCGTGACCTTCTTTCGGATTGTTATGACCCCCTCGTCAGAGCCGACGCCTCCTTTCTGCCCAATCTGCATCCCCAGTGTCTGTGACAGCGTCTGCGTTAGCTCTCCGGCGACGACAAATGGGCGAGATCGTTCTTCTCCAGGAATGTCGGCGGACGCCGCGAAGATGCAATCGCTACGATTGCACGTGGCTGCTGACGTTTCGCGCTGAACCCAGGGGGAACCGACAGGTCTGATTTCTTCGGAAATCAGCAGCCTTCCTTCCGGTCCCATCGACAAGTGGCCGGCCTTTGTCAGTCCTGGGATCTGTTGCAGAGAACTTTGATGGAAGTGCGCGGGAGAGACCGCACGGGCTAACCGAGCTCGCTCCCGCCGGGTGCCACTCCTGGGGGGTCGACCGGAACTGATCACAATCGGGTGTGGCGGCCGGCTCCCTGCCGTGGGGCGCTCCCCCGCTGGACAGGAGACGAGAATCACCAGCGCGCGTAGACCGTGGGGTGCGAGCCTGGTTTTGCCGCCTCCCCAACGATGGCACCTCGTATCACAGTTTCCACTCGCGTAATCACGCGCGCGTCAAGTCTAAGTAACGGCCTCGTCACGCCGGAAGCAGAACAAGGATGAGACTTATCTGGCTGCCGTCGCATGGCGCGGGATTCCCTTACCGCAGCCTCACCGGCCGAACTCGAACGCGTTGGTCAAGTCGTTCGCAGCAGCATCGCGTGTCCCCAACGGCTGCAGGCGCCACCGCCGTTCGATTAGAGCCAGAATCGACATCGTATCATACCGCGTGTGATCGATGAACCTGCGCTTGGCAAACGGCGAAATGATAATGGCCGGGACCCGCGTGCCGGGGCCCCACCGGTCCACGGCAGGAGGCGCGACGTGATCCCAGCGGCCTCCGTTCTCGTCGTAGGTGGCGATGATGACCGTGTCAGCCCAGAATGGGCTGTTCATGATCGCGCGCACGATCGCGGCCGCGTGAGACTGGCCGGTCAGCGGAACGGCATAGGCGGGGTGCTCGTTGTTGGCTCCAATCGGCTTGATAATCGACACCGCCGGCAAATTGCCGGAGGCGAGGTCGCGGAAGAAGTCATCCTCATCCCGCAAATGCTCCGCCTTCGCCGCCGTGCCGTCGGCGTACCTTGCATAGAATGCAAACGGCTGATGGTGGAACTGGAAGAGCCGATCCGGACGTCCGGCCAGCGCGTCCCGCCATCCGCCGGCATACCACGCCCAGGACACTCCCTTCTCGCTCAGCCGGTCGCCGATCGTCGGTTGCGTCTGATTCGGCACCAGGGTCTTCGGATCCGCACTTGCCGGATGCGGCGTATTCACCGTAAACGACGTGTTTACCACGAATCCATCCGGGGTCACGTGCCCGTCGCGGACCAGGAAGCCGCTGGCATCGAGCTGCGCGCGTTGGTCGGCGGGGGCATCGCCCCAGACCGGCGCGCAGGCACAGATCAGGAACATGTGGTTGAGGAACGATCCGCCGAACGCCGCGTGGAAGTAGTTATCGGCCAGAGTGAACTGTTGCGCCAACCGGCCCATTGGCCAGTTCGTGGCATCGTAGTAGCTCATCACCAGACCGCCCACGTCCGTCCAGGCCACGAACTTGTTCATCTTGCCGCCGTTGATCTGGTGCTGCTCCCGGTAAAACTCGTGCACCGGGCTGCCGCCGATCTCAGTCGGGGAGATGAACTGGGCGAGGCTGAACGGCTCGTTGGCGAGATCGGTAGGGAAGCGCGCATCGGGAACCGGGGGCGTCACCCGGCGGTTGATCGGCTGCGGCAAAGTCGGGTAGATGCCATCGCTCTTGTCCACCTGACGCGCCGCCGCCGGATCCGCATTCGCCAGCCCGTTCGCGCCCGGAAATTTTCCATAGAGAGCATCGAAGCTCCAGTTCTCGTGATAGATGACGACGATGTGGTTAATGCGATCGAGCGAAGCTTGAGCCGCGACAGAAGGTCGAACGGAATCGACTTTCGCGGTTGAGACAACAGCCAGGCACATCGCGGCGACCAGACCCCAGGCTGCTCGACGTGTCACTCGGATCACCCCCACGGTTGCGTCCCGCATCCCGGGGCGCAGAAAGTCCACGGCCGCCGACGGACCGCTGGTACACCCACTGTACGGCTGGAAAGGTGAAAAGCAAGTGAAGGCAACGCGATAAGAATGCTAAAGCTTGGGTGGAAGGTTCTTTGGAGCGTCCTCGACCACGACCTCGTAGTGTCGGACGCGCCGGTCGAACTGCGTCAGCACAGCCCGGGCCTCGTCGGCGACGACGGCCCGTTCCAGATCAGCTCCGGCGAAGCGTCGGATCGCCTCAAGCGATCGCCACCATGTAATGACGAGGACCTCCACGCTTTCTGCGGCGTCCCGCTGCAGGAGCAGAGCGCCGACATACCCGTCGAGACCTCTCAACTCGGGCAGCACGCGGTGCTGCAAATGGGCCGCATACGCGGGGGCTTGTGCTGGGGTGGTCTGAGCCGACCAGATTCGCGCGATCATGTGCTCCCGATCACCGTTGTCCACTGGCGGACCCTCCAGCGGGTCACCAGCCCGTTGTTCACGTACGGGTCGGACCGGGCAAACGATTCGGCCACTTCGGGGGATGAGCCGCGAAACACCAACACCGCACCGTCAACGGGATCCGCAAGCGCGCCAGCGAGAACCAACTCGCCCCGCTGGTGCGCACGGCGGGCCAGCTCAAGATGCCCCACGCGGAACGGTTCTCGCTTGGCGACGAAGTCCTCGACGACGTCGTAGAACAGAATGTAATGCATCGAGCATCCCTCCGTCTGTGCACGTACCGCAGTGTGTTCAACGTGCGCGATTTTGACGTGTCTTTCATTGTAGACTCGGCTAGTTGACAGGGTAATCGCCCCCCTGCTTCCCGCGACTCGGTGTCGGTTATCCGACCGGGGTGGATCGGCGACATCCGCGCGCGTGAGCCGTCGTGGCACCATCAATCGCGCGCTGCTTGTGGCGGCCCGCTCAGAAGGAAGTCGGTCCAGGGTTGCGCTGTCACTCCTGCTTGCCTGGCGGCTTCATGATACCCGGTGCCTGTCAGCACGAGAGGCCGAAAGCGAGGATGGCGTCGACAGAACTCCAGCAACCCGGTCAGGGCATCCATCTGAAACGGTCGTGTCTTCACCTCAACCGCCCACGTGCCCCAGCTCCCCTCAATGATCCCGTCGACTTCGAGCGGCTCCTCACGCCAATACAGCACACGTTGTCCGGCGTTCCAGGCATGGGCTAGGCACGCGTTCTCTACCCACCGCCCATACTTCTCGGGGTCGGCCGATGTGTCGGGTGCTCCGGCTGGATCCAATGCCGCAAGCAAAGCGTTGTTGAGCGTCACGAGTTTGGGTGGCGCCGCGCGGCGTCGTAGCGGTCTCGGCGAAAACTTTTCGACGGGCGCGACAAGATAGGCTTCTTCCAGGATCGACAGATAGTGGGCGATCGTCTCCAGAGCTCCAGCATCCCGGAGTTGTCCCTGCAGTTTCTGCAAGGAGACGATCTGGGCCGGGAGACTTGCGCTGAACACGAAGACTTGTCGGAACAGAGCCGGGCGGCGAATAGCACCGATCGCGAGGATGTCACGTCCAACCGCAGGCTCAACGATCGCATCCCGGATATATGCGCGCCACCGCGGACGATCGTTAAGCAGTCCAACCGCGCCGGGGTAGCACCCAAAACGCACGAACAGATCAGGTGCCTCTGCGGCCGGGATACCGAAGATGTCGCGCAGTGCGGCCGCCGTCCAGTGAACCAGCGTTAACCGCTCGAAGCGACCCGCGAGGCTCTCCCGTGATCCCGATGTCACGCGCAGAGCCGATGAGCCGGTGGCCACGGCATGGACGGGGGTGCGGTGGCGGCGCAAGCGATCCCACTCCGCCTTGAGCCGCGCCGCCCAATCGGTGACGTGCTGAACCTCATCGAGCAAAAGAATCGCCTTCCGTTGGGACTGGGCGATCTCTGTCGCCTGCGTCCACAGACGCTCCCAGAAACCAGGCAACGCCGCCTCGGGACCGTCGCAGGATGCGTATACGGCGATCGGTCCGTTCAGCTTGGCGAGCTCGAGGAGGAGTGTCGTCTTCCCCACCTGGCGTGGGCCCGTCAGCAACTGCAAACGGCCAGGGGCAGGTTCGGCGAGCCGGCGTGTTAAGTGCGCTCGGCAGGCCGCATAATCAAGCCGGAACTCATTATCTGTCATACTCGAATAATTATTCGAGTATGGCCGAATGTCAAGCCCCTTTTCCCACTGCCTAGGGCCCCGAAGCGCCCGTCCAGTGCCGTTCCCCCCAGAAGTCGCCCACGCCCCGCTTGTGGCTTTGCGCGCTCGCAGGAATATCAAGTGGACACTCGTTCTCGCTTCACAGTGCAGAAGTTGGTGGTGAAGTGTGTGCGGGGGGGGGAGCGATTCGCCTCTCGGGGAGGTCGCCGGCAGCCTGACCTACGGAATTCGCCGTGGGGTCGTATTTGGGCCCGAGATCGAGCGCGGCGTCGCCATTGGGTCGGCGTAATCGTCGCGCCGGTGAGCCCCTTCGTCGCGAGGTGGACCGAACAGCTTACCTGCGCCGCCTTCGGGGTAATCCTCTTCCTCGTCGGCTTTGCTCTTCGGTCGCTCCGATATTGGGCGACCCTAGTGAATTTGGACATCCGATAAGCGTCGCGGCCGCACATCAAGGGGTAGGCTCACGCAGGACCGGCGTCGAACACCCTGCGCTGAGAGGCGAGGGACTTCGTCAATGCACTACCCGTTTTGGTTCGTCCCCGGTCTGACCTCCCCCATGCTGATCGCTGTCATCGCTGTCCTGCACATCTTTGTCTCTCTCTACGCGGTCGGCGGAGGGATCTTCCTGGCGCGCGAAACCGCGTTCGCCTACCGTACCAACAACCACGAGTACCTCGCCTATCTCCGCGGCCATGCCTGGTTCTTCATCCTCGTCACCGTGGTGTACGGAGCCATCACCGGA
>DASWFZ010000246.1:0-2582 GCA_036393975.1 bacterium | reverse complement strand
AAAAACGGCCCCGCGGTTTGTGATGGTGTGAGAGCGCGGCTGGTCATCGATTTGCGCGGTGCGTGGTCGCGAAGGGCTCGAACGGTGTGGCATTCGGACCGCGCAAGATCATGTCAAACCGAAACCCCAGCGCGTAGCCTTCTTGCGTCACATCGTGCGCATACGTCGCGATAAGGCGGGCGCGGGCGGCGTCCGTGGGGACGGAGTTGAAGATCGGGTCAAGCGCCAGCAGGGGATCGCCGGGGAAGTACATCTGCGTGATCAGACGCGAGACCCAAGAGGGCCCGAACACGGAGAAGTGGACGTGGGCCGGGCGCCACGCGTTGGGATGGTTCTGCCAGGGATAGGCGCCGGGGCGGATCGTGATGAACTGGTACACTCCGTCGTTATTTGTCTGGCACCGGCCGTAGCCGAGAAAGTGCGGATCCAGCGGGGCATGATGATCATCGACGCGGTGCCGGTACCGTCCTGCGGCATTCGCCTGCCAGATCTCGATGAGCGCTCCCGGCTGCGGCATCGCGTGATCGTCCAGCACTCGTCCGGTGACAATGATCCGTTCTCCGATCGCCTCGCCGCCCGTGCCCATGTTCGTGGTCAAATCGCTGTCCTGTGTGCTCGTCGTGCTGAGAGCCGGCCCCGGTCCGGTAATCTCGGACAGGGTGTGCGGGACCGGGACGAGCGGCTGCCGGGGGGCGCGGCGCACCGTGCTGCGGTACGCCTCATGGTAATAGGGCGGGAAGGTCGTGGGATCACGCCCGGGGCCGTCCACTATGGTTTCCCTTGTCCCCCCAAGTGGGTTTTGGCCGTCGCGAATGCCGTATTCGCGGCGGGGATACCAGCGTAGATGGCAACCTGGAACAAGACCTCGATGATCTCCTTCGGGTCGACTCCGATGTTGCGGCTGGCGCGGAGGTGGAGCGCGAGCTCGTCGCGTCCCAGCGCTGCCAGGATGGCAATCGTGACGAGGCTACGGGTGCGGCGATCGAGGTTCGGCCTCGCCCACACGGTCCCCCACGCCGTCTCCGTAATGAACCGTTGGAAATCCGCGTCCAGATCGGTCTGTTGCGCTTTCGCCCGGGCGACGTGTTCTGTCCCCAGCACCTCTGTGCGAATCTTCATGCCAGTTTCATAACGCGAATCCATCGGCTCACTCCACCCGCTCTGACGTCGCGATCCTGCTGACAGGATCCATTCTCTTGCCGCGTTGGCTAGAAGACTTGTCCATGAGAGCCGTCCCGCCCTCTTTGGCTAGCAGCAGCCCCAACAGCTGATCCGACCGGTTTGGGATCGAGGACTTAGTCCGTGAGAGCCTGACGGAGCATCGTGGCAATTTCGGCATTCGAGTCAGAGCCGAGGAACTGGTGAACCATCCCGTCGTAACGCTTCGCGACGACCGGAACACCATCCGCGCGGAGACGGGCCGCGTAGGCTTCCCCTTCATCGCGGAGGGGGTCGAATTCAGCGGTGACCACGACAGCCGGGGGCAGGCCACGCAGGCTTGCGGCTCGGATGGGCGAGGCATACGGGTTCGCGCCATCGGCCGGAGCATGCAGATAGTGCTTCCAGTACCAGCGCATTGCGTCTGCCGTCAAACCATATCCGTCAGCATTGTCGCGGTACGACGTTGTCTCGATGTTGTGATCTGTGACCGGTACGATGAGGAGTTGGCAGGCGATCTGCGGCCCGCGGCGATCGCGCGCCATTTGCGCCACCACAGCGGCTTGGGTGCCACCAGCGCTGGTGCCCCCGACCGCCAGCCGGGCCGGGTTTCCGCCCAGTGTCCCCGCATGGGTTGCGACCCACTGCGTCGCCGCATACGCGTCCTCGACGGGGAGCGGGAACTGGTGCTCCGGGGCGTGGCGGTAGTTGACCGAGACAACGGCGCAGCGCGCGAGATTCGTGATCGACCGGCAGAAAGCATCGACCGTCTCGAGGTTGCCGACAACCCACCCGCCGCCGTGGAAGTACACGAGCACCGGAGCCGACCCGTGGAGCTGAGGGAGGTAGATGCGGACGGGGATATCGCCATAGGGCCCGGGCAGCAAGCGTTCGTCGACCCGTGCGACGGGTTCGGTAGGACCACTCATGGCGCGGGCGACCCGGACAGCTTGTTCGCGGGCGGCTTCGACTGTGAGTTCGTTGACAGGACGGACGCCCAGTGCCGTCCGTTGTTCGAGAAAGACCTTCGCCTGCGGATGTAACCGCGAGGACACCGCCACCGTCTTCTTGTCCAGCATGACCGGCCTATTCAAGACACGAGCCGGGAACGCCTGCCCTGTCTCACGTGTTCGGTCCGTGAACTAGAGTAGCGGTATCGTGAGGTCTGGATCGGGGGGGTGCAGAGCTGAGTCTACTGCACTTTGCCGGACTGGCGCCCGGTGTAGATCGTCGCGGTGTGAGCCTCTAGGTCGTGCGCGCAGGCGACCGGATTATCCGGCGTCGCCGATGCCGCCGCATCCTGCGCGGCGTAGGCGAGTTGCGCAGCCCCCACGGAATCGTCGGGGAACATCGCGATGCCGACCCGCACCTCGGGGCCCGACGGCGAGCCCACCAGCCGGCTGATCGTAGCGTCGTCTTTGATC
>DASWFZ010000245.1:0-3687 GCA_036393975.1 bacterium | reverse complement strand
GCAGCCACGGCGGACGTGTTCGTCGAGAACAACCGCCCGGGGGTGATGACCACTCTGGGATTGGATTACCCCACCCTCGCGCGCGATCACCCGCAGCTCATCTACGCCTCGATCTCTGGATTTGGCCAGAACGGTCCGTACGCGGCGCGCCGGGGATTTGATCTCGTAACCCAGGGGATGTCCGGAATCATGTCGGTCACGGGAGACGCCGGGCTGCCGCCGATGAAGTGCGGCCTGCCGATCACCGACCTCGGGGCCGGGCTGTTTGCCACGTACGGCATTCTCGCCGCGTACACCCACAAGCTGCGCACGGGCGAAGGACAGTATATCGACACGTCCTTGCTGGAAGCAGGCATCGCATTATCGGTGTGGGAAGCGTCGCAGCTTTGGTCGGGTGGAGGCGTCCCGCAGCCTTTGGGCTCCGCGCACCGGATGTCGGCACCGTATCAGGCGTTTCGATGCGCCGATGGGTACATCACCCTAGGGGCGGCCAATCAGCGGACCTGGGAACGCTTCTGTCACGTGCTCAACCGCCCGGACCTTCTGGCGCGTCCGGACCTAGCGACCGACGCCGATCGGGTGCGCCACCGGGCCGAATTGGCCGAGATGATCGAAGCAATCACCCGCACGAAACCCATGCAGCACTGGCTGGATGTTCTAGATGCCGCCGGAGTTCCGTCCGGACCGATTCTCAACTACGCGCAGGTGTTTTCTGATCCGCACGTCCGCGAGCGCGGGATGGTCCAAGAGCTCGACCATCCCCGCGGGGGACGCATCAAGCAGCTGGGTCCAGCGGTTAAGTTGTCGCGCACGCCCGCCCGGCTGCGGCGGCCCGCGCCCACCTTAGGACAGCACACGGCCGAAGTGCTGGCCACCCTCGGATACGATCGCCCGGCGATCGAGCGCCTGGCTGAAGCAGGCGTCGTGATGCTGGGCCGCGCGTAATGGCCATGTCGAGAATCCGACACCGCGTCGAGAACAAAACAGACCGCCGGTTTCGACCAAACCCCATGAGGAGTGATGTGTGTGAGTAACGAAGGCCGCGATGAACTGCTCGTCCGGGAGGAAGAATCGCTCGCATTTGTCACGTTCAACCGCCCGCAGGCGCGCAATGCGATGACCTGGAGCATGTACGACCGACTCCTCGCCTACTCAGAGGAAGTCGATCGCAATGACGCCATCCGGGCCGTTATCTTCACCGGCGCAGGAGATCAAGCGTTTATCGCCGGGACGGACATCAGTCAGTTCCAGGCGTTTCATACCCCGCAAGATCCGCTGGCGTACGAACAGCGCATGGACCGCGTGCTAGACCGGTTGGAACGCATCGGCAAGCCGACGATTGCCATGATTCGCGGGTATTGCACGGGCGGGGGGTTGGCGCTCGCGGCGGCCTGCGACTTCCGATACGCCACACCGGATGTAAAGATGGGGATTCCCATCGCTCGCACGCTGGGCAACTGCGTCTCGATGAACAACGCCGCCCGACTTCTGGACCTCGTCGGCCCGGCGCGCGCAAAGGAAGTCCTCATGCAAGCGCGCCTGTTCGAGGCGAATGACGCACTCGCCTTAGGCCTTGTCAATGAAATCGTGCCCGGCGATAAGCTCGAGGCGCGAGTGCGCGAAGTGGTGCGCACGCTAGGGACGCTGGCCCCTCTTACCCTGCGCGCGTCTAAGGAGGCGATCCGGCGCCTCCAGGCGAAACGGCGCCTCGCCCCTGGGGAGGGAGAAGACCTGATCCTCTCCTGCTACATGAGCGAGGACTTCAAGTCCGCGGTGCAGGCATTCGTCCAGAGGCGCCCGCCGGTCTGGCAAGGCCGTTGAAACTAGAGGCCACCTACAAGGCGGGCCACCTCTCCTGCTGCGGGGAAGCGGCCGGTCTGAGCTTTGTCATAGACCTGCTTGCTGCCGGCCTTCACCACGAAACGCCCGTCGGTGTAAGGCACAATCACCAGCTCACTGACACGCTCCCAGTTCTCGGTCAAGACTTCTTCCGCCACACGGGCGGCATGGCCTTGATATCCTCATTCCGCGCAGAACTCGATCAGAACCCGCACTTTCGTTGCCATCGTCTGTTTCCTCTCCCCCAACTTGGCCCACTCGTGGTGGTCATTCTCCGACAGGTGATTCTCTGTTCCAGCTCAGTCAAGAACTTGAAGCGATCATCACGGGCTAATCAATTCGCCGTTACTCGTGCCGTAACGCGTCAATCGGGTCAAGCCCCGCGGCCCGCTGCGCAGGGTAATACCCAAAAAAGATTCCGACGGCCACCGCGAAACTAAACGCCAGTGCGACGGCCTGCACCGACAGTTGTGTGGCCCACCCCATGAACCGGGTCAGCAGCGACGCCCCCACCGCCCCGACGGCGATGCCCACGAGTCCGCCTGTCAGAGAGAGCAGCATGGCCTCCACCAGAAACTGCAGCAGGACATCCGCGCGCGTGGCCCCCACCGCCTTGCGCAAGCCGATTTCGCGTGTGCGTTCGGTGACGGACACCAACATGATGTTCATGATGCCGATCCCCCCGACCAGCAACGAGATCGCCGCAATCCCGCCCAGCAGAAGGGTCATCGTTCTGGTGACGCCCTCAAGCGCACTGAGGATATCGCTCTGATTGAAGACTCGAAAGTCCGGATCGGCGGACGGGGAAAGGTGGTGGCGGGCGCGGAGCACCTTGTCGATGCCGGCTTGTGCGAGATCCATCTCCTCGGCCGTGCGCACCTTCGTGTAGATCTGGCGCACGTTAGTGACCCCAAAGAGCCGCTTTTGAGCAGTAGTGAGCGGCACCAGGACGACATCGTCGCGGCTGAATCCCCCGAACCCCGCCGCTCCTTTGGATTCCAACACCCCGAGAACGGTAAAGGAACCGCGATTGATCTTGATGGTAGCCCCGATCGGGTTGGCCTCGGACGATCCAAAGAGACTCTCCACAACATTCGGGCCCAGTACCGCCACCCGCGCTCGCGCGTGCTCGTCGCCATCGCTAAAGAACGTCCCCTGCGCCACGTAGTGGTTGCGGACGACCTGATAGTCAGGGCTCACCCCAATCACCGTCGTCGCGGTGTTGGCTCCGGCATAGACAACTTGGGCAGGTCGGCCGTACTCCGCCTCTACCGCCTCTACCTCCGGAACGGTCGCGGCAATTGCTTGAGCGTCCTCCCAGGTCAGGTTCTGCTGCGCGCCGAGCCCTTGCTGGACTCCCCCCATGCCCACGCTGCCGGGAAACACAACCAGCAAGTTGCTGCCGAGGCTTTGCACCTGACGGGCGATCGCAACGCGTGCGCCTGAGCCCAGCGCCATCATTGCTACGACAGCGCCGACTCCAATAATCACACCCAGCATCGTCAGGACCGCGCGCAGCGTGTTCACCCGGAGCGCGCGCAGCGCCACCCGAATAATCGGGCCAATCATCGCACAGCTCCGATCACGCGGCGATCGGGCACCGATTCATCCCGCCGGATGTGACCGTCTCGAAAATGGATCAGGCGCTTGGCAAACCGCGCCACATCGGGTTCGTGCGTGACCAGCACGATCGTCAGCCCGCGATCATTTTGCGCCTGCAGCAGCCCCATGATTTCATCGCCGGTTTGCGTATCCAAATTTCCTGTCGGCTCGTCGGCTAAGATGACTTGGGGGTGGGTGACGAGCGCCCGCGCGATAGCGACCCGCTGCTGCTCCCCCCCGGACATC
>DASWFZ010000244.1:0-56096 GCA_036393975.1 bacterium | reverse complement strand
CTCCTTGCGGGCCCCCGGTCGACTGGCCGAGATTGCGTCGGCAGCCGCAACCAAGATCGCCTCGATGTACTTCGC
The DNA here is from genome assembly GCA_036393975.1 of bacterium. Taxonomy (GTDB): domain Bacteria; phylum Sysuimicrobiota; class Sysuimicrobiia; order Sysuimicrobiales; family Kaftiobacteriaceae; genus 13-1-40CM-64-14. The sequence continues at coordinate 56,021 of DASWFZ010000244.1, read as the reverse complement.
TTCCTCGTCGCCATGGTGATAGGTGATCGCGTTGAGCACCTCAGGGGGCTCATGATAGCGACGGCTAATATCCACGCCGATCGCGCTGTGGGTGCCTTCCACTTCGTGGGTCAGCGCTTTACCGATGTCGTGGAGCAGGCCGGCACGGCGTGCTAGCTGGGGGTTGCCGCCCAACAGCCCGGCCATTAGGCCAGACAGTATCGCGACTTCCACCGAGTGCTGGAGGAGGTTCTGGCCGTATGAGTAGCGGAACCGGAGCCGGCCCAGCAGCTTGATCTCTTCAGGGTGCAGGCCGTGCACCCCGGCCTCAAATGACGCGCGCTCCCCCTCTTCCTTAATCCGCTGCTCAAGTTCACGCTGGGATTTCTCGACCATCTCCTCGATCCGCGCGGGGTGGATCCGGCCGTCAGCGATGAGCTTCTCGAGTGCGATCTTGGCGATCTCCCGGCGGATGGGATCAAACGACGAGAGGGTGACGGCCTCGGGGGTGTCGTCGATAATGAAGTCGACCCCTGTCAGGCCCTCCAGGGTGCGGATATTGCGCCCTTCCCGACCGATGATCCGGCCCTTCATGTCGTCGTTGGGGAGAGGAACGACAGAGACGGTGATTTCCGCCGTGTGGTCGGCCGCGCACCGCTGGATGGCGAGGGCGATAATCTCCCGGGCGCGGCGATCGGCATCCTCGCGAGCCTCGGACTCGACCTTTTTGACCAGCTTTAGGGCGTCCGCGCGGGCCAGCTCATCCACTTGGTGCAGCAGCTGCTCGCGCGCCTGTTCGGCGGTCAGACCTGAGACACGTTCCAGTTCTTGCTGATGTCGACCGTACAACGCCTGGGCTTCCTCACGGGCCCGGGCGAGTTCTTGCTCTTTCTCGGTGAGGGTTCGTTCCCGGTTCTCTAGGGCCTCCGTCTTTCGGTCCAGGGATTCTTCGCGCTGTTCCTGCCGTCGCTCAAGACGCTGAACTTCGGCCCGCTGCTCGCGGATCTCCCGGTCCGCCTCTTTCTTAAGGCGGAACGCCTCATCTTTGGCCTCAACGATCCCTTCACGCTTTTTCGCCTCGGCCTCTTTTGCGGCGTCTGCAATGATCCGTCGGGCGGCCTCTTCGGCCGATCGAATCCGCGCTTCAGCGACGTACCTGCGCAACAGAAATCCAATAAGAGCTCCGGTGAACCCCGCCAGTGCTACGTACAAATCCGAAGAGGGTGTCATGGCGGGTTATCTCCTTTGGGTTTATGTGTACGTCGTGTGCGCTCTCACCTCGACAAGGTGCGACAACGCTTACTTTAGGCTATTGTAGCCCTCTAGGGTGGGGAGGGTCAATTCACCCAGAGTTGACTGGCAGTCTATCCCCTACCCGTCAGGGCAGCGGATGCTAATAGGTCAGACTGGGCGTGCAAACAGGGCGGAGGACGTTTCGGGCTAGTGGGTTTGGTCCCACAACGGACCAACTGGGGTCGGGGGGGCAGGCACGGGCTCAGGGGCAGGTGGAGACGACGCGGTCCTGACACTGGCAGCCGTAACCTCCTTACGAGAAGGTAGCTCGATCAGCAGGTCGGCCACCTCGTCAAAGTGCCGGGTGTAGGTAAACAGGAAGATTTGGTGTGTGCGGGCCAGTTCTCGCAGCAGAACCGCGGCAGCCTGGCGCCGCTGCTCGTCAAAGGTGATGAACGGATCATCAAACAGCAATGGCGGGCGTTTGCCCCCCGCCAAAACATCCACGAGCGCGAGCCGGGCCGCGAGGTACACCACGTCGACTGTCCCCCGGCTGAGGTGCGGTTCGCGTGTTTCCACCCATCCGCCAGCTTCCTCTGACCACACCCCGAGTTCGATCCTTTCTTGGTTATCAGGATCCACTTGGAGCCGACGATAGCGACCGTTGGATAAGATGGCCAAATATTCGCTGGCTTTCTTTTGCATGATCTCGCGCAGAGGCACTTGGGCCTGCTGGTGAGCTTCGCGTAATGCCGCGAGCGCCGCCGCGTATACCGCGTGGCGGTGCTGCGCGCGCGCTAACGCCTCGCTTGCCCCGTGCCCCTGCTCTTCAATAGCCGCCAGCGCATCGGCATCAATTGTGTGCCGCTCGAGGCCCACGAGAAGCCGACGCTCGCGGTCGCGCAGCGTAGAAAGCTGTTGGCCGAGTTGCTGAACCTCGCGTTCCAACGCAGTCAACTCTAGCGGAGTAATCCGGTGTGCACTGATCTCCGGAGATTGCAGCCGTTCCTGTAGTCCAAAAACGTCTCGGCGCACCGTCTTCCATTGTTCTGCGATGTCCTCATCGCTTCGACCAGACCGCAAGCCGGTGAGAAATTGCTGGAGGTGACCTCTGCTTCGTGAAAGGTCCCGATGTTGCTGCAGCTTCTGCTCCGCTTCCTTGACGGTCGCCGTCCCAAGCGAGCTAAGTTTGGACGCCAACTCGGACCGTGTCTCCTCGAGGGCACGCTCGTCATCTGCCAAGCGCCGCTCGCGTTCCTGCCGACGGATCTCGGCAAGAGCCCGCGTCGACGTCGACCGCCACAGCCGCCACCACCCCACCCCGGCTGCACCTGCACCAAGGATCACAGTCGGGACACCCAACGTTCGGATACCTGCAACTGCCGCTAGGATGCCGACCAGCGCGAGTCCTGCGCCAACGGCGACGATGCCCCTCCAGAGTCCAGAGCGCACGGGCGTCTCATCGTCTGGTTGCGTCAGTTCATGACGCAACCGACCTGCTTGCATTTCCAAGATCGCCGCGCGCTCATGCAGCTTGCGGGCAGCACTCGTGGCTTCTTCGCTGGGGAGTCCAGCCGCTGTAGCAGATTCCAGCTCGCCGTCAACCTGCGCGAGTGCGGTGAGGGTCTCCTCGAGTTTCGCTCGTTTTTCTTCCAGCATGGCCTCTTCACGCTGCTTGCCTTCCAGACGCTCCTGAAGCGCGACGATTTCGGCGTTGCGCCTCAGGAGGGCTTGCTTCACCTCGAGTGTCTCCGCAGTCGTTGCCAGAGTCGTTTGGAGGGTTGCGAGCTCGGGGCGGAGGCGATCCGCTGCGGCCGCACTCGCGGACAGGCGCACCTGCTCTTCGCGCAACGCCGTGGCCTTCTCGCTAAGCGTTTTCAGGAGACCAGGATCCTTAGTCAGCACTTTAGTGCCCTTCTCCATCGCTCGGACGTGCTGCTCGAGGCGCCGGATCGCGGTGGCGGCATCCTCCCCTCCCCCACCGACGATGCGGCCGAGCTCTTTAGCAATGCTGGTAAGGTGGATGCGTTCCAACTCGGCCTGGGCCACCTGCGCGGTCGCTTCAAAGAGGTCCTCGCTCACTAGGCCCAGCTGGGCGAGGATTCGTTCTTGCACCGCTTTGTGCTGGTCCCACGTCTGGCCCAGATCGTCTGTCAGAGTGATCTTCCGAGCTGCAAAGTCCTTGGTGAGCACGAACGTTTTCGCGTCGACCTCAAATTCCAGCACCAATACGGGGGGCTCCTCGGTACCCCAGCTCCGGAACTCGTCGCGGAACTTCGAGGACGTCGTGGCGGGATTGCCGTACAATGCCGCACGGATGGCGCTCCGCAGCGAGGACTTTCCTGCTTCATTCGGTCCCACGATGACGGTGAGCCCCGGGGCAAATTCATACCACTGATCCGGAAGGCCAAGAAAGCGGCGAGGGCGCAACCGGCGAAGGATCACGACAGGACCTCCCGACCATGCAACAGTGCGACCCCGACCTGCAGCGCCTCTTCAAGGACGAGCCGCTGCTCGGGCGGGGCTTGGGCGAGGCGCACGTGCATCAACCGCACAAAGCGCCCGAGCACCGTATCCTCAGGCAGCTGGCTGAGGTGGTCGTCGTCGAGCCAGAGATGGGCGGATGATTGGACCCGCAGCCGGAAGAACCGGTCGGCGAACTCTCGCTCCAACGACGGGGCGTCGATGACCCGGTCGACTGGAACAACGCCCGTCAAGATCACATCGCAGACCGCTTCGGGATCTGCTCCCTCCTCGATCGCCTTGCGCACTCCGGCATCGTCCACCGCGCCGACGTCTATCGCCACGCGCTTGTATTGCCGTCGTCCCACGCGTGTGGGGGTGACGGTGGCGCGCCCGGGCGCAGGGAGGTCGACGAGCAACGCACAACCAGCACCAGGTTGATCGTACGCGAGCAACTCCGGCGAGCCAGCATACCAGGCCGCCGTCGGCGCTGTGACGACTTCCGAGGCAGAGTGCCAGTCCCCTAGTGCGAGATAATCCAATCCTAGCTCGCGGATCTCCTGAGGATGAATGGTACCGGTTTCCTCCACTTGCCCCCCGCGATACACAGACCCGTGCGTAACCCCGACGGCAAAGCGGGTCGTACGCTTGGTCGGCCATCCGTCCAAAGGACTAACTGGAGTTCCCGGCTCCGGAGACCGACCCGTGATGGTAAGGTCCAGCTCGGGAATCGCCCGCGACTGCACGGCGCGGCTAAAGAGCAGGACGCGCGACCCAGCCTCTCTCAGTACCTCGCTCCCACCAATGAAACCGTCGGGTGCGGCGTCGTGGTTACCGGCCACCAGGGCGACCCAGATGCCGCGATCGTCCAGCCGGCGCAACTCGCGCGCTGCGAAGTCTAGCAACACCGGCGACGGGCGAGGACTGTCGAAGAGGTCCCCCGCAATCAACACGACGTGGACTTGCTGGGCAATGGCAAGATCGACAGCGCGCACAAATACGTCCTGCAAGGTTTTGCGCTGAATGCCTCCTTGCGCACCGAGCATCTGGAACGCTTTGCCCAGATGAACGTCAGAGAGATGGAGGAGTTTCACTCTTCAATCTCAGGATCGCCGGTGGCAGTGTAAGGGCAAATGGACGCAAAGGCGCAATACCGACAGGCCCGGTAGTAGTCCGGTGTGGCGATGAATTGCGCACCACGGATCCCTGTGGCCACGCGCTCAATGATCGCTTTTGTCTTGGTTAGTAACTCCTCATCGGGCACCACGCTTCCCACCAAGACGCCTCGAGGGTTGAGGTAGTGCAACTCCAGGCGGGTGGGCATCGTCCCGTACACCTCGCGGTACGCCAGCCCATAGAGGGCCAACTGCAGGCTCTCCCGCGCCCGCCGGTCCGCATCGATCTGCTTGCGCACATCGGAGGTCTTGAAATCAATGAGCACGACCTCGTCCCCGTGCACATCGACACGGTCCCAGCGGCCTTTGACCCGCGTGAGCCCCGCCTGGAAGGAAAAGGGCGCCTCGACAAACGTCGGCACTTGGGCGCTGGCCTCCTCGTGGGCATAGAACTGGGCCAGGACTTCGCGGCCCTCGGCCAGCCGCTGGTCCTCGTGCTCGCGGCTGATGAATCCCTCGTTGACCCACGCGCGTTCGAAGTGAGTCACCAAATCCTCTAGGGTGATCAGCTGCCGCCGGGCCCTGCGCCGGTGGTACTCGCGGATGGCTTCGTGAATCGCCGAACCGTAGACGACGCGGTGGTCACGCAGGAGCGGCACGCGGAGGATGTGTGTGTACTTATACTTCAGGGGACACAGATCGTAGTCTTCGACTTGGCGGTAGGACAAGATGATCGCCTGATCGGGGGGGACGATTCCTGCCAGGGGCTGCTGGCCGTCGGTGGGGGGCGCGTGTCGATGGATCGCCTCGACCGGGGTGGCGTGAAACGTCGCTGGATCGGCCTTGGGGAGATCGAGGGCCTCCAACACGAACCGACTGACCTTCTTCGACCGCACGCCGCCATAGTCGCGCGCACTCGTGAGGTACAGCTCTCGTTGCGCCCGCGTCATCGCGACGTAGAACAACCGCCGTTCTTCCTGTAGATGGAAATCGCCGCCTGGCAGGATGTCCTTGATCAGAGGATCCGGCAGCGGGATCTGCTCGCCGCGATTGCGCGTGGGGAATCGATCAGCCACGCAGCTCACCAAGAAGACAATCGGGAACTCCAAGCCCTTCGCCTTATGCACCGTGAGCAGGTTCACCGCGTCCTGATCCACGTCGGCCTCGGCCACAGCGGGATCGTCGCCCGCGGCGATGAGGTCGTCCATGTGGGTGACGAATGCCGGGACGCGGTCATACGCGGCAATTTCCCCATACCGAGACACCAGATCGAAGAATTTGGCAAAGTTCGCGACCCGCATCTCGTCGCCGGGCAGGCCGCTCGTGGCCAGCCGGCGGATGTACCCCGTGCGAGTCACGAGGTACTCGTACAGGACCCGCCCGGTGGGGTGGTCGCTCATGATCTTGCGCATCTCATCCAAATCATCTAGTAGCTTGCCAATCGAAGCCCGGCTCTCCAGGGTGACCTCCTCAGCCAGGTCGGGGTAGCTCTCGAGGTGACGGAAAACGTGCTCGAGTGTCCGGTTCTTTCGGTCGGCATGGCTCAGCGCTTTCGCTAGATCCGTGGCGGCGATGAGGTAGAGGGCGGACACGCCCAGGTAGAACAAGCTCAAATTATCCTGCGGCCGCGCCAGCGCCCGTAAGAAGGCCAGGCCCAGGCGAATCTCCTCTCTGTTGTACAGCCCGCGGGAGCCCGAGAAGCGGTACGGAATACCGTGCATGTTGAGCGCCCGCATGAATGGATCCGCATCCGCGTTGCTCCGGACAAGAATCGCGCAGTCCTTGTAGCGGCACCCGTCCTTCTCCACTTTCTGGGCAATGCGTTGGGCGACCCAGTCGGCCTCGCTGCTCAGGGTATCGAGGTGCACGTGCTGGGGGGGCGGGCCCTCGCGGCGGACGGCGCGCAGCCGTTTATCCAGACCCGTCTTGGCTTCCAGGCGGTCGGGATTGTTGTGCTGGATCAACCGATATGAAGTATCGAGAATCGCATGTGAGGACCGGTAATTGTCCGTCAGCACCACCCGCGTGGCGTGCGGAAAGACCTCGAGGAAGTTGAGAATGTTGCTGATGGCCGCACCGCGGAATTTATAGATGGACTGGTCATCGTCGCCGACGACGGTGATGCGCTGGGGTCCATCGTCTCCGACCAGCAACCGCACCAGCTGAAATTGCGCGTAGTTCGTATCTTGGAACTCATCGACCAGGATGTGGGTGAATCGTTCCCGGTAGGCGCGCAGCACAATCGGGTGGTCTCGTAGGAGACGCAGGGTCGACGTGATCAAATCGCCGAAGTCCGCGAGCCCTTCTTTGGCCAGCAACTCCTGATAGCGGGCGTAAGTCAGCGCCACTTCCTGCTGGCGGCGGGCAAACTCTGCTAGTTCTCGGTCCTCGGGATGGGCTTGGGCTTCCGTGATCACGCGATCAGCATACGTGCGGTATTCGGCGGGGCTGGCGTCTTCGTCTTTGGCCCGGGAAATCAGGGCAAGCATCGCCTCGATGTATCGAGTCGGATCGCCCAGAGGCCGGTAGGTATCCAGCGGAAATTCAAACAGATGCTCTCGAACAAAGATGACCTGTTCGGCCTTACTGAGAACGCGAAAGTCCGGACGCAGTCCCAACTCCAGGGCGTGGTCACGCAGGATTCGGTCTCCAAAGGCGTGGAAGGTGCTGATCCACGCATCGGTGTAGCCATACGGAACCAGTACGTCAACACGCTCTTCCATCTCGGCTGCCGCTTTGTCGGTGAACGTGAGCGCGAGGATTTCCGACGGACGTGCCCGCTTCGTAGCGATGAGCCACGCAATGCGACGCGTGATGACCTGGGTCTTGCCGGTCCCGGCGCCGGCAACAATGAGGAGCGGACCTTCTTCGTGCGTAACCGCGCGGTGCTGGGCGTCGTTGAGATCGGCGAGGATCTGATCGACCCCGACAGCCGGCTGGCCCGATACAGCAGCCGTCAGTTCCAGCGGCAGCTGACCAGTCGGCGGTGGGCTCACAACAACGGAACGACGTTGATCGGGCATCAGTCGTCTACTTTCGCATTCGCGCCTAGGACTTGGCGCAATACGCGGCTCACAACTCCGCTGGAAAAGCCGCGGCGCTGGAGCAGCCCGCCAAGGCGGCGGTAGACCACCTCGGGCTGCAGACCCCGGTAGCGCCGCATGCGGCCCTGCGCCACTGCCAATGCTAACTCCGCTTCGTCCCCGCCGCCCCCCAGGACCTGGGTTACGGCGTCACGTGCGACGCCTTTGCGAGCGAGCTCGTATTGCAGCCGAATCCGCCCCGACGGCAGTAAAGCCCGGCGGGTCCGCACCCAGGCCTCAGCGAATCGCCGATCGTCGATGAACCCGTGCCGTTCGAGGTCGGCGATGACGGAGGCGAGGATGTCGGCAGAGATTCCCCGGCGGTGCAACCGGTCTTCCAGCTCCCGGCGGCTCCGGAGGCGGACCGCCAGAAGTCGGTTCGCGATTCCGACCGCGAGCGCGCGCTCTGCTCGCCTCCGAATCTCGCGCCCGGCGGTGTCGTCAAGGACGATCCCAGGCTGGAGCCCCAGCGCGGTAATGTCGTCTGGGCGCAGCCGAATGGTGACACCACGGTCGAAGACGACCCGCTGATGACCGTCTCGGCCGTGCGGCGGGTCAACGCGCACGACTTTCACAATGCCGCTCCCGCTTAAGCCCGGCCCTTCGCTGGCTCCCGGGACGGCTGCCCGTCCCGTGCCGGAGCCGAGGTAGGTGCAGCTTTCGTCAGTCCGACATGCACTCGGACGCGGCGGTCGATCTCCAGTGCGAGCTCCGGATTGCTCTCTAAGAAGTCGCGCGCGTTATCGCGCCCCTGCCCCAGTTTCATTTCGCCGTAGGAGAACCACGTGCCCGTCCGCTGGATAATGCCTTGGGCAGCGGCCACATCCAGGATACTCGCGGCCTTGGAAATCCCGTGCCCATAGTAAATATCCACCTCGGCGTCGCGGAACGGCGAGGCGAGCTTGTTCTTCACGATTTTCACCCGGGCACGCATTCCTTTGACTTCCTCCCCAATCTTGATGCTCTCCGTACGCCGAATCTCCATCCGTACCGAGGCGTAGAACTTCAACGCCCGGCCGCCAGTAGTGGTTTCCGGCGAGCCCCACATGACCCCGAGCTTCTCACGAATTTGATTGATAAACACCACCGTCGTGTGCGAACGGCTGATAGCGCCCACGAGTTTCCGCAGGGCCTGCGACATCAACCGCGCCTGCAACCCCATGTGGGCGTCGCCCATCTCGCCTTCCAGTTCCGCCTTGGGCACAAGCGCAGCCACCGAGTCCACGACGATCACGTCCACGGCGCCACTGCGCACCAGCGTCTCGGCGATCTCGAGAGCTTGCTCGCCAGAGTCGGGTTGCGAGAGCAGCAGGTTATCAATGTTCACTCCCACCGACTTGGCATAGTTGGGATCCAGGGCATGCTCGGCGTCGATGAAAGCGGCGACTCCCCCGCTCCGCTGCGCTTCGGCGATGATGTGGTACCCCAACGTTGTCTTGCCGGATGACTCAGGTCCGTAGATTTCCACGACGCGGCCCCGCGGGACCCCCCCGACGCCCAAAGCGAGGTCAACACCTAGGGCACCGGTTGAGATGACCTCGACCGCGAATTTCGCGCCCGCCTCGCCCAGTTTCATGATGGCGCCTTTGCCAAACTGCTTCTCGATCTGCGCTAGGGCAAGATCGAGGGCTCGCTGCTTTTCGTTCATCGGCATGACCTCCAGCCCTCCTAGTTCGGCCGCAGTCTACCAAACATTTGTTCGCTTGTCAAACTTACTGGCCTTTCTGCCCCTCCCCCACTACTTCTCGTGGCCCGAGAGGCTGACCTCCTCTAGCCGTGTGTAGACCGGCCCCTTGGGGCTCAAGAGGCTCTCCATGACCACCACCGCCTCGACCGTCATCGAACCAGCCTCCGCGTCTTGGTCCTGCGTCAGCGCTCGCACCACGTCTCCCCACTGCCGGGTCTCACGGATTCGAGCCAGGGTCAGATGGGGCTTGAACGGTCGATCGCTTGGAGGAAATCGATGGTGGACCAAACGCTCCTCGAGCCGGGCGGCAAGTGCTTCGAACTCCTGCGCACCGTCCGAGACTCCGATCCAGACAACCTGAGGTCGCTGAAAGCTCGGAAACGCACCTAGGCGTTGCAGCACGATGGTGAACGGAGTTACTCCCGCGACCGCTTCACGGGTCGCGATCTTGGCCAAAGCCACCTGTGCCGGAGTGACCTCGCCCAGAAAGCGCAACGTGAAGTGCAGGTTGGCAGGCTTGATCCACCGCACCCGGGCCCCAGCGGCCTCGAGGCGTTGCTGGGTATCGACCACAGCTTGGTGCAGCGCCGGGGCCAACTCAACGGCTACAAAGATACGATGCTGCTGCGTCATGCACGCAACAAGTGCAGGCGCAGGAGGTTCAACGCGGCCTGTGCAGCCAGGAAGCGGATTCCCTCGCGTCCTGCCTCCGATCCGAACATCAGCCTCCGGTGCACCGGACCGCCCGAATCCGCGAGCGCGATATACACTAAGCCGATGGGTTTTTCTGGCGTGCCACCGGCGGGCCCAGCAATCCCGGTGACCCCCAGCCCCACGTCCGCGCTCGCCCTTTGGCGGATGCCAGCCGCCATGGCTTCGGCGACCTCAGCGCTGACCGCGCCATGAGAAGCAATCAGATCGGGAGGGACTCCTGTATCGCGCGATTTCGACTCGTTGCTGTAAGCCACCACGCCCTCCACAAAGAACTCCGAACTTCCGGGAACGGTGGTGAGGCGCTGACTAAGCAGCCCGCCCGTGCATGACTCGGCCACGGCCACGGTACGTTTCTGGGACGTGAGCAAACCCGCCACGACCTCTTCCAGCGTCTGGTCATCGACGCCGTAGACGAGTTCACCGAGCCGTTCTCGGACTTGCGCCTCGCCTCGGGTCAGAGCGGCTGCGACATCATCGGGCGGTCCTTTGGCGGTCAAGCGCAGGTGGACCTCACCTAACTTCGCGTAGGGCGCGATCGTGGGCGCAGTCTGTTGGAGCAGATCCTTGATCCGAACTTCCACCGCCGACTCTCCTTCGCCGGTGATGCGCATGACACGAGAACGGATCACGGCAAGTCCGGCCCGATCCCGCAACGCCGCTAACACATAACCTTCCATCATTCCCTTCATCTCGTAGGGAACGCCCGGCATGATGAAAATTACCCGCCCCCGGTACTCGAGGTGGATACCGGGTGCGGTGCCGCGAGCGTTAGGGATGACCCGCGCCCCACGAGGGAGCAGAGCCTGCTTGAAAACCGTTTGCGGGGGCGTCCGGCCACGGCTTTCGAAGAACCGGCGGATGTGTGTCGCGACCGCTTCGTCGTGGGCAACATCGACTCCCAGCGCCGCAGCGACGGAGGCGGTGGTCAGGTCATCTTCGGTGGGCCCCAACCCTCCGGTGATCAAGACGACATCAGATCGGGACAGGGCGAGCCGGACAGCCTCCTCGACCCGGGTGGAATTATCGCCTACGGTCTGCTTGAAATAAACATCGATGCCGATTTCGGCAAGCCGCTGGGCGAGGTATGCGGCGTTCGTATCGATGATTTGACCGAGGAGGAGCTCGGTGCCTACCGAGACGATTTCTGCACGCATGCGTGAGGTCCAGCTCCGAGATCAACTACGCGGACAGATTTCAGCAGATGCTCAGGACTTCGCTACAAGGGCGAACAGTCCTCGCAGGAACCTCCAAGCGGCCCCGCGGATTTGCGGATCAAGGCGCGGTGAAGACTCCGTCCCATACCTTCCCTTGCCTCTCAGGATGCAGCAGCTGGCCGTTCACTCGCAGCGCGACCGCGTCCATGTTACCGACGCGGATACTCAAGCGTTGCTGCGCGTGCCAGACCGGCGCGTCGCCAGCCTGTACAAACCCTTGGAACACTTCCGTTCCATCCGCGACGACGTTAAGCCAACTGGTTCCCGTAGCGACCACGGCGAGTTCGAGGCCGGCGTTTGCTGCGGCCTGAGGGACGGGGATCACGGACGGCTTTGCCTGAGGGGGCGCGGCAGGCTTGGGACTCGCCGGCGGCTGGGCGCTGTCCACACTCGGGGTGGAAGGCAAGGGAGGGACGGGTTGGGCAAATTGCCGCAACTGTTGGTAGCCGATAAACCCGAGGACGAGGACCACAGTCACGGCGGTGCCCCCGACGTATATGACGAGGCGCCGAATGCGTGATGGCGAGGTGGTTGGTCGAATGGGAATCTGCGCGGGCGTTGTAGTGAAGACGGGTCGGGGAGATGTACCGAATGCGGCCGGGTACATCTCCACCAATTCGCTCGCGGGGAGGCCGAGGGCAAGCGCGTAGGTACGTAAGTATCCCCGCGTGTACGCCGGGCCAGGTAAGCGGTCAAATTGTTCGTCTTCCAACGCCTGCAGATAGACGGCCCGAATCCGCGTCAAGCCCTCGGCCGCGCCAAGCGTTAGCCCGCGCGCTTCGCGGGCGTTGCGTAGACGCTCACCGATCCCCAGCGGTTCCAACGGAGATGCCGCTCGTCCCTCGGGCACACCTGATCTTGTTCCATTGCTTCCAGAGTCACTCCTCTTACTCCGCTTTCGACAGCGCCACGGCCACTTTGGCCGCCAGCGCCGCGTTCGCCTGCAACAAGGCCAGGTTCGCGTGTAACGACCTGCCCCCCGTCAAGTCGGCCAGGGCCGCCAGCAGGTACGGTGTGAGGTCTCCGCCGCGTACCTCCGCCGCGGTCGCCTGGGCGGTCGCACGCCGAACGGCGTCAGTCACCTCGCGTTCTGTCAGAGCATCGGCGGCCGGAATGGGGTTAGCGACCACTACTGCGGTCCTCTGCTGCAGACTCCGTTTGCCCACGAGGATGCTCGCGACATCGCGTGGCGTGTCAACGCGCCGCGGCGCTGGAAAGCCGCTCTCCCGTGCATAGAAATTAGGGAAATTGTCCGTGCCGTACGCTACGACTGTAACCCCCGCCGTATCCAGGAACTCCAACGTCTTACCGATGTCGCAGATGGCTTTCGCACCCGCGCAGATTACCCCGACAGGATGTTCAGCCAACGCACGCAGGTCGGCCGAGACGTCCCACGTCTGCTCTGCGCCGAGATGCACGCCGCCAATGCCGCCGGTGGCGATCACCCGGATACCGACCAGGTCTGCAATGGTGATAGTCGCAGAGACGGTCGCCCCTCCCGTCGCTGAAAGCGCAGCGGCCACGGGTAAGTCTCGCGCGGCGATCTTGATGGCGCCCGATGCCATGAGCTGGTCCCGTTCGCGCGCCGTCGCCCCGACCTTGATGCGGCCGGCAAGAACGACCACCGTAGCAGGCACTGCCCCGGTCTCCCGGACTTCCTCCTCCTGGGCTGCGGACGCTTCCTGGCCGATGGGTGGGGGGAGGCCGTGGGAGATGACCGCTGACTCCAGAGCGACCACCGGTTGACCCCGCCGGAGAGCGTCGGCGACCTCGGGGGCAATGTCAACGATCGATGGCCAATTGTGCATGAGCATATAGAGTCTTCAGCGACAACTTTGGGTGCGTGCTATCGTTTACCGTGACGGTCATCACTCCCGCAGCCAGCGCGAGGTGAGCCGCCATCTCCTCTGGAAGTCCCGCGAGGATACCAAAGATTGCCGCCGCGGCCACCGCGTCTCCTGCCCCGGATGGATTTAGCACGGAGACCGGCGGGACTTGAAGATGGAAGACCTCGCGACCGACCCAGACCAACCCTCGCGCGCCCATGGTCACGACCGTCGTCAGACCCGGTGCGCGGCGCAAAGCGCCCGCCGCCGGTACGGCATCGGAGGGATCGTGGATCGCCGAACCGGCCAAGATCTGGAGCTCAGCTGCGCCCAGCACGACACACGACGCAACCTCAAGATATGGTGCTATCCGGGGCGCCTTCGCAGGTGAGACCGGCAACAGACACAGCGGTCGGCCAGCAGCAAGTTCGCACGCGACAGCAATCGCCTGCGGCGCGAGATTCGCATCAATAACCACAGCGTCGGCTGCACGAATGACGCTCGCCTGCACCCGGATGTGGCCGGGAGTCAGTGATTCCGCCGCGGCCATATCCGCCACCGCCCATTGCACGAGCCTCGTTGATATCATCGCGACGTAGATGTTCTTGGAGCCAGTCATGCGCGTAACGCCGGAGATGTCTACACCTGCCTGGGCTGTGGACGCGACTACCCTGTCAGAGAGAGGATCGTCTCCGACGGCCCCGATGAACGCTGTCCGGACTCCCAGGCGGGCGAGGTTGACGGCGACATTCCGACCCGCGCCTCCTGACCCAATGCGGACGATGCCTCGATTGCTGATCCCCGGGCGCAGCGGATCGGCACTCGCCACAACATCGATGTTGGCGCCGCCGAGCACAACCACGGAGTACCGGGATCCGCGGGTTGACCGTCGAATCGACTCACCGCCCGGCTCACGCCGCCTGGCGAATCTACTCTTCCTCTTTGGTATAGGGCACTCCGTCCGCGGCCGGCATCTGCGCCCGCCGCACGAAACCCGCGAGCACGAGAATGGTCACAATCTGGGGAAGCACGCTGATGAATTCGTACGGCACAGGCAGCCGGACCACCCGCAAGCTTAGTGCGTCGAAGTACCCAAACAACGCGGACGCGCCCAGCGCGCCAAGCGGCCACCAGTTGCCGAAGATCATCGCGGCCAGCGCGATGAAGCCCCGCCCTTGTGTCATTCCTTCGAAGTACACGTGGGCCTGCTCGATGGCCAAGTAAGCCCCGGCCATCCCCGCAAACGCCCCGCTCAGCACGACCCCCGCAAAGCGCTGCCTGTACACACTCACACCTAGCGTGTCCGCGGCCAGCGGATACTCCCCCACGGCCCGCAGCCGCAATCCGAAGCGCGTGCGGATCAGCACCCACTGGCTGAGGAGCACACAGAGCAAACCGACCAGGACCATCGGAGAGACTCCGGTCACCAGGGGACCAAGCGCGGGGATGTTCTTAAGGAAGGGAACATCGAATGAGGTGAAGCCGCGGACGGCGGGTGACTGTGTTGCTTGCGTAAACAGGAGGATGTTCAGGAAGCGCACCAACCCCCCGGCCAGGAGATTCAGCGCCACGCCGCTGATAATCTGGTCGACTCGCAAGGTAATCGTCATCAAGCCATGGATGAGGCTAAAGACGACTCCGACGGCCATGGCAGATAACATTCCAGCAAGGGGAGCCACGTCGGGCCAGGCGTGCACCAGCGCGGGGAACCGGTTATCGACGGCGTAATTGCCGACGGCCCCGAAGAAGGTGCCCATGATCATGATGCCTTCCAGTCCGATGTTCACGACCCCACCTCGTTCGGTATACACGGCGCCCAGCGATGCCAGCAGGATCGGCATCGTCACCCGAATGGCACTGGCAAGAAGGGCTACGTTGAAGAGGGCGGTCACATACTCCATGGTCGGCTCGAAGGTGCAACGGCACGGATCCGAGGCCTCCCTACCGAGCGCCGAACGAGGGCGGTGACACGATGTTCCGAACAGGCAGTCGCGGCGGAGTGAGTCACGGGCCTGCGCCTGCAGTCAGGGCCACCGGCGCGACGAGTTCGGCCTCGCGCTTGCGCTGGGTGCGAATGTAGCGGGTCAACAGTTCATACGCGACAACGATCGCTAGGATGATGATGGCCTGCAAGATCACGATGGTCTCCTTGGGGACCTGGGCGAAGAACTGCACACCGGCTGCGCCCCGGTCGAGAAAACCGAACAGCAACGCGGCCAGGATGACACCCAGCGGATTATTCTTGGCCAACAACGCGACCGAGATGCCTAAGAACCCGAGGCCTTTGGGAAAGTCGATGTCCAGGTACCCGAAGAAACCCAGGATGTCGTTCAGCCCGGCCATACCGGCGATCGCGGCGCTAAGCATGAACATTTCGAACCGGGTACGGGCATTGGGGATGCCGGCGGCTTCCGCCGCCAACGGGTTGAACGAGACAGCGCGTACCTCATAACCAAACCTCGTACGGCCGAGGAAATACGCTAGGACCACCGCGAGCAGGATGCCGCCCACCAAGAGCACGTTGACCTTCTCAATGTCAGAGCCGTGCAGACCCACTCGGGCCAACAGCGGGCCGAGGGACGGGATGCGCGCGGACAGGGCGACCTCGGGCGTCCGCACGCGCGGGGTGCCAGCCTGGGCGGGGTCTCGAAAGACATCGTTGATGAGGTACAGCAACAAGGCGGAGGCGATGTAGTTCATCATGATAGTCGTGATGACTTCGTGCGCACCTCGCCGCAGCTTCAGGAGGATCGGGACCAGGGCCCACGCCATCGCGCCGACCATCGCCGCCAGAAGAGCCAGGGGAAGATGCACGATCATGGGCAGGCCCTTGAGGCCGAAGCCGACTAGCGCGGCGCAGAAGGCACCGACGTAGTACTGGCCCTCGACGCCGATGTTGAACAGACCCGCCTTAAACGAGATGGCCACCGCCAGGCCGGCGAACAGCAGCGGCGTCGCCTTAAACAGGATGGAAAATAGGCTGTCGGTGCGCGTCAGGCTGAAGCGCACCATCACGCCGTATACATCAAGGGGATTGCGGCCGATGACGATGATGATGACAGAGGAAATTAGCATCCCAAAGAAGATCGCCAACAGCGGGGCGGCGATCTGGAGAGCGAACAGGCGGCCTTTCATCCCACCCGTGCCTCCTCCTGCTGTTTGGCGCCCGTCATATACAAGCCCAGCTCCGCCGGAGTAGCCGCACCACGGACAAACTCACCCACCAGTCTTCCGCCATACATCACACCGATTCGATCGGACAGTACCAGGATTTCCTCGAGGTTGGCCGAGACCAGTAAGACGGCCATACCCGCCTCCCGCGCCTCCAAGATCTGGCGCATCACAAACTCCGTGGCACCGATGTCCAGACCGCGCGTCGGCTGCGCGGCGACCAAAACCTTGGGGGCAAATGCGAATTCCCGGGCCACGATCACTTTCTGCTGACTGCCACCCGACAGCGCCAGCACCGGCACCTCCGTGTCGGCGACGCGGATGTCGTACTCGTTCACGCGGCGGCGCACAAAGTCGTCAATGGCCGGACGGTTCAACAGCGGCCCGTTCGTGAACTCCTTTCGGTAGTGGTGCCCCAGGATGACGTTCTCCCACACCGCCATCGGCAGCACAAGTCCTCGACGGTGGCGGTCTTCGGGGATGTGAGCCACCCCGAGTAAGCGGATGGCGCGGGCCGTGCTCCGGCTCATATCGTGGCCGTCGATGAGCAGGACGCCAGCGCTGACCGGCCGCAGCCCCACCAGCGCTTCCACCAGCTCGGTCTGCCCGTTCCCTTCTATGCCGGCGATACCGTAGATCTCGCCATTGCGCACAGAGAGCGACATGTCACGAACGGCAAGGCGTGTCGACGTCCCGGAGACGCTCAGGTGGCGCGCCTCCAGCCGGACGGCGCCCGGGGTCACCGGCGGATGAGCGAGCTCTAGCAGCACCGGGCGGCCAACCATCCTCTCCGCCAACTGCCCCTTAGAGGCCCCTCCCGCCGTCACGGTGCCAATCACCCGGCCGCGCCGCAAGACGGTAATGCGGTCGGAGATCGCGAGAACCTCATCGAGCTTGTGGCTGATGAAGATGATGGTTTTTCCTTGTTCTTTCAGGCGTCGGAGGTTGCTAAACAGCTCCTCGACTTCTTGCGGGACCAGCACGGCCGTAGGCTCATCGAGGATAAGCAGTTCGGCCCCGCGGTAGAGAACTTTGATGATCTCCACTCGCTGCTGCTCGCCAACTGAGAGGTGGCCGACCAGGGCAGCGGGATCCAGAGAAAAGCCGTACTGCTGAGACAGCGCCGCGATCCTCTGATGCGCCTCAGTCATACGCAACCGGCCCCAGGTGGCGGGTTCACTGCCCAGGATGACATTCTCGGCGACCGTGAAGACGGGGATGAGCGTGAAGTGCTGGTGCACCATGCCGATCCCCAGCTCCAGTGCTCGCCGCGGACTGTCGATGACGTCTGGCCGGCCGTTGACTTCGATGCTGCCGCCATCGGGCTGGTATAGCCCGTACAGAATCCGCATCAGTGTGGATTTCCCCGCGCCGTTCTCACCCACGATGGCATGAATTTCCCCACGGCGGACCGCCAAGTCGATATGGTCGTTCGCGATCACGCCGGGGAAGTGTTTCGTGATCCCTTGCAGCTCAATGAAAAGGGGGTCCATTAGAGCCCGAGGTGACGACGGGACGCAGGAACTACAGACTCGCGCGCATGGCGGATGAGCAGTCCGCGGCCTTCCTTAGCAAAAGGGGGTGGAGGGATTTCCTCCACCCCCTTTTGGGACCGGTGACCACTCACTTCAGCGTCTTAACGAACTCCTCAAGCTCTTTCTTGTTCGCGGGCACCTTGATCTTTCCAGCGATGATATCTTTCTTTAACGCCTCGAGCCTGGGCACGATATCCTGGATCATCGCCTTGTTGTACTGGTTGACGGCATAACCGACGCCGCCTTCTTTCAGCCCAAACACCTGCACGCCCGGTTTGTACTGGCCATTGAGGGTAGCTTTGATCGTCTCATATACGGCGACGTCTACGCGCTTCTGCATGCTGGTGAGGATTTGGAGGCGCTGGTCCGCAGCCGCCGTGAGGGACTGGTCGGCGTCCACGCCGATCGCCATCTGCTTCTTGACCACCGCAGCCTGGAAGACACCGAGCCCGGTACCTCCCGACGCGTGGTAGATGATGTCCACCCCGCGGTCGTACTCCGCCAAGGCAAGCTCTTTGCCCTTGACCGGATCGTTGAACGCCGCGCCGGTCGTGCCCGCGTACTCGCTGAATACGGTGATCGCAGGCTTGACATACTTGGCGCCCGCGATGTAGCCCGCTTCAAACTCCTCGATGAGCGGGATCTTCATTCCACCTACAAACCCGACCTTGTTGGTTTTGGACTTCAACGCCGCAGCGGCCCCCACCAAGAACGAGCCTTCGTTCGCCTTGAACAACAGGCTGACTACGTTAGGTTCCTTGTCGATAAACCCGTCCACGATGGCAAACTTCACACCACGGTTGTCTTTAGCCACACGGGTGATGCTGTCGGTGAAGAGAAACCCGATACCCAAAATCAGGTTGTACTTCTCTCCGGCCAACAGACGCAGGAGCTCCTCGCGGTTCTCACCGCCCGCAGTGGGCTCGAGGGTCCGTGTCTCGAGGGTCGCGGCGAACTCTTGTTGCGCGCGGGTGAGGCCCTCATAGGCCATATCGTTAAAGGACTTGTCACCGCGTCCCCCAACGTCAAAAACGAGCCCCACGCGCATCTTCTTTGCCTGGGCAACGACCGGCGTGCCGGGGATCGCCCATAGCACCACTGTGATCACGACCAGCACCGCGGCCGCGACCCGCACACTGGCTCTCATACTCTGTGCACCTCCTGGGGAATCACTGATTAGGCTGTTTGGGGTTGGCGGAGGTACACTTCGAGTCGCCGACCGGAACTCCTGGCCCCGCGCGTAAGGCTAGGAGGACGCGGCAGCCGAGCTCGGTCGGAGGAGGTGGTCGAGTTCGTCCAGCCCTACGAGAACATCGCGCGGATTGCTGCCCTGGGCAGGCCCGACAACACCCTTTTCTTCCAGCTGGTCGACGATGCGGGCGGCGCGGACGTAGCCGATCTTCATCTTGCGCTGTAGCAACGACACTGACCCGTACCCGGCCCGCACGATCAACCGCGCGGCCTCGGTCAGGAGGGCATCCTCATCCCCGCTGGCCTCCGCGCCACTTTGCTCGGCGTGTAGGAGGTCCTGGTCGAAGACCGGCCGGCCTTGAGCCTTCCACCACGCGACCAGCGCGTGGATCTCGCTATCGGCGATGAATGCGCCCTGGGCGCGGACTGGCCGCGCGGAGCCCATCGGTAAGTACAGCATGTCCCCTTTGCCCAACAGCTTTTCGGCACCGGGGGAGTCGAGAATGGTGCGGCTATCGACCTGGCTGCTGACCGCAAACGCCAGGCGCGATGGGATATTGGCCTTGATGAGTCCCGTGATTACGTCCACGGACGGCCGCTGCGTCGCGACGACCATGTGGATCCCGGTGGCGCGGGTCATCTGCGCGAGACGGCAGATGACGTCTTCGAAGTCGGCCGGGGCGACCATCATCAGGTCGGCTAGTTCGTCCACAACGATGACGAGGTAGGGCAAACGCTCCACGTCGGTCAGCTGGTTATAGGATTGAATGTTGCGCGTGCCGGTGGCCGCGAAGCGTTCGAAGCGTTCCTCCATCTCCTTCAGCATTTCCCGCAGTGCCCCGGCGGCCGCACGAGGGTTGGTCACCACAGGGGCGAGCAGGTGCGGAATGTTGTTGTAGTTCGCGAACTCCACGCGCTTGGGATCGATCATCAGCAGACGGACTTCCAAAGGCGTGCAGCGGAACAGCAGTCCGGCAATAATGGCGTTGAGCATGACGGACTTGCCCGATCCAGTTGCCCCCGCGATCAGCAGGTGCGGCATCTCGGCGAGATCGCCGAGAATGGGGTGCCCCGCGATGTCTTTGCCCAAGGCGACGACCAGCGGACCCTCCGCGCGCTGGTAGTCCTCAGTGGAGAGAATTTCCTTGATGTGCACTAAAGACGTCTTTTGGTTGGGGACTTCGATACCGACAGCCGACTTGCCCGGGATGGGAGCTTCAATACGGATACTGGGCGCAGCCAACGCCAAAGCAATGTCATTGGTTAAGCTGCTGATCCGTTGCACCCGGACGCCGGGCGCAGGCTGGGCTTCGAAGCGCGTCACCACGGGGCCCTGTTCCCAGCGCGTCACCTTCGCGTCCACGCCGAAGCTCGCAAGAGTCTGCTCCAGCGCCTTCGCTACATCCGCGGGATCCCATTTGCCTTTGCCCCGCCCGGTGGGCAGGTCCGTTAGCAGTGTCGGAGGCGGAAGGTGATAGCCGCCTGAGGGGGCTTCGAGTGCCAGCGCTTCCTGTTGAAAAGCGGCGCCCGCCCGAACGGCTTCACGCGTCTGTGGACGTTCGGGGCGCATTCCGCTCGCGCGCGATGTTGGCGCACCAGCGACTCGGGCGGGAAGTTGCACAGGCGTCGGCGGAGCAACCGTCGGAGCGGAAGATGCCGTTCGTGTGTCCATGGGTCGTGGTGGACTCGCCTCTGCAGGTTCAGGCTGTGGGGCGGGGTGGAACCAACCAGAGACCCGACGTCCAGCGGCCGTGAGCCCATTCACCACCACCGCCACCACGGCGACAACAGCACCAGCGACGGCGGTGACGGCCGCAGCGAGCATCTGCCACCCAACGGCTACGATGCGCGAGGCGACCTGCGCGAGCCACAGAATTGCGGCGAAGACGCCTTCGATCACAGTCGCGGGGGAGATCCCCGTCCACAGTAACGCGCCGGTCAGCGCGATCAACATCAGCACAAGCCACAAGCCCGTGTTTCCAAACACCTGACTCAAACCCCACTGGATGGTGCCCCCGATGACCCCTCCGCCCCGCCCCCCAAGATCCGCCATCGTATTGGGGTGAACGATGCGGGTGTGGTAGGTAGTCACCCCTGCCAGGAGCACCAGTGTCGCGCCTGCGGCGCGGCGTCCCAGGTGCGACCGCTCAGTAGCGCGCAATAACGCGAACCCCGCGACGACGGCCGCCGCGGGAATGAGCCACGCGACGTCGCCCAGCAGAGCATGTTGTATGCGGCCCAGCACGACAGGGAGCCCGGTCGCTTCCGGGAGAAAAGACAATCCTAGAAGCAGACCGCCCACCAGCGCAATCGCGCCAGCCGCATGCCGTCGGTTGTGTGAGCGTTTCCTTCGCGCCACTCGTTATCTCCTTACCTGACAGGACCGAGCATCACACTGGCGGAACGGACAAAACGCCCCGCCCCTGCTCCGCCGAAATCAGCGAGAAAACAGCTGTGCTTGGTCACATCGATGTGGACCACTGCCGGACAGCCCAGTAACCGAGCGAACGGGCGAAGGAAATGAAACCGGGACTTCTTGCAGCCGCCTCAGTGCAGGCGAGGCGTTCGGGACGGCTGGTCGGCAGGACCGAGTGGCCCATACCTCAGACGACAGTGATCGGCACATATGCGCTCCGTAGAGAGGTCCATTGTCAGGTGCATCTGAGTCTCGACCCACCACGTTCTATGCCCACTAGAAGCACTCCTTCACCGTGCGGTCTTGCGAGTGCGACGAGGTTTCGTCAGCACGCGTCGGAGTTGTTGGAAGTCTCGTTTCAGAACGCGCATCCAGGTCCGGCGGTACAGAACCGCCGCTGGATGATACAGAGGCAGAATCGTCACCCCTGTATCTGTGAGGAGCCTCCCGTGGACCTTGGCGAGCGACCGCCCCGGGGCAAATTGCTCCAGGGCGATCCGGCCCAAGGTGACGATGACGGCTGGATGGATGATACGCAGCTGCTCGTCGAGCCAGGGCCGGCAGGCCGCAATTTCGTCGGTCGTCGGTGGGCGATTGCGCCCGGGCCGCGGTCCTGAGGTGGGTCTGGATTTGACGACGTTGGTGATGTACACATCGGCGCGGGATAATCCGACCGACGCCAGCAAACCCTCCAGCACTTTCCCGGCCGCGCCGACAAACGGCTCTCCCTGACGATCTTCCTGCCGTCCGGGGGCTTCTCCGACAAGGACGATCCTTGCCGAGGAGGGACCAACTCCGGGCACGGCCTGCGTTCGCAAGCGATGGAGAGGGCAGCGGGTGCACATCCTGATCTGCTCGTGTAGCTGGAGGAGGGCCTGGGTCGTGGCGGACGGCCGCGGAGATGACATGGAGGCATCTGTGGAAGCAGACGGCTGCAGCGTGCAGCCATCCGCCTCCGCTCGGCTACGTGTCTACGCTGGAACCGCTAGACTGCGACGAGCGCGAGATCCTTCAGAACACTCTGAATCTGTTCGCGTTCTTTCGCGGTCGCTTCCACCAACGGCAAGCGCGGCTTGCCCACGCGGAACCCGCTCAGGTTGAGAGCCGCCTTGAGGGGCACAGGGTTGGTGGTGATGAACAACGCCTTAAACAGCGGGAAGAGCCGCAGGTGAATCTGCACGGCCTTACGGACGTCCCCCCGCTCATAGGCTTGGACCATCTCCTGAATATCGGGGCCCACCAAATGGGACGCGACGCTCACAATGCCCCGGCCGCCCACCGAAAGGATCGGGAGGGTGAGGCTGTCGTCCCCGCTATAGATGTCGAAACTAGGCGGGGTCTTCTTTCGGATCTCTGAGACTTGGTCTAAGGAGCCGCTTGCTTCTTTTACCGCCACGATGTTGCGAACTTCCGCCAATCGGGCGATGGTCTCCGGCGTGCAGTTCACGCCCGTACGCCCCGGAATGTTGTAGAGGATCACAGGTTTGGGCGTGGAGTCGGCGATGGCCTTGAAGTGCGCATACAGACCATCTTGGGAGGGACGGGAGTAGTACGGATTGACCAAGAGGAACCCATCTGCGCCGACGCGGCCCGCTTCCTTCGTCAGCTCAATAGAGTGGCGTGTGTCGTACGTCCCGGTGCCCGCGACAACTGGCGCCCGTCCCGCCACCGCCTCCTTCACGGTCCGCACGAGGGCGATCTTCTCCTCGTCCGACAGCGTGGGCGACTCTCCGGTGGTCCCGGCGACAACAATCCCGTCGGACCCCGAATTCACCAAACGCTTGGCGAGCGCGGCGACCTGCGCGTAGTCGACCGCGCCGGTCTCGTCAAACGGCGTCACCATAGCGGTCAGGACACGGCCGAAAGTGGACATTGCACTCCCCTCCTTATGCTGTGACGGTCACGCGCACGAACATACTGTGTGAAGGCCCGTGGTCGTGTACTAACCCAGTCGCTCTTCTTATGTTACCCTTCCGTCTCGCGCTGTGAAGCGACCTCGACGCTCAGCTGGAACTCATCGTGCAAGGCGGCCAGTGCCCGCTGCATCTGCGCACGCGCCACTAAGCACGAGATCGTCGTGTGTGAGTCCGCCGTTTGGAGGATCTCCACTCCGGCTCCGTGGAGCGCTTTGACGACGCGGGCCATAACCCCCGGCCGGCCGCGCATGCCGGCCCCGATAATTGATACCTTAGCGCATGCGGCGCTGATCTGCACCTGGTATCCGAGTTTGGTGAGAAGGTTGGCGGCCTCCTTGACGGCCTCCTCCTTCACAGTGAAGGCCAGCACCTCCGGCATCAAAGTAATGAGGTCGATGCTAATGCCGTGTTCAGCCAACACGGCTAAGGCGCTTTCGGGGCGCGCGAGGTCTTCGCTCGGTCTCCGCACGACCTTTAGCTGCACAACATCCGGCAGGTGCGCAAGCGCGACTACTGGCCGGTCGTCCACAATCGGCACGCCCAGTTCCTGACCCTTCACGATGACTGTCCCCCCATTCGGGCTCCCCATGAGTTTGATGACGAGCCGCACGTTATGCTCGCGGCCGATGTCCGCCGCCCGCGGGTGCAACACCCGGGCCCCCAACGCGGCCATCTGCGAGACTTCGTCATAGGTGATCCGCTCGATCGGCCGCGCCGTGGGCACGAGCTTGGGATCCGCCGTCATGATCCCTTCGACGTCCTTGTAGATCTCGACGACGTCCGCGCCGAGGGCCGCCCCGAGCGCGACCGCTGTCGTATCGCTTCCCCCCCGTCCCAGCGTGGTGATCTCTCCGTCTGGGGTAATCCCCTGAAAACCCGCAATTACAGGAACTCTCCCCCGCTCCATGTGCAACCGCGCCCGGGTGACATCAATCCGCAGAATGCGCGCGTCGTTGAACTCGTCGGTAGTAATGATGCCAGCCTGTGCGCCGGTGAGGGCAATCGCGGGGCAACCAGCCCGCACGAGTGTGTGGGCCACCAGGGCAGTGGAGATGATCTCGCCGGTGGACAGCAACAGGTCGAGCGTCCGCGGGTCGACCTGGCTGCCAATATCGCGCATGAGCCGCACCAGCGTGTCGGTCGCGTACGGATCCCCCTCACGGCCGATCGCTGAGACGACGGCGACCACCGAGGTGCCTTGTTGGCGGGTCGCGGCGATGAGATCGGTCACCTGTACCCGCCCGGCTGGCGTCGCCAGCAATGCCCCGCCAAATTTCTGTACGACGACTCTCATCAATATCTCCGGCCCTCTCGACCTCTCCGGTCTTCGGGCGCGACGTGCTGCGTGCGCGTGTTCGTTCAGTAGCCCAGGAAGACAGAGAGCTCGCGACGGCTACGAGGTTACCTTCGAGGTGAGGAGTCCCATCTCAATTAGCCGCTCCGCAATTTGCACGGCGTTTAGGGCCGCTCCCTTGCGCAGGTTATCCGCGACGACGAAGAAGGCCAGACCGCCCGCTTCGTCGGAGCGGAGGCGACCGACGAAGCACGGATCGCGTCCGGCGGCGGCCAGGGGGGTGGGGTAGCGACCGGCCGCAGGCTCATCCACCAGTTCCACTCCCGGAGCGTCCGCCAAAAGGGCGCGGGCGCGCGCGACATTCAGAGGGCGATCAAACTCGGCATGCACCGCCACGCCGTGGGCAACAACAGTGGGCACCCTCACGCAGGTCACCCCCACGGGCAGACTCGGCGCGCCCAGCATTTTGCGCAACTCCGCGGCGACTTTGATCTCTTCGCTGAACCCGGAGTCCCGCCAGGATCCGATAGCAGGGATGAGGTTCAAGGCAATGGGATGAGCAAACGCCGTGCCCTGAGGGCGCTCGAGGGGGCGGTGCGAGGCGACGGTGGCCTCGAGTTCTGCCCACAATTGCTCCACCCCCTGCTGCCCCGCTCCCGACACTGACTGGTACGAGCAGGCGATGACCCGTTTGAGGGTCGCGGCCTTATGCAAGGGAGCCAACGGCACCGTAAACGCCGCGACGGTGCAGTTGGGGTTGGCAATGATCCGCCGGGGCGCGCGGCGCAGCGCCTCCGCATTTACCTCGGGCATCACCAGCGGGACGTCCTCATCCTGCCGAAACGCCGCCGAGTTGTCGATGACCATCGCGCCGACAGCCGCCGCTTGGGGCACTAATTCCCGCGCGACATCATCGGGCGTATCGAAGATGACCACATCGAGACCGCGGAATGCATCAGGAGCAACGGCGTTCACCGTGCGGTGCCCCACTCGCGTGCCGGCTGACCGCGGAGAGGCGAACAATCGGATCTCGGCAGCGGGAAAGCGCCGGGCTTCCAAGATGCGCAGGGCTTCCCGTCCCACCGCCCCGGTGGCACCGACAAGACCAACGCGGAACCCCGACTCCTGACGCACCTGACTCATCACTTTGCGTCCGTGATTATGACTCAAGGAGTTTCTCCAACCCGAAGATCAAGCCCGTCAGCGACCGCACACGCCGCGTGGCTAGGAGTAAACCCAGCATGAATGACTCCTCGCTGACGGAGTCGTGTCGGATCGTCAGGGTCTGGCCCGGCCCCCCGAAGATGACCTCCTGGTGCGCCACCAAACCCGGCAGCCGAACGCTGTGGATCGGGATCCCCTCTGCCCGCGCCCCGCGGGCCCCCTGCAGCGTCTGCTCCTCTTTGACTGCGAGAGGGGGAACCGACGTCCTGGCCGCGGCGACAGCGGCCGCGGTCTTCAACGCGGTTCCCGAGGGGGCATCGCGTTTGTGATCGTGGTGGAGTTCAATGATCTCCACATGGGGAAAGTACTTTGCGGCCTGGCGCGAAAATTCCATCATTAGAACTGCTCCCAGCGCAAAATTCGGTGCCACCACCGCGCCGATGCGCTTCGACGCGCACAACGCGGCGAGAGCGTCCAGATCGGCCTGACTCATCCCCGTTCCCCCAATAACCGGGCGGACCCCAGCGGGCACGGCCGCCCGCGCGTGTTCGACGGCTGCTGGTCCGGGGGTGAAGTCGATCAGCACGTCGGGTTTCGCATCGAACAGGGTCCCCGGCGTCCCTGCGATCGTGACGCCCAGGGCTCCGACCCCTGCGACTGCCCCCGCGTCCTGCCCCACCCCGTGTTGGCGGCCCAACGCCGCGACCAACATCATATCCGGCTGCGCTGCGACGGCCCGGATCGCGGCCCGGCCCATCCGGCCCGCCGCGGCGGCCACTGCCACCCGAATTTTCTCGGCCACCCGACTCACCTCGTCGGAGGCGCGGCCCGGTCGTCAGGCCTTCGCCTCGACGCGCTCGAACGCTCCACGCATCGCTGTCGTCAGTTGGCCATCGGTCCGAAAGGGCCCGATCGCCGCCATCGACAAGCGCCCAGGGGCAAACAAATCCGCCGCCATCTCTTGCACATCCGTCGCAGTCACCGCGTCCACCTTGGCGATGAGTTCATCAAGGGTGACCTGTCGGCCGTGGTAGATCTGCGATCGGGCCAACATCGACATCCGACTCCCGGTACTCTCTAACCCGAGCATCAGGCCGCCTTTGAGGGACTCCTTCGCCCGCCGCAGTTCCGTCTCGTCCACGGGGTGGAGTTTCATCTTCTCCACCTCCGCGAGCGTGAGCCGAATCACCTCGGCGCCAGCCTGGGGACTCATACCCGCGTAGATGACAAACAGCCCTCCATCACGGTACGCCACAGCGTAAGACGCGATACTGTACACCAGCCCGCGCTTTTCTCGGATCTCCTGGAACAGCCGCGAGCTCATCCCCCCGCCCAGCAGGTGGTCGAGGAGGGAGAGCGTGTAACGCCGTTCGTCTGCGTAGGCGAGCCCCTGGGTCCCCAGACACAGGTGCACCTGCTCGGTCTCCTTCAGCCGTGTCGCGACATCGGCCTGGGAATGCGGTGCGGCTTGATGCACGGCGGAGCCGCGGCCCGTCCACCCTCCGAAATACCGGGTGATGAGGGCGCACACCTGATCGTGCTGCAGGTCTCCGGCCGCGGCGACGATGACGTTGTCCGGTCGGTAGTGCCGCTGGATGTAGATGCGGAAATCATCACGCGTCAATTTGGTCACGGTGGCCAGCGTGCCGATGACCGGGCGCCCCAACGGATGCCCGTTCCACACGGTCTGCGCGAACAGGTCCTGGACGAGCTCATCCGGGGAGTCCTCGTAGCTTTTGATCTCCTCGGCGATCACCTGGCGCTCCCGCTCGATAAACTCATCGGCCAGCGTGGAATTGAGTAACATGTCGGCGTAGACTTCCAGCGCACGATCCAGATGCGTCGCAAGCACCTTAACGTAGAAAACAGTCTGCTCACGATCCGTGAACGCATTCATCTGTCCCCCGATATCGTCCACGGCCTGCGCGATCTCCAGCGCGGATCGGGTCGCCGTGCCCTTGAAGAAAAGGTGTTCGAGGAAGTGAGAAATCCCGTGCTGCTCGGTCGGTTCGTAGCGCGACCCGGTGCCGACCCAAATCCCGATCGCAATCGTGCGGACATGCGAGATGCGTTCGGTGAGCACGCGGATGCCATTCGCCAGTGTCGTCGCGGCGATGGCCTCGCTAGGTTGAGAAGAGCGCACGTCCCGCGCCATAGTGTCTACTCGGTTACCTGCCCGAAAATGAATCCCTGTGGCGAATCCCGCGGAGAACCTCTGGCGGGCCCGCCCGAACGCGCCAGTCTAGTGCAGAAAAAGAGGCTCTATCCGGCTAGTGACGTGGTGCACCGGGCCCAGGCCCGCGCCCGGACCCTCCGCCCCCGCCCGGCCGACGCCGACGGTTGCGATCCCGATCGCGGTCGGATCCGACGCCTGATGGCTCTCGACTCGGGTCGCTTGGACCCGGCCGGTCCGCCGGCGCCTCGGGGCTCGCAGCTCCCGCTTCCCCGGGCGTGCCGACTCCTCGCCGGGTGAGGTTGATCCGCCCAAGGTTGTCGATTTCCTTGACTCTGACTAGCAGCTCGTCGCCGACCTTCACGACATCCTCGACGCGATTGACGCGGCTGTCGGACAACTCTGAGATGTGGACCAGTCCTTCCTTCCCCGGGAGCACTTCGACGAAGGCGCCAAAATTCATCAAGCGGGTCACGCGGCCCAAGTACATCTCCCCAACTTTGATCTCGCGGACGATGGCTTGGATCATGGCGACGGCGCGCTTCGCTGCGTCCTCATCCGCGGAGGCGACCAGCACCCGACCGTCCTGCTCGATGTCAATCTTGACGCCGGTCTCGGCGGTAATCTTGTTGATCACCTTGCCGCCTGGACCGATCACCTCGCGGATGCGCTCCGGGTTGATCTCGATGGTGATAATCCGCGGCGCGTGCGGTGACAACGTGGGCCGGGGTTCGGCAATGACCCGCGTCATAGCTTCCAGGATCACGACACGGGCCTGACGGGCTTGCTCTAAGGCGCTCGCGAGAATTTCGCGTGAGAGGCCTTTATTTTTGACATCCATCTGCAGCGCGGTGACACCCCTCTGCGTACCCGCCACCTTGAAGTCCATGTCTCCCATCGCGTCCTCCAGACCTTGGATGTCCGTGAGGACCGCCGCCCCGCCATCTGGGCCCATGACCAGCCCCATCGCGATGCCCCCTACCGGCGCTTTGATCGGCACTCCGGCGTCCATCAACGCGAGCGTCGACGCGCAGACCGAGGCCATCGAGGTTGAACCGTTGGATTCCAGGACCTCCGAGACGAGCCGGATCGTATACGGAAAGACCTCGGCGGGAGGGAGCATCGGTTCCAGCGCGCGCTCGGCGAGCAGCCCGTGCCCAACCTCTCGGCGACCTGGGCCGCGCAGCGGGCGTACTTCGCCCACGGAAAACGGTGGGAAGGAGTAGTGATGCATGAATCGCTTCAATGTCCGCGGGGAAATGTCATCGATCATCTGCTCGTCTTGGCCGGTGCCCAGGGTCGCCACCGACAACACTTGCGTTTGGCCCCGCTGGAACAGTCCGGACCCGTGCGCCCGCGGCAGCAGACCGACCTGAATCGCCAGCGGTCGGATGTCCGTGTGACCGCGGCCATCCGGACGACGGCGTTCTGTGAGAATCATGCGGCGAACTTCGTCTTTGGTGGCCGCTTGGATGATCGCTTCGATCTCCTTGCCGCGATCCGGATAGGTCTCGCGGAGCGCCGGAGCGACCTCATCGGTCACGCGGCGCAACGCATCCTCGCGGTTCAGTTTCTCTGGCTGAGCGAGCGCCGCTCGGATCAGGGGTGTGGCCACGCTTCGGACGACTTTATCGAGTTCGGCATCGACGGTTGCGAGCGGGAAGGTCATCTTCGGTTTGCCGGCGCGGCTTACTAATTCTTTCTGCACGGCCAAAATGCGGCGGATTTCCCGGTGGGCCAGGTCGAGGGCATCGAGGAGAGTTTGTTCGGGCACTTCTTTCGCGCCCGCCTCCACCATGATGATGGCCGCCTCGCTGGCCGCCACCACCAGGTCCAAGTCACTTGACTCCTGCAGTTGCTTCCATGTGGGGTTGAGGACGAGCTCGCCGTCGATGTGGCCGATGCGCACCGCGCCGATCGGCCCCTCAAAGGGAATCTCCGAGATTCCCAGTGCGGCCGAGGCGCCGTTGATCGCGAGCACGGCGGGATCGGTCTCATGATCGACAGAGAGCGTGGTCGCGATCACTTGGACATCGTTGCGGAACCCGGAGGGAAACAACGGCCGAAGCGGTCGGTCCATGAGACGAGACGTGAGGATGGCCATCTCACCCGGGCGCCCTTCCCGTTTGAAAAACCCCCCAGGAATCTTCCCGGCGGCGTACATCTTCTCTTCGAAGTCGCAGGTCAGCGGGAAGAAGTCGATGCCCTCCCGAATCTGCGGCGAGACGGTCGCGGTCACCAGGAGCATCGTATCCCCGCACCGGACGACCACCGCGCCGCCCGCCTGGCGGGCGAGCGCTCCGGTTTCAAATGAGATCGGCCGTCCGCCAACCTCGACTTCGACTCGGTGGATCTGTGCTACCATACCATCCTCCTTGTTGCGTACCCGGGCTTCACGACCGTCTTATGACTGCATGACACGGCGCAAGACCCTAGGACCCTCTCACACACTGATGGGAGCGGACTGCGTCCGCTCCCATCGGAGTGCCGCCTACGTGACTGTGTTGGAACAATCCGGACCAGCTACCGACGAAGTCCAAGGGAGTCGACGATCTGGCGGTACCGCTCCACGTCCGATCGCATCAGGTACGCCAACAACTGCCGCCTCTGACCCACCATCATCAGCAGTCCCCGGCGGGAGTGGATGTCTTTCTTGTGCCCATTCAGATGTTCAGTTAGTTGGTTGATCCGTTCGGTCAGGAGCCCAATCTGCACTTCAGGGGACCCGGTATCCCCCTCGTGTCTCTTGTACTTGGTCATAACCTTTTCTTTCGCTTCCTTCGCGAGCACCACGTCCTCCACCCCCCACATCTTCCCCGATCCCGGGTTGCGTCGCGCAATCGATCCGGGTCGTGGATCACCCACAGAAAAAGTCGATGAGCCAAGGGGCCGCCGGAGGCACGGACCTCCCAGCTATCGACGCCTATTCAACCATAACACAAGGACACACGTGGGGCAACGTGATGCGAGAGCCACAAACGGGTGCGATGAGCGGATCTGCATCCGCGAGGCTTTCGTCCGATCAGTCGAGAGGGCGGTTCCTTCCCAACATCGGCTCACCCCACCCTGCGCGCTCGGAGGCCTCCACTAGCGCCCGTGGGACCGCCGCAACGTCGGACGCAATCTGGGCCACTAACTCCGCCGCCGTGGTAAAGGTCAACTCGTCGCGCAGCCGCGCCGCTAGACGCAGCTCAAGGGGTGATCCGTACAAGTCCCCGCTGAAGTTCAACAAGTACGCCTCGACTTGGAGCGGTCCTGGACCGAACGTCGGACGGGTTCCAATGCTGACGGCCGCCGCAAACTCGCCGACGGATGGACGGGCATAGGCCGCATAGATACCGGTGGAAGGAATGAGTTTGGAGGGGGGAAGCTGGAGGTTGGCGGTGGGATATCCCAGATCGCGACCCCGCCCCTCCCCTCGCGTCACCGTGCCCCGGAGGCTGTACCACCGTCCCAGAAGGCGAGCGGCGTCTGAGACGCGGCCGGCGAGAAGCAGACGGCGGATACGCGAACTACTCACTCGTTCGCCATCCGCTTCGACGGGGTCCACGACCCGCAATTGAAAACCTAGACGCGCGCCCAGGCCCCGCAAGAGGTCGGGATCCCCCCGCCGATCATGGCCAAACGCATAGGAGGGCCCGCAGACAACTTCCGTCATTCGGATGCAAGCAGCGAGCGCATTCACCCACGCCTCGGCGGACATCCGCCGGAGGCGGTCGTCAAACCGCGCGACGACGGTGAGATCGACGCCCACTTGCGCAAACAACTCCAGGCGCTCGTCTATCGTGGTGAGAAGCGCGGGGGCAGACTCCGGTGTCAGCACGGTAGCCGGATGGGGATCGAATGTCAGCACCACAGACCGACCTCCCAAGGTCTTGGCGCGCTCCCGTGCGTAAGCGAGCAGGGCTTGGTGGCCTCGGTGCACACCGTCAAAGGTGCCCAGCGCGAGCACGACGGGCGTGCGGTGTGCCGGAAACGCCTCCAACCCGCGAATGACGTCCATGCTGATCCGCCACGCCTTCGTTAATCCCGCAGAACCTTAAACGGGCGAAGCAGCCCTTCCTCGACGCGGGCCAGTGCCACCAACCCACTGGCATCGCGGAGCCGCACCACTGGGGCTCCGACCAGCTGCTGCCATCGCGCGACGCGGAACAGTGGAATGGGCTGGCCGCGCATCGCCGCCTGCCGCTGCGGCGGCTGCAAGTCAACCACGGGGAGGTCGGCGAGCGCGTCGTCCATCGAGAGGAGCGCGTCCTCCAGGCTCGAGTTATCGGCCAGCGCCTGCAGTTCTTCCAGAGTCGCCGAGTCGGCCAGCTGATGGCGACCGACTCGGGTTCGGACCATGAAGGACGCAAACGCGCCACACCCGAGCACGTCTCCGAGGTCAGAGCACAGTCGCCGCACGTACGTCCCCTTGGAACACACGACATGGAGCATCGCATGCGGCGGGGAGGCAGCAACAAAGTCAAGCATGTTCAGCTGGTAAATCCGCACACGGCGCGGAGGAACTTCGACCGTGACACCCTCACGGGCCAGTTCGTACAGCCGACGGCCTCCGACGTGCACGGCGGACGCAAGCGGTGGCACCTGCATAATTTCCCCGACAAATTGCGGGAGCGCTGCGGCCACCTGGTCCCCCGTGAGCGTCTCCGCGGGAGCCTCCCGGATCGTGCGGCCGTACGCATCACCGCTGTCCGTGGACTTTCCGAACGTGACCTCCACCCGGTATTCTTTGTCCGCATCAGCCAGGAATTCAGCGATACGGGTCGCCCGGTTGAAGACCAACACCAACACGCCAGTGGCCCCGGGGTCGAGAGTCCCCGTGTGCCCCACGCGGCGTGTGTGCGCCATCCGACGCGCGGCGTCGACCACGTCGTGTGAGGTCATCCCCACCGGCTTGCAAACGCTCAGGACTCCGTCCACAGACGACGTCGCGCGCTCCCCCATCCGACCTCGTTCCATAAGATCCGTCATCCGCTAAGGCGGCGAAGGCCGCTCCACCATCTGGTGAATCTCCCTCTCCGCTGCGGCCAGCGTCTGCGCCATCACCTGCGCCAGCTCGCCTGCCCCAGTGAAACCCGCGGCCCCCTGGTGCCCTCCGCCCCCGAACGATTCTGCGATCACGTTGGCTCTCGCGCCGCCGCGGGAGCGAATGCTGACCTTGACCCCTCCCGCAGTCACTTCAAACAGCAAGGCAAGCTTAATCCCGTCGATCTGGCGCACCATCCCCACGATACCGGTCGTGTCCTCCGAAACCGCCCCCGCCGCGGCGAGCATCTGGGGTGTGACAGTCGTCCAAGCGATACGCTTGTCGGCGCTGAGCTGGACGCTCGCTAGAGCCATCCCCAGGAGGCGCAGCCCCCCGAGGCTACGCGTCTCGTACGCCCGTTCCACGATATCCGACACCGACGCTCCAGCGTCCATCAGGTCGGCCGCAAGGCGAAGCGTCTCAGCGGTCGTGTTCGGATACCGAAAACTTCCTGTATCCGTCACTAACGCGGCGAGGAGACACTGCGCGATCTCACGGTCAACGGGGACCCGCAACGCCTGGATGATTTTGCCCACCAACTCGCCGACAGCGGCCGCCGCTGGATCCCGGTACACGATGTGGCCGTATGTGGCGGTATTCAGGTGATGGTCAATGTTGATCAAGGTTGTGGCACGACCCAAAGCCGGGCCAAAGGTGCCCGCGCGATCCAAGGTGCTGCATTCCACGGCCACGCCAGCGTCAAAGCGCCCTGTCGGGGGGATCGTCAGCACCGTGTCGGCGCCCGGGAGGGTGCGAAACGCGGCGGGCACCCCGTCTGCGCTGCCGACCTGCGCGGGGATGCCCAGGCGTGCCAGAGCAAGCCGGAGCGCCAACGCCGATCCCACGGTGTCGCCATCGGGGGCGACATGGCAGGCGATGAGGACGCTACGGCTTTTTCGGAGAACGCCGGCGATCTGGTCGGGGTGGTTCGGCATCTCCCTGGTCCTCAGTGACCTGGCGGATCAAGCTCATGACGCGCACGCCGCGCTCAATCGATTCGTCCAATCGGAACAGGACCTCGGGGGAAAACCGCATCTGCAGCCGCCGGCCCAGCTCCCCGCGCACATATCCCTGGGCGCTTTCTAACCCGGCCATGGTGTCGGCCTTCGCCTGCCCGTCCCCGAGCACACTCACGAACACTTTGGCATGGCGAAGGTCGGCGCTCACTTCGACGCCGGTCACCGACACGAAACCAATACGCGGATCTTTCAGGTCCCGCTGAAGGATCTCGCCGACCTGTTCTTTGATAAACTCGCGAACTCTTTCTGGACGATGCCCCATAGTCCACCACCGTTCTCCGGGACGCACCCCAGGCGCACGCACGACCACCGCCAGGGCCCCGGGCTAGCGAAGTTCCATGTCATAGTGCACGACCACCATCTCTGATTCCCGGTCGACAGTCGACATCACGTGGGAGAGGATCTGGTTGGCGTGCTTGGCTTCACTGCTGACGCACGTCACGGCCAAGTGGGCTCGCCGGTGGTTATCCTGCGCGTCGATCTCTGCCGCCGCGACATTGAACTGGTTATGCAGGCGGTCCAGCAGACTCTTCACGAGTCGGCGCTTGTCCTTCAGACTGTTGCTGGCGGGCAGAGTGAGCTCGACCTGCAGGACGCCGATCACCATGGCGACTCCGGTGCGCGATCTCGCGCGGCGTCCGTTCGCCCGGAGGGACCGGATGCCGGCACGTCGACCGCCCTCCTACCCGCGCGACTTAGGCCGGTTCCTCCCGAATCTCAAACGCTTCCAGGATGTCGCCCACTTTGACGTCGGGGAAGCGCTCAAGGCCAATGCCGCACTCGAAGCCGGCTGTCACTTCGCGGACGTCCTCTTTGAATCGGCGCAAGGAACTGATCTTGCCTTCGTGGACGACAACGCCGTCGCGGATGACGCGCACCGTCGCGCTGCGCGTGATGACCCCCGCATTGACAGAGCATCCGGCGACCGTCCCCACCTTGGAAATCGTAAATGTCTTGAGCACCACCGCCTGCCCGAGCGACACCTCGACCCGCTTCGGGGCACGCATGCCGCGGAGGCGGTTCTTGATATCGTCGAGGGCCTCATAGATGATCCGGTAAGTGAGGATGTCGATGTGCTCCTGCTCGGCCAGCCTACGCACCGGGGGCTCAGGCCGGATGTTGAACCCGATGATGATCGCCCGGCTCGCAGCGGCGAGCATGACATCCGATTCGGTCACGTTTCCCACCGCTGCGTGCAAGACCGTGACGCCCACCTCCGGGGAGGCAAGACGTGCCAACGAGGTCGACAAGGCTTCGACCGCCCCGTGTGAATCCGCCTTGAGGAGCACGCGCAGTTCCTTGGCCTCACCCTCGGCGGGCACCGCTTCCTCCACCCCGCGGGTTGCGGCGGCTTCCCCGGCGCGCGCACGCAGGCGGCGTTGTTCTGCGAGCACCTTGGCTTCTCTCTCGTCGACGACGGCTTCTAAGACGTCCCCCGCAGTCGGCACATCGTCGAGCCCCACCACCTCCGCCGGCGTGGCCGGGGGGGCCTCGGTCAACCGGTCTCCTCGGTCATTGGTGATCGCCCGCACGCGGCCCGACGTCGATCCGGCCACCACGGCATCTCCCACCCGCAGCGTGCCCTCCTGCACGAGCACCGTGGCCACGGGGCCGCGTCCGCGGTCCAGCCGGGCCTCGAGGATTGTCCCGCGGGCGGGTCGGTTGGGATTGGCACGGTGCTCTTGGAGGTCGCTGACCAGCAGGATCATCTCGAGAAGTTCCTTGATGCCCTTGCGGGTTCGCGCGGACACGGGGACGGTAACGGTGTCGCCACCCCAGTCCTCGGGCACCAGACCCAGGTCGGAGAGTTGCTGCTTCACGCGGTCAGGATTCGATTGCGGGAGGTCCACCTTGTTGATCGCCACGAGGATCGGCACACCCGCGGCCTTGGCGTGGTTGAGCGCCTCGATCGTCTGAGGCATCACCCCGTCATCGGCGGCCACGACCAGCACGGCGATGTCCGTGACCTGAGCCCCCCGCGCCCGCAGGGTGGTAAACGCCTCGTGTCCGGGGGTATCGATGAAGACAATTCGCCGGCTGTCCACATCGACAGTGGATGCACCAATGTGTTGCGTGATCCCGCCAAACTCGTGGGCTGCAACGTCCGTCTGCCGGATGGCATCGAGGAGTGAGGTTTTCCCGTGATCGACGTGGCCTAGGATCGTGACCACGGGGGGACGCGGCACGGCCGCGTCATCTCGCGCCACCTCCAGCCGCTTCGGTGCAGCGACTGTCTGTGTGCCTACGACCATCCCCTCAAGCCTGTGCACCTTGGACCCAAATGACTCCGCGACCTTCGCGGCGACCTCCACGGGAATCTGCTGATTGATGCCAGCCAGCACACGCTGCTCCAACAGGCGTTTTACCACATCGCCGGGGCCGAGGCCCAGCTTGGCCGCCAGTTCGCCGACGGTTAACGGACCGGGAAGCTCAATCTCAGGTGTCACGACCGGCGGTGCCGCTACCGGTGTAGGCGGGG
Organism: bacterium; assembly: GCA_036393975.1. Lineage (GTDB taxonomy): Bacteria > Sysuimicrobiota > Sysuimicrobiia > Sysuimicrobiales > Kaftiobacteriaceae > 13-1-40CM-64-14. The sequence continues at coordinate 19,320 of DASWFZ010000244.1, read as the reverse complement.
GCGGTGGAGGAAGACTGCGCTCTTTGATTTTGGGCACTCGCTCTTTCGGTGGTGCCGCAACCGGCGCGGGCAACGGAGCAGCACCCGGCTCGACTGGGGCCCGCGGGGGTTGGGGCCGTGGCGCATCCCGGCGCGGGGGCGTGGGCCTCACCATCGGTCGGGTGGGAGCCGCTGTCCCGGCATACGCACCCGGCCGCATGGGAATCCGAAAGTCCTTGGTGATCACTTTGGGCGGAGCCGCGGGCTGCACCGGTCGAGTAGTGGGGCGGCCTTCTGCGTCCGTGGGGCCCGCAACGGCGGGCCGTGTCGGCACCGCAACCTCCGGTGCAGCGGGTTTGACTTTGAGCCCCGGTTCTTCGGAAGGCTTTACCGGCATCTCATTGACAGGGAGCTCAGACAGAGGGGCAGCCGCCAGCGGCTCCTGCGCGGGCACGGGCTCAGGCGGCGGGGGCGGTGGTGTGATCTTGCGCATGCCCAGAATGCGCTCTCCACTCGCCGTCTTGGCGATGCGGGACGGCTCGGGCTTGGGCTGATCCTGCCCTTTCGCCTTTCGCCGCACCCGCGCGACCGTCGCGTCGTCGAGGGTGCTGCTGTGGCTCTTCACTGAAATGTTCATGCTGGCCAGCAGGTCCACCATGGCCTTGCTGCTCAACCCGAGGTCCTTGGCCAGCTCATGCACTCGCATCCGTCACCTATTCTCCTGGTTCAATGCGCTCCCAACCGGCGATGCAGCCCCGCGCTCGCCGGGATCCGAATCACCTTGGGCTGGCTGTCCCCCGCCTGAGAGGCGATCATCCCCGCGATCACGCGCCGCAGCTCGTCGTGCACGTCTTCAGGAATGGGGACTTCCAGCGCGTGTTGCAATCTCCCCTCCCGCACGCCCGCGTCGGCACACTGCTCCGTCGGGCACACATAGGCGCCCCGGCCAGCGATCTTGCTGGTCGTGTCGACTCGTACACTTCCGTCCGCGACGCGGACGATGCGGATGAGTTCACGCTTGGGCTTCATCTGCTTGCAGGCCACGCACATCCGCGTCGGGACCTTCCGCACCTTAGGCATCGGCCGTCTTCTTCGTCCGCTTCTTCTTTGGCTTCACCGTGGTGGATGTTCCACTCACCGCGTCACCGGTGGGAGCATCCGCCCCGTCCTCGGGCGGCCCCGCAGGCGCCGCGGCTTCTGCTGCGGACGCGGCTGCCTCCCCCTCCACCGCCACCGCAGCGATCGGCTCAGATTCCTCCGACAGCGGCTGCGCGGGCGCCTCGTCCTCTGCCACGGGGGTTGTCGTCTCCCGCTCCTCGGGCACGGAAGTGGTCAGCTCAGAGTGTTCCTGCGCCACATCCGCCGGTGCTTCGGCGGGGGGCGTCGCGTCTGAGGCGACAGACACACTTTCCGCCCCGACGGCACCCTGGCCTTCTGCCGACACGGCCTCCGGGGCCGCAGCGGGAGCGACTTCCTCTTCAGGCAGATCCACGAACAGCTTCTTCGCTTCGATCTCCCTGATCTGGGTCTCGCTTTTGATATCGATCCGCCAGCCGGTCAATTTGGCGGCCAGCCGGGCGTTCTGCCCCTCGCGACCGATGGCCAGAGACAACTGGTTATCGGGCACGATCACCAGCGCCGTCTTCGTCTCCTCGGTGATCTCGACACGCGTCACCTTCGCCGGGCTGAGGGCGCCCGCGACAAACAGCGCCTGCTCGGCGTTCCAGGGCACGATGTCGATCTTCTCGCCTTTCAACTCGTCGACGATCGATTGGACGCGACTGCCTTTGGGGCCGACGCAGGCCCCGACCGCGTCCACGTTCCGGTCGCGAGAGGAGACAGCAATCTTGCTGCGCCCCCCGGCCTCCCGCGCAATCGCTTTGATCTCGACGATGCCCTCATAGATCTCGGGCACCTCAAGTTCAAAGAGCCGCTTTAGGAGCCCCGGGTGCGTTCGCGACACGACGATCTGCGGGCCGCGGGTACCTTGGCGCACCTCGACCACATACGCTTTGATGCGTTCGCTCTGCCGATAGCTCTCCCGCGGGATCTGCTCTGTGGGCGGCAAGACCGCCTCGATGCGGCCCAAGTCCAGGTAGACATTTTTGCGCTCGATGCGCTGAACCGTACCGGTGACGATGTCGCCTTCCCGGTCTCGAAACTCTTTGTAGACGAGGTCGCGTTCGGCCTCGCGCAGCCGCTGGACGACCACTTGCTTTGCGGTCTGGGCCGCGATGCGCCCAAAGTCGCGCGGGGTGACCTCGATTTCCACCATGTCGCCGACTTTCGCGGTCGGATCCCACTCCTGCGCTTCGGCTAAGGCGATCTGCGAGTTCTCATCTTCCACCGCCTCCACGACTGTCCGGATTTGGTAGGCACGCATCTCGCCGGTGTCGGGGTCCACCTCAATGCGCATGTTCTGCGCAGAGGCGCCATAGTTCTTCTTATAAGCGGAGAGCAGCGCCGCCTCGATGGCCTCGATGATGATCTCTTTGCCAATCCCCTTCTCTTCCTCGATCTGCTCGAGGGCCTTCATGAGCTCCACGTTCATGCTAGCCACCCCATCTGTTCCACACTCACGCCCGCAGGTCCGCGCGGAGATCTTCCATCTCCACGACCAACCGTGCCTGGGCGATCTGATCCTTCGGAACTTGAACTTGTCCCTGCTCTCCTTGCAGCACCACGGCGGGCCCGATCACGCCCAGCAGGACGCCTCGGAAGTGCCGCTGCCCGTCCACCGCCCCGATGGTTTTGATTTCGACTTTCTTACCAGCAAAACGGCGAAAATCGGCATCGCTGCGCAGGAGTCGGTCCAATCCCGGGGAGGATACCTCCAGCGTGTACCGGTACGGAAACAGGTCGTAGAGGTCCAGTTGCCTGCTGAGGGCCTCGTTAACCCGCGCGCACTCCTCCACGGTGATCCCGCCCTCCAGCCGGTCTATCAGCACGCGCAGCACGGTGCGATGGGCCTCGCCGGAGACCGTCACTTCCACAGTCTCCAACCCCATGCGGGACGCGATCGGCTGCAACATCTCTTCGATTTGTGCAACAACCCCCTGCCGTGTCATCGACTGTGCCCTGCGGGTCTTGTCCCCGCGGACTCGTCCCTCATCTTTTCCATAAAAAAGAGTGGGTAATCACTTCCACCCACTCCGCAGCACTCCCAAGGCGGGAGCTTTCCCTGACGTACGTCGCCGCTGCAGGCGACGCACTTAGTATAACATGGACCCCTTTGGTGCGGCAACGGAGGTGAAAATCACCGCGCCCAAGGTGAGATACACGCATGGAGCCACGTGTCCGTGTCTAGAAGGCGTGTACGCGCAATCAAACAGACGCCCCACACCTGCTCAGCCGTGGGGCGGGCTCAGAAACTGGTGCGGTTGGCGGTTTGCCGCCAAGGCGTCAGGCGACGCTCGAGCTTGGTGACCAAAAAGTCCGCGATGAGGGCGACCACTGACAAGATCGCCATCGCCGCAAAGACTCCATTCGCGTTGAACGCGCCCTGGGCGGAAGCGACCAAGTACCCGAGGCCGTGCGTAGCTCCCAGGAACTCTCCCACAACAGCTCCGACCAGGGCAAAGCCGAAGCTCGTGTGCAGACTGCTGATGATCCACCCCAATGCCGCAGGCAACATCACGTCGAGCGACAGCTGCCTCGGGCTGGCTCCGAGGAGTCGCGCATTGTTCACCAGGTTGGGATCGACTTCCCGGACTCCTTGAAACGCGTTGAAAAAGACAATGAAGAAGGTGAGAGTCACCCCCAACGCAACCTTGCTGGCCATGTCCAGTCCCAACCAGATGACAAAGATCGAGCCGAGAATGACCCGCGGGATGGCGTTCCCCATCCGGATGTAAGGACCGAACGCCGCGGCGAGCATCCGATTCCTTCCCAGCGCAAACCCCGCCACGACGCCGATGATGACGCCGATGAAGAAGGCCAGCACGGTTTCCTCTAGGGTCACGACGATATGTTGCCACAGCGGGCCCTGGGGCGTGCCTCGCGTGGACCACCGCCAGATCGTCGCGATGATCCCCGAGGGCTGCCCGAAGAAGAACGGATCCCCCACCCCCGTCCGCGCGGAGAGCTCCCACCCCCCGACGATGAAGACGAAGATCGCCGCCTGCCAGACGCGTTCGAAGGCGGCCCGCCGGCGTTCAGCGACCTCCGCCGCCTGCTCCTCCGCCGTTAAGGCCTCCGCAGGACGGGGCCTAGGATCTGACTTGTTGGAGAGACCGCTCATAGGCTATGACGGCTTCGTCACGCAAGTCTTGCCAAATGTGTTCATACAGCCGGGTGAACCGTGGATCAAACCGGATTTCGGTCACATTGCGGGGCCGCGGCAAGTCGATCTCGTAGCTCCGTTTTAACGTCGCCGGCGCCGCCGTGAAAACCAGGACGCGGTCCGCCAACGCGATAGCTTCCTCGAGGTCGTGCGTCACAAAAACGACGGAGGCGGAAGTCCCGGACCAGAGCTCGAGCAGCTCATTCTCCATCATCGTCCGGGTCTGCACGTCCAGAGAGGCGAACGGTTCGTCCATCAACAAGACGGCAGGTTCATTAATCAGCGTCTGGGCGAGCGCAACGCGTTTCCGCATCCCGCCGCTCAACTGGCTGGGGAAGCGGTCTCCAAACCCCGCAAGTCCCACCCGGCCAACCCACTCGCGGGCGCGGCGTGCTGCTTCCTCCCGTCGCACACCGCGATACAGAGGCCCGGTCGCCACATTCGCCAGGACGTTCTTCCAGGGGAAAACCGCGTCCGTCTGGAACATGTAGCCGACTCCCGCGTTCGGACCCGCCACGGGATGTCCGAGAACAAGTACCTGCCCCCGGCTAGGCGTGTCGAGCCCCGCGATGAGGTTGAGGGTTGTCGATTTCCCCGATCCCGTGGGACCGACGATTGCGCAGAATTCACCGGCGCCAACGTCAAAGGTAAGGTCGTGCACCGCAACGTAAAAATCACCGCTGGACGTACGAAATCGCTTCATCACATCGCGCAACGCGATGGTGGGTCTGCCCTGGCCGACGGCCGCCACCGCGCGATCTGGAACCTCGGTCCGGCCGCGCTCGGGGGTTGTTGGTATGTCAGAACTCCTCACCAGCTAACCTCCTGTACCGACCTAAAAACAAAGGGAGCGCCGGTACCTGATGCCGGTCCCCGGGCGCTCCCTTTGTCCACTCAGACTTACTTGGATGCGGCTTGAACGAACTCGTCGGTATAGGTCTTCGACAAGTCGATCTTTGTCGGATCGAGCTCCTTGTTGAAGGAGGCCAGGACTCGCAACACTGTGGGAGGGCCATCAGGAGGCATCAGGCCCGTCGGATTAAACATGTTCATGCTCGCCTGCAGGGCGGCCAGGTACAGAGGTTTGTCTCCCACGTAGTAGTCTTCAGGCAGCTGGGTCATGATCGCGTCCGGTCTGGTTGTCTGCAAGTATTTGAGCGTCTTCACGAACGCGTTCACGGTGCGCTGCACGGCATCCTTATGACTGTTCACGAAGTCTGCCCGCATGTACAGACTTGTGGCGGGATACGTGCCGCCCAGCGCGGCGCGCGTTCCAGCCGAATTGCGCATCTCGACGAGCACATGCGCGAGACCCATTTTGATTAAGCGCGAGACCGTCGGGTCGGTCGTCACGGCCGCCTCGATCCGGTTCTGCTGCATCGCCGCGATTAGCGTATTCCCGGCACCCACCGGGACGGGAGTATACTCACCCTGGCTGCCCCCACCCTTGGTTACCAAGAACGAAGCGAGGAAGTTCGTCGACGAACCCAACGAGGTGACCCCAATACGCTTCCCTCGCAGACCCGCGAGGGAATTGATTCCCGAGGAATTGCTGACCACGAGGGCTTCACCCGGAACGCGATTCATGATGACCACGGCCTCGACGACCTTCCCCTTAGACTGAAGGTCAATGCTGTGATCATAGAATCCGCCGGTGCCGTCGACCCGCCCAGCGAGCATTTCTTCCTCCGCCGACTGCCCCGAAGCCTCGTCGTACAGGGTGACGTCTACTCCCTCTTGAGCGAAGTACCCGAGTCTCTGAGTCAGCATGTAGGGTAGGTAGATGATCTTCTCCAACCCACCTACCATGATGCTAACTTTCGGCCGTGCTTGCGCGCCTGTGGGGCGAATAAAACCTGCGATAAGAGCGATGCTCCCTAGCAGGATGACGATAGAGACACCTAGTCGCTTCATCCTTCGTTCCTCCCCTTGATCCTGTGCCGGAATGTCTTCACTTGTTCGCGGTCTCGCACGACCCTCCTTCACTGCCTGAACGGAGGTCCAGAAACCATTTATAACATCTCCAGTTAGCCCACCACGCACAGCGAAGACCTACGCGTCTGTGGGTCTACGACCCATCCGTAAGGATAGAAGGGGGCCATTGCGACGCTCGGGAAATCACCATGAATTGCAGGGGGATCGTCCTTGCGCCGTTGGTTGCTCGTCGGGCTGTCCTCCAGCTCGTCGCGTTCCAGGCGTCCCCTGCCCCGATGGCCCGGATGACCACGCGCGCGTGAGACACTAATGCCCTGCCCACCTCTAGACTTCCGGGGAGCGAGGTGGACTCGCATACGGCGGGAGGCCGGCAATGGTCATTAGGGTTGAAGAAGCGGCAACACACGTCGGGGAGGAGGTGGAAATCCGCGGCTGGCTCTACAACAAACGCAGCAGCGGCCGGATCCACTTCCTAGTCATCCGGGACGGCTCAGGCCTGATGCAGGCGGTGATGGCGAAAACGGATGTCTCCGCGGAGGCGTTCGCAGCCGCCGACAGACTGACCCAGGAATCGGCTGTCCGAGTGTCCGGGGTGGTCCGAGCCGATCAGCGGGCACCAGGTGGATTTGAACTGTTGGTTCGCGACCTCCAGATCGTCCAACTGGCCGAGCCGTATCCGATCACCCCGAAGGAACACGGAGTCGAATTCCTGATGGACCACCGACACCTGTGGCTGCGGTCTCGCCGCCAGCACGCACTCATGCGCATCCGCGCCGAAGTGATCCGCGCCGCTACGGAGTTTCTGGACAGCGCCGGGTATCTCCGCGTGGACACCCCGATCCTCACGCCCGCGGCGGTGGAAGGGACGACGACGCTGTTTGAGACCCCCTACTTTGATCTCGGCAAAGCGTACCTCACGCAGTCTGGCCAACTCTACAATGAAGCGGCCGCGATGGCGTTCGGCCAAGTGTACTGCTTCGGGCCCACGTTCCGCGCCGAGAAATCCAAGACCCGGCGCCACCTCACTGAGTTCTGGATGCTGGAACCAGAAGCCGCGTACATGGGGCTCGAAGAATACATGGAGTTCGCCGAAGCCCTCGTGTGCGCTATCGTCGCCCAGGTGGTGCAGCGACGGCGCGCGGAACTCGGAGTGCTCGAGCGCGACGTCGCGTATCTGGAAAAAGTCCGGCCCCCGTTTCCGCGACTGTCATATGACGAGGCGCTGGCGCGGCTGGCGGAAGCGGGCAAACCCCTGCCCTGGGGCGAGGACCTAGGCGGCGACGAGGAGACGGTCATCTCCTCTGCGTTCGACCGACCCGTGTTCGTCCACCGATATCCTGCGCAGTGCAAAGCTTTCTATATGCAGCCCGATCCGACCCGGCCGGAAGTCGTGCTGTCTGCTGACCTACTTGCGAACGAAGGCTACGGGGAGATCATCGGAGGAGGCCAGCGGATCCACGACCTGCACCTGCTCGAACAGCGGTTGCACGAGCACCACCTGCCACCCGACGTGTACCGGTGGTACATGGACCTCCGCCGGTATGGCTCGGTCCCGCACTCAGGGTTCGGCCTGGGGATCGAGCGCACTGTGGCGTGGATCGCAGGAATCGAGCACGTGCGGGAAGCGATCGCCTTCCCGCGGCTGCTCAACCGATTGTACCCATAGACCAAAGGCACGGAGATCTCTTCTTCCGTGCCCTTGGTCTCGTCTTGTTCTTCGTACTGCAGGCGCTACGCTCAGTAGTGCTCACTTCTTGTGCATCCAGACGCCCCACGTGATCGGCCCCGCTTCCTCATCGGTCATGGGGCGGCCCCGCCGCCTTGAGGGCCACCTTCATCTGACCGTGATGGTAGCCCTCGTGCCAGAGCATGTGCTGGATCAGGAGGACGGGGTGGTCGTAGTGAAGGTTCATCTCCCGGCCTGCTTCCACCCTGCTCTTTACAGCGTCGCGCACCGCCTTGGCGCTGTCGTGTAGCATCTGCGCAATGCGACCAGAGTCACGTTCGACCACCCACTCTTCCTCGGGCAGGTTTCGGGCGAACTCGGGAGCATCCTCGGAGACGAACGCAAGTCGTACAAAGTGGATGTGGGTGAACATCTCTGCGATGGAATAACTGCCCTCCAGCGCCTTGGCCTCCACCCCGTCCTCCGGGAGGGCGCGGAGCAAGTTGAGCAGGATGGTGTTGTTCGGTCCCAGGAGTCCAGCAGAACCTCAAGCAGGCGTTGGTCTAATGCGTCCAACTTATTGCTCACCACATATTCTTCTGACCAATCGGAAATTTCTAACGATCTGCGGATGACGGGAGGGTCCCGCGGAGCGCCGCGAGGACCTCGGCCGAGTGCCCCTGGACCTTCACGTTGGGAAAAACCTTTGCCACCTTCCCCTGCTCGTCAATGATCACCGTGGTGCGCGCCACTCCCCAGTATGATTTGCCCATCATGGATTTCTGGACCCAGACGCCGTAGCGTTCGGAGGCCGCGTGCTCGGTGTCGGCCAACAGGGGGTGCGGAATCTCAAGCTTCTCTCGCCACTTCGCGTGCGAGGCGACATCGTCGGGGCTCACACCGAGAATCTGGACGTGGAGTTTCTTGTAGGCCGCGAAGTCTTCACGGAACGCGGTGGCTTCGAGCGTTCACCCGGGCGTGAAGTCCCGCACATAGAACCACAGCACGACTTTCGTGCCCCGAAAGTCTTTCAGGCTCACCGAACGCCCTTGATCATCGGGCAAGGTGAAGTCGGGTGCCTTGTCCCCTTCGGAGACCACTGTGGTCCTCCCGGACGCACGCTTACGTGGACGTGTCTGGCGCGACGCCATCTGTTTAAGGAAGTTTGGCGCCCGAGGGCGAAACCCTCTGCGCGATGCGCGTGGTGCCCCAAACCGCATTCATCTTCGACTTGGACGACACCCTCGTGCTGTCGCGCATCGACTTCCTCGCTCTGCGGCACCGTTTGATTGATCTCCTGCACTCTCGCGGCCGAGCGACGGAGACACGTGATTTGTTGGTGACCCGATCGCTCGCTGACCTCGTCGCCCAAGGATCGGCGGTGAGCCCGGCGCTGGAAGCACAGATGTGGGATCTCATTCGGGAAGCCGAGATCCAGGGTCTGTCGCGCGCGACGCTCGCGCCTGGAGCCGTAGATGTGCTCCAAGAACTCCGCCGGCGGGACCATGGGATAGCTCTGCTCACCAACACCTCCCGGAGCGGTTTGATGGACCGACTTCAAGTATGGGGACTCGCGCCGTACTTTGACGTCATTGCGACTCGCGATGACGTCCCCGCACTGAAGCCGCACCCAGCCGGCTTATCGTATGTCCTGGCGCACCTTCCTCCTGTCCGCGCCGCCTATCTGGTGGGCGATGCCTGGATTGACGCCCAGGCGGCCCGCGAGGCGAACGTCCGGTTTATCGGCATCGGGGACAAGCGGGGCTCGATCGAAGCGCGTGGTCTCCCGATCTGGGCGTGGATCTCTGAGTTAGGGGATCTCTTGCGTCTTGAGGTCAGCGCCCCGTAGACGGGGTGCTACGTCCTACCAGAGGTGTTTGAACTTAGCCGCGAAGCGGCGCTCCATCTCGTCTTGGTGGAGGGCGTAGACAGGACACTCTCGCAGACGACACACGTGCAGGGCTTGATTGCAGAATGCCTCTGGAAGCTCCCAGCATTTCTTGTTCACGAAATAGGCGGCGCAGACGCCCTTGCGTGGGTGCAAGGTGAGTTCCTCGATCCCCCGCATCGGCTCGGCTGTCGGGGCCTCACGCACCAACCGGAGAATGGGGCGGTCAGCGGGCACGGGCTCCCGGGCCGCGGGGGAGGGCTTGGGGACAGGAGGCGCCGAGGTCGCCGTAAACTCCGCCAACTCGACGGATGCATCCTGGATAAATGCCCTAATGCCGCGCCGCAGCTCCTCGCGCCCTTTCTTCATGCGTCTTGATCACCTCCTTCGCCAGTTCCATGTACTCCTGCGCGCCTCGGGATGCCGGTTCGTGGATGAACAACGGCACCCCCACCATGGACGATTCTACCAGCTTGATATTGAAGTGAATCGTCGTGTCGAAGACCTTATCTCCAAAGAAGTCCTTGATTCCCTGGACAATCTCCTTGCTCATATTTGTCCGGGAGTCGTACATCGTTGGCAGCACGCCCGCGATCTCCACCTGATGGCCGACTTCCTCGCGGACCATCTTCAGGGTCCGCAAAAGCTGGCGCATCCCCAAGAGCGCGTAGTAGTGGGTCTGGATCGGGATGATGACTTCGTCGCTGGCGACCAATGCGTTTAACGTCAGCAACCCCAGGCTAGGCGGCGTATCGATAAAGATGTACGCATACTCACTCAACACCGGACCCATGCGCTTGCGCAAGGAGTTTTCCCGCCCGATCCGGGCGGCGAGTTCGAGCTCGGCGGCGGCCAAATCAATCGATGACGGTGCGAGCGAGAGATTGCTGACGGTCGTGGGCACGATGACCTGCGGCAGCGCCACCCCCCCGTCATCCGTCTCCGCCCCCACCAGGACGTGATACACCGTCCGGGTGAGGCCGCCTGGGTCAACACCCAAGCTGACGGAGGCATTGGCCTGCGGATCCATGTCGATGACGAGGGTCTTGCGGCCACTGGCTGCCATGCAGGCCGCGAGGTTAACTGTAGTCGTCGTCTTGGCGCATCCGCCCTTCTGGTTGACTAGTGCGATTACTCGGGCGGGCCCAGAGTGCGTCACGCAACCCTCCTGACCATCCGCGTCCTGACCATCCGCGTCCTGACCGTCCGCGTCCTGCACCCACCCCCGGACAAAGCGACGGGTCCCCGAGACCCAAGCCCGGATGGGAGTCAGCGCCGCAAGTACCAGTCTAGCCGCCGGTCGATCGCGTCGACAACCGCCGCAGCAGCGGCGTCTTCCAGCGGACCGCCTCGGCCCAATGCGCTACCGACGAGGTGCTCCTGACCGCGCGGCGTTTCGACCAGGATGTGGGTGATGACCGCGGGTCCGGCGCTTACCGGATGGCTCAGCGCCCGCTGCAGAACGAACCTGGTTCCCGGAGGGGCCACTTGCCCCACCGCGGCGATCGCGGCTTCGGCAGCGACCTGCACGCTCCCGGACTCTCCGTTCGGCCGCTCCACGCGAGCGGTCAACACATTGCTATCGTGAAGCAGATTCACAGTGACCGCCACGCGTCCTGGCGTCCGCTCGACGCGCACCCCCCCAACTCGTAGCCGCACCATTCGTCCCTCGCCCCGAAATCGGGGCCACCGGCACGGGCCTTGTGGGGGGAAACAGGCACCGCATCGTGCACTGTTCGGTTGCGTGTTCGACCCATTAGAGAGGTTTTCCTCCAGGGGGCCCGAACAGGGTAGGCAATCCCCTCGGCCGGAGGAGAACGACCTATGCGCGTGACCGTGAGTGTGATCAAGGCGGACATCGGCGCCATCGGCGGACACACGATCCCCAGCGCTGAGGTCTTGCGGGTAGTGCGGGACCGCGTGACCCGCGCACGCGGCAACTTACTCATCGACGCGACCGTGTATCACACCGGCGACGACATCGCGATGGTGATGACGCACACGCGCGGTGTCGACGACCCCACCGTTCATCAACTCGCATGGGACGCGTTTCGCGAAGCGACCGAGATGGCCAAGCGCCAGGGACTCTATGGCGCCGGGCAGGATCTCCTCAAAGACGCGTTCTCCGGCAACGTCCGCGGGCTGGGACCAGGGTCATCGGAGATCGAGTTCGAGGAACGCCCCAGCGAAGCGCTCATGATTCTGACCGCGGACAAGACTGAGCCCGGGGCATTCAACTTACCGCTGTACCTCGTCTTTGCCGATCCCATGTACTCCTCGGGACTGCTACTGTCCGAATCGCTCAATAGCGGTTTTCGGTTCCACATTATGGACGTGGACTACACCGAGGGAGATCGGGTGATCACGCTGGATGCGCCCGAGCGCCTGTACGACATTGCGGCGCTACTCCGCGACACCCACCGCTACGTGATCGAGTCCATTCAGTCACGCAAATATCCTGACGAGCAAGCGGCCGCGGTCAGTACCTCCCGGTTGCGGAACATCGCCGGTAAGTACGTGGGCAAGGATGACCCGTGTGCCGTCGTACGGGTCCAGAAGATCTTCCCCGCCACCGAAGAGTTTGGTCCGGCCTTCGCCTTGGGCCCGTTCGTAGCAGGCGACACCCGCGGGAGTCACAATCTGCCGTTGATGCCCGTCCCCATGAATACGCCCGCGTCGACGTTTTTCTGCTGCCCCATGGTCTGCGGTTTGGGCTTTTCGATGCATGAAGGACGGCTGACGGAGCCGTCTGACCTCTTTGCTGATCCGTTCTGGCACGCGGTGCGTGACCACATCTCGCTAAAAGCCATAGAGATGCGTCGCCAGGGATTCTTCGGCCCGGCCATGCTGCCGATGTCGGAGCTCGAGTACGGGGGCATCGTGGCGCGGCTCAAGGGCCTAGAGCGTGAGTTCAAGGTCAGGCAGCAGACTGCAGGCGCCCCCGCGGGGTCGGAATAACCTTCCCAGTCCCGTTCTTACACATCGGGCGCATGCTTAGACCGCTTAGAGCTCTGTGACTGACGCGGCCTTCCTTTCCTCCTTCGCCTCAAGCTACGATCACGCCTGGGGTAACGCCCGAGGATCCTCTCGATGAGATATCCTATCTACCTTGACGGGTTTGAAGGCCAAACTCTGGAGATTCAGACCGGAGGCCTGTTCTCTGGTCCCAAAGTCTTCGTAAACCACCAGCCAGCGCCCCGGGGAAAGGCCCGCGAGATCCTCTTGCGCCGCAATGACAGTACGAGCGTTGTTGCCAGGTTGAAACCCAGCGTCTTTGGATTAGACGTGCCGCAACTTGTTGTTGACGGAAAAACCATTCGCGCAGTCGATCCCCTCAAGTGGTACGTCTGGGTGTGGATCGCATTACCCATACTCCTCTTGTTTGTCGGGGGAGCTCTGGGGGGAATCGTGGGTGCCTTGGGACTCACGACCAATGCGAGGATCGTCCGCTCCAAGATGAACGGCCTCGCCAAATTCGCGTTGACAGCAGCAGTCTCGGTGTTTGTTACGGCAGCCTTCGCGGCAGTGGTAGTCGCGTTAGGCGGGCTTATCAAATGACGGCGCGGTGCGTGCACACAAACATCAAAACAGCGAGGGCTGACGGACGGCTCAGTGCGGGCGTGCGGAGCCTGACACCTTCTCCTCTTTCAGCACATGAGCGTTAATGTAGGCCACGAGTGAGGGCAAGTACTTCGGGAGGAGGGCCCCAATGACGATAAACGCCGCGAGGAGCCCGAGCACGACATAGACGATCGAAAGTTCGCTCACGCAGGATCACCCCGCCCTTGGAGTTCTGGAATTGGACGCACCCTCCTCTGTCTCGCCGCGAATACCGTTGGGACCTTCACCCCCGGGGGGTGGTGGGGGAAACGTCTGCCGAACGAGGGCGAGTGCTGCCTCACGCGAGGCCACGCGCCCTTCCAACCGCGCATCCTCGACGTAGTCCAGAATCGTCTTGAACTGCGCGCCGGGGGGGTAGCCCAGCGCCAGGAGATCATCTCCGGTGACTAGGCGTTGACGCACTGGATCCTGCGCGCTCAGTTTCGCCAGAGCCTCCGTCGCCCAGGCGTAGACACTCAGGTCTCCGTGGCTGGCCAGACAATCCGCCCGGTGGAGTTCGAGGTGGTCTGCGATGTCCGGTTGTAAGAGGAAGCGCTTTGCTTTGGCCGGACGCATCTTGGGGAGGTCCTTGATGCGGAGATGATCCCGGACGAGGGCAACGATCCGTTCCGTCTGATGCCCCGACAGCCGCAGCCGACGGCAGATGTCTTCTGCCATCCGGGCACCCACGGCGTCATGCTCGTTAAAACGGATCCGATCCGACTGCGAGAACGTCGGCGGCTTGCCGATGTCGTGGAGGAGTGTGGCCATCGCCAGGATGGAGGATGGATCCCGCAGACGTTCTAACGCGAGCATGGTGTGGGTGAAGACGTCGCCTTCGGGGTGAAACTCGGGCGGCTGCGGGACACCCGCGGTGGCAGCGACTTCGGGCAAGATGACCGCCAGGAGGCCGCTGTCGTGCAAGAGCCGGAGGCCGCGTCCCTGACCAGCGCTTGTGAGCAATCGCAGCAGCTCGTCCCGGATGCGTTCGGCGCTGACCCCACGGATTGCCTCCCGATGCGCACGGATCGCCTGGAAGGTCTGCTCCTCCACGTTAAACTCGAGCTCAGCCGCTAAGCGCACGGCACGCAACATGCGGAGGCGGTCCTCGCCGAACCGGACGGCGGGGTCCCCAATCGTCCGCACGAACCGGTGAGCAATATCTGCTCGGCCCCCCACGTAGTCCACCGTCGTCTGGGTGAGCGGATCGTGCAACAGTCCGTTAATGGTGAAGTCGCGACGGGAGACATCCGTCTTTGCGTCGACAAACTCGACCCGGCTCGGACGCCGGCCATCCACGTACGGGCCTTCCGCTCGAAATGTCGACACCTCGTAGTGATAGCCGTCCAGCGTGACGATGACCACCCCGAAGCGCACGCCGACGAGCACCGTGTTCTCAAACAACGTTGCGACTTCGCTCGGGCGCGCACTTGTGGCGATGTCGTAGTCGTGGGGTTCGCGGCCCATCTCCAAGTCACGCACGCAACCCCCGACCCAGTACGTCTCGAACCCGCGGTCGCGCAGCAGGCGCACGACCTCGATCGCTCCATCCCGCAGGGTTCTGACGCTCACGGTCGGACGCGTGGGATGGAAGCCAGCCTCGCCTGCAGCACCGCGGTCGCCTCCTGCAGTTGGATGTCCTGGGGACTCTGGATGAGGTCTTCGTCGAGAGCAATCCGAACATCCGGCTGGAGGCCGCGTCCGTCGATAGCCCGCCCATTGCGGGTGTAGTAGGACGACGTGGTGAGCCGAAGGCCCCACCCGCCACGCAGGGTGTAGATCGTCTGGATCGTCCCCTTGCCGAAGGTCTTCTGCCCCACCAGGGGGACACCATTATCCTGAAGCGCCCCGGCCACAATCTCTGCGGCACTCGCCGTGAACCCGCTCACCAGCACGACGACCGGACCCGAGAACCGCTGCACGTTGGGGAGCACATCCAGCGGGGTGAGGGTGCCGCGGTGCTCTTCCATGGCCACGATCCCATCGGAGAGAAACGCACTGGCCACGGCGATCCCCTCATCGAACAACCCTCCGCCGTTCTTACGCAGGTCCAGCAACAACGCGACCGCACCTGCGCTCTTTAATCCGGTCAGCGCGTGGTTGATATCGGTCGATGCGCCTTTGGGGAATTCGAGAAGTCGCAGGTATCCGAATCGAGGCGCGAGCATCTTCCACCGCGTGGGATTCTCGCGCGAGGCGTCCCGGGCAAGCGAGACGCGCACTATCGTCCCATCGGCCCGGCGGACAGCAAGAGTGACCGTCGTCCCTGGTGCTCCCCGCAGACGCTCCACGATCTGGTCCGGGGTACTGCCGACAACCGAACGCCCGCCGACGTCGACGACGGTGTCGCCGATCTGCACGCCGGCGCGTCCGGCGGGGCCTGTGGCCGTCACGTCGGTGATAACAATGCGTCCCTGGATGACGTCGACCTGGACGCCGATCCCCGAGTGCTCTCCGTGTAAGTCCCGGTGGTACCGTGTTAACTCCAACGGGCCGTAGATCGCAGCTTGTGGATCGGTAACGGTCCGGACCATCGCACGCAGAACGCTCGCGAGGATCCGGTCCCCTCCGGTGGGAACAGACGCCACGGCCGCCTGGACGTATGCGGCAGCGAATGTGAGATCCTGCGCCTCGTATCCGGTCAAGACAGGGAGCGGCGGCGGTTCCGCAACTCCAGAGGAAATCAGGCCTTGTTGGGCCGCGAGGGCCGTGTGATGCAAGAGGGTCAAGAGATCAGGCGGACGCAGAGCGTCATCGCGGATCGTCGTATAGGTGTCGCGTACGAGCCCGTCGACGATGTCGGAGGACAACTGAGCCTGCAGCGGCCCGGCTCCTACACAGACCAAGACCGCGATGACCAGCAGAGTGAGGAGACGGGGTCGAAGGTTCATGATTTCGGTGTATCGACTTAGGCGCAGCGGAATCTCGTCGGCCTGGGGTGATGAAACCGTGCCGCGAGGCGTCGGACCGGACTACGCGTAGGTGCGCGCCGGCGTGCGGACCTCCGTAATGATGCCTCCGCCTAACACGGCCTCGCCATCGTAGAGGGCAACGGCCTGGCCTGCTGAGGGAACCTTCTGGGGCTGCGCGAACTGCACGACAACGTCTCCCCTCCTCGCGCTGGGACGCGCCAGTGCCTCTACATCCGCAGCGGCATGGCGGAGGCGGGCGGTGACCCTCCGAGGGACGTCCAGAGATGGTACGGCAATCCAGTTCACATCGGAGGCGGTGAGTTCCTCGCACAAGAGGTCGTCAGCATCCCCGACGATCACCGCGTTGCGGGGCGCATCGATCCCCACCACGTAGCGGGGTTCGGTTCCCGACAAACCCAGTCCCCGGCGCTGGCCGACCGTGTAGCGGGCGATGCCCTGATGTTCTCCGATGACCTGACCGGACGTGTCCAAAATCGGGCCGGGCCGTAGGGCCTCCGGACGAAATCGAGCCACAACCTCCGTGTAGGAGCCGCGCGGGACGAAACAGATCTCCTGACTGTCTGGCTTATCCGCCACCGAAAGACCCGATTGTTTGGCCAGAGCCCGGACCTGGGGTTTCGTCTGATCGCCCACCGGAAAGCGCACCCGCCGCAGTTGACTCTGGGTGAGGCCGGACAGAACATACGACTGGTCTTTGTGCGGGTCTCGGGCGCGCAGGAGCAGGCGACGTCCGGAGGCCGGGTCGTCCGCGATGCGGGCGTAGTGCCCGGTCGCGACCCCCTCCAGCCCCAAGGCGGTGACTTTATCGAGGAGCAGCGAGAACTTGATACTCTGATTGCAAGCGATACAGGGGTTGGGCGTCCGCCCGCGAGCGTACTCGTCGGCAAAGTAACCGATCACGCTTTGCTCAAACTCCTCTCGCATGTTTAGCACGTAGTGGCGGATGCCCAACCGTCGCGCGACCGCCCGGGCATCGTCAATAGCCGAGACTCCGCAACATGCCTTGAAGGCATCATCAGGCTCCGGTAGCCAGTCGGGCCAGAGGTTCATCGTCAAGCCAACGACCTCATGCCCTTCGGCCACCATCAACGCCGCCGCCACTGCGCTGTCGACTCCGCCGCTCATCGCGACGGCCCACTTCCCCATACACGATCCTCCTGATACAACCTCAGTCTGGACGATCCGGCGCGATCCATGCAAACCGCGGATCCCTCGCCGTCTCTGCAGCGAAGTTCCCGCTCCGACACCATATGATAGCAGTCCGCGCGCGCCGAGGACACCCGCCCGCGAGCCTAGGCTTCTTTTACACCCTTCATCTTCACTCAGGCGTGTAGTGCTTGAGACCCCTCCACCACGTGCGCAGCCGCCGGCGCACCTCCGCCTCAAATCCTTGCTCACTAGGCGCATAGTAGATGCGTCCGGCGACGCCGTCTGGAAGGTACTCCTGAGGGATGAACCCTCCGGGATGATCGTGGGCATACTTGTAGTCCTGCCCGTGGCCGAACTGCCGAACCGCCTGAGGGTGGCTGGAATCGCGCAGGTGCACGGGGACAGGACCCGCCTTGCGCTCGTCGACATCACGCATCGCAGCGCCGATCGCCCGGACTACCGCATTACTCTTGGGCGCGGTGGCGATGTAGATCGCCGCTTCCGTCATAGGAATCTGCGCTTCCGGCAGTCCTACGAACTCGACCGCGTGGGCCGCGGAAGTCGCTACCACCAACGCCATCGGATCCGCCATCCCCACATCTTCGGCTGCGTGCACGACCATACGCCGGGCGATGTACCGAGGGTCTTCGCCCGCTGCGATCATTCGCGCCAGCCAGTAGACGGCGGCATCGGGATCCGATCCCCGCATGCTCTTAATGAATGCCGAGATGTGGTCGTAGTGCGCGTCACCCTCCCGGTCGTAGATCAGCGCGCGGCGTTGGACGATTTCCTCGACCGTCTGTATGGTGACGCGGCGCACACCCGACGCGTCGGGTGGCGTGGTCATCGTCGCCACCTCGAGCGTGTTTAACGCCGCACGGGCGTCTCCATTGCTGATCGCGATCAGGTGCCCCATCGCCTCGTCGTCGAGGGTAACCTGGTAGCGCCCCAGCCCCCGCTCGGTGTCGGTTAGCGCACGACTGATGATCGTCTTGATATCCTCGTCGCGCAGCGGTTCGAGGCGCAGGACGCGGGACCGCGACACCAACGTGGAGTTGACCTCGAAGAAGGGGTTTTCCGTCGTCGCCCCGATCAGGATGAGCGTCCCATCCTCAACCTGAGGAAGCAGCACATCCTGCTGGGCCTTGTTGAACCGGTGGATCTCATCCACGAAGAGGATGGTCCGCCGACTGTAGAGGGCTTGCCGTTCCTGTGCGCGGGCGATAACCTGCTTGAGCTCGGCCACCCCGGCGGTGACGGCGTTGACCTGCTCTACGTCTGACCGTGTGGCCTGGGCGATGATGTGGGCCAGCGACGTCTTCCCTGTGCCGGGCGGACCATAGAGGATGAGAGATGATAGCTCGTCGCGTTCGATCGCCCGCCGGAGAACCCGGTCCGACCCGACAAGGTGGGCCTGCCCCACGAACTCCTCTAGGGTCTGAGGCCGCATTCGGGCCGCTAGCGGCGCCTGGGCGGCCGTTCGCTGGGTTGTCGCCTGCTTGAACAGTTCCACCCTGCCCTCCCCCTCGAGCCGTAACCGCCTCGATGGTAGCACACCACGGTAACCCCCTGGACCGAGAGCGCTAAACCCCGCGCCAGGCCTGCAAATTCTCACGCGACAAGCAGGAAATTCAGGCCTGGCGCGGAAAATCGCATGCGGTACGAAACCCACTCTGCCTCAGGAGGGCACACGAATGGTCAAATCGATGACGAAAGCGAAGGTCGCCGAAGCCTTGGCAAGCAAGATGGACCTTCCCAAGAAGACGGCCGCCCAGTTCCTGGAAGAAATGGCCCAGCTCGCTTACCGGGAGGCAAAGAACTCGTTTACCCTCCCCGGGCTCGGGAAACTGGTACTGGTCAACCGGAAAGCACGCATGGGCCGCAACCC
>DASWFZ010000243.1:0-5262 GCA_036393975.1 bacterium | reverse complement strand
CTCCACTGACACGTCCTCACGTGCTGCGGCCGAGCGGGCACATTCGAGCATCGGCGCGCTGATGTCCAAGCCAACGACGCTCCCGCGGCGGCCGACACGTCGAGCTGCGGTACGCGCCACGATACCGGTCCCGCAAGCGATATCCAGTACGCGCTCGTTCTCTTGCAGCGCCGCCAGGTCAATCAGGTCAGTGGCGAAGGGGCCGAAGATGCTAGGGACCAGGTAGCGCTCATAGTTCTCGGGCACGTTCCCGCCAAACTGCCAGCCTGGTTGAGAACTCATCACCACCACTCCCCCTTCGGCGTCTTTGGCGAGACGCGGTCCTCCGATGCGTCCTCATCGCGCCCAAACGCCCCATACATCGGCGTTCGACGCCATCTCCACAGTTTCCGCCCGTCGTCAAACGGAAGCCCCAGACAGGAGCTGACCGCCAGATTCCAGAACCCGCAGGGGACGTGAGTGCACAAGCCGATTTTGACCTCGTTGTTGTCGGTGCCGGGCCCGCGGGCGGAATGACCGCTTTCACTGCCGCGCAGTTGGGGTTGAAAACGGTTCTGCTCGAAGAGCATCCGGAGGTCGGGACGCCGGCCCATTGCTCGGGCAAGCTGCAGGTGCACGCCTTTCGCGAGTTCAACCTGCCCGCGCACCTCATCCTGAATACACTGCAGGCGGGTGCATTCTACGCGCCTGATGGCACGGTGGCCCGTGTCCGCCGCGCCTCCCCCGATTCGCACGTCGTCGACCGCGCGGCCTTTGACCGCTGGCTGGCCGATCAGGCTCAGCAACAAGGGGCAGAGCTGCGGACCGGCATCCGCGTGCGAGGGGCCGAACGCCTCAACGGCGTTATGCGCGTCACGGGCGAATGGGGGGGCCGCACGTTTTCCGCCACCGCCCCCATTATTGTGGATGCCGAAGGCGCACGGCCCATGCTGCCCCAGAGTCTGGGAATGCACTTGGACCGACGGGTGGTCTTAGGGCTGCAGTACCAGATGCGCGAGGTCGATCTGGACAGCGAAGATTGCCCCGAGATCTACTTGGGCTCACCCGTGGCGCCCGGCTTTTTTGGCTGGCTGATGCCCATCGGGGGGCGGCGCGCGCGCGTGGGCGTGTGCGTAGATCCGCACAAAGCCTCCTCCTCCCCCATGCACTATTTGACGCGCCTCATGCGCGAGCACCCGGTGGCCTCGCGCCGGCTCCGATCGGCGGTGGTGGAGCGCAAACTCGCCGGCCCCATCCCGGTCCTGACCTCTCGGGCGCGGACGGTCACCGACGGGATGATCGTCGTGGGGGATGCCGCAGGTCAAGTCAAGGCCACGAGCGGAGGCGGCATTTACTTTTCGTTGATTGCCGCGCGCCTCGCCGCGCAGGCGGCGACGGCGTATGTCGGCGGCGACGGCACTGCCCTGTTACGCTACGAGCGCCTCTGGCGTCGGCGGTTCGGTCGAGAACTGCGGGCGACTGCGATGGCCCGCTTGGCCATTAACGAGATGACTGATGCGGAGATCAACGCGTTCATCGGCGCGATTGCAAGCGATGAGGCCCTGCGGGGGATGATCGAGCGACTGGGGGACACGGCGTTTCAATCGCGCCTGCTGCCTCCTCTGGCCGTGCGAGCGCTGCATCCTGCTCACCTGCGGCAGTTGGCTCCTCCCATGTTTAAACTCCTCCGCTATGGGCTACGCGCACTGTGGGCGGATGGAATTCCCGCGGAGGAGAACGGTGCTAGCAACGTGAACGGGTAAGAAGCATGCGCGTCATCGCAGATCTCCACCTTCACTCCAAGTACAGCCGGGCGACGAGTCGAGAGATGGATGTGGAGAACATGGCCCGGTGGTGCAAGATCAAGGGCATCTCCATCGTCGGCACCGGCGACTTCACCCACCCCGTCTGGCTGCGCGAACTGAAAGCGAAACTCAAGCCCACCGACCGCGGGCTCTACACGCATGCCGGCGTGCACTTCATGCTGACCGTGGAAGTATCCAACGTCTACCCTCAGGGCGGTCGCCTCCGCAAGATCCACAACATTCTATTCTGTCCGTCGTTTGAGGTCGCCGAGCGGATTAACGCAGTCCTGGGGCGCTTCGGCTCCCTGATGGCTGATGGCCGCCCGACGCTGACCCTGCCGTCCGACAAGATGGTGGAGTACCTGATGGAGATCTCGCCGGACTGCATGGTCGTCCCAGCGCACGCGTGGACGCCGTGGTTCAGCTTGTTCGGGTCGAATTCGGGGTTCGACTCGGTGGAGGAGTGTTTCGGTGCGCAGACCCGGCACATCGCGGCGGTGGAGACCGGATTGAGCAGCGACCCGCCGATGAACTGGCGGCTGAAGCAGCTCGACCCGATGATGCTGGTGAGCAACTCCGATGCCCACTCCCCGGCCAAACTGGGCCGCGAGGCCAACGTGTTTGAGGCAGAACCCGACTACATCGAGCTAATGCGGATCCTCCGCGAGAAGGATACGAAGAAGTTCTTGTCCACGGTCGAGTTCTTTCCCGAAGAAGGCAAGTATCACTACGACGGCCACCGCAACTGCAACACGCGCATGACGCCCAAGGAGGCCAAGGCCGCTGGAAACCTGTGCCCGGTGTGCAAGCGTCCAGTGACGATCGGGGTGATGCACCGCGTGGAAGATCTCGCCGACCGCCCGGAAGGATACGCGCCTGCTGGGCGGGTCCCGTACCGCAACCTGATCCCGCTGGAAGAGATCATTGCGGAAGCGATGGGCGCGCAAGTCGGCACGAGTGGCGTGCGTGAGGAGTACTTTAAGCTGTGTGCAAAGCTTGGGTCGGAGTTTGCGGTTCTGTTAGATGTCCCGCTCACCGAGATCGCGAAACACACCACCGCCCGGATCACGGACGGCATCCGCCGCGTGCGCGAAGGGCAGGTGAGTATCGCCCCTGGCTATGACGGCACCTACGGCGAGATTCACATCTTTGGGGGCGCAGCGGTGGCTGCCGCTCCCGCGGATGCGCCGAAAGTCGCCCAACCCGCACAGACATCGCTGTTCTGACGCTCCACCAGCCCGTGTGTCGAGGTGACGCTCGGGCGCCTGTGTGCACGAGCGCACGCTGATGGCAACCGTCGTCCTCAAAGCCAATCGAGACCAGCGCGTTACCGCCGGATACCTGTGGGTCTTTGCGGGTGAGATCGCCCGGATTGAGGGCCAGGTCGAAGATGGCGGCGTTGTGGACGTGCGCACCTATCGCGGCGGGTGGGTCGGCCGGGGCTTCATCAACCGCAACTCCTCGCTGACCGTGCGTCTTTTGACATTCGGGCACGAGGCGATCGACGAGACCTTCTTCCGCCGGCGTCTGCAAGACGCCCTCGCGTACCGGCAGCGGGTCGCAGGCACGCGGTCGGCCGTCCGGGTCGTCTACGGTGAAGCAGATGGCCTGCCTGCACTCATCGTCGATCGCTATGCACAGCGCGTGGTCGTCCAGACCTTGGCGCTCGCGATGGACCTCCGCAAGCCGATGCTGGCCGAGCTGCTCACCGACTTACTGCACCCCGATGCGATTTACGAGCGCAATGACGCCCCCGTCCGGCGGTTAGAAGGGCTCCCGTTGCAGGCCGGCTGGTTGCGGGGGGAAGCCGATCCGGTCGTGGAGATCGACGAAGAGCGCGCGCGGTTTACAGTCGATGTCGCCCGGGGGCAGAAGACGGGCTTTTTCCTCGACCAGCGGGAGAACCGGCTCGCTGCGGCGGCTTTGTGTGAGGGGGCGACCGTGTTAGATGCATTCTGCTACACGGGCGCGTTCGCGGTCCATGCCGCCCTCGCGGGCGCGGCGTCAGTGACGGGGATCGAGAGTTCCGAGGAGGCCGCGGCCATGGCTCGGCGCCACGCGACTCTCAACGGGGTCGAGGATCGCTGCACGGTCACGGTGGCGAATGCGTTTGACGAACTCCGTCGGCTCCAGTCCGTCCACGCCCGATTTGATGTCATCATCTTGGACCCGCCCCCGTTTGCGCGCGGCAAAGAAACGGTGGACCGGGCACTGGCGGGATACAAAGAAATTAACTTGCGCGCGCTCAAGTTGCTGCGGCCGGGCGGCGTGCTTATTACCTGTTCGTGCTCGCATCACGTGGGGGAAGCGCTGCTGCTCAACGTCGTGGCTGCTGCGGCCGTCGATGCGCAGCGGACCGTCCGCCTGATCGAAGCGCGCGGCCAGAGTCGGGACCACCCGGTCCACTTGGCGATGCCCGAAACGCGGTATCTCACTTGTTTGATCCTAGAGGCCGGACGGAGCACGTAGCCGGGGGTCCGGCAGGTCCATCTTTGCGGGCATGGTATAATTATAGGTGACGTTGTGAGACCCCACTTCGACATACCTGACAACCTGTCTCGGGTCTCCATACAGGGAGGGTGCGTGCGGGGAGCCGCCAGGTTCCCCGTGTTTCGTTTCCTATGGCCGACGGTGTGATCGTCCATCCCGCGGCCGTCCGCCGCGGGTCAGGGGTGATTGTGACCCCCCGACAAATTCAGATCACCGATGACCTGGACTTGCTGCTGGCCGTCCTGCCTGCCCGTGTGCGGGATGTCTTGCAGCAGCAAAGCGATCTCGAGATGCTCCTCGAGGTCGTCCTCGACCTCGGCCGCCACCTCGAAGGACGATTTCCCAATCGCGCCTTGCATCTGGGCGATGACTACGCGACCCACGACGACATCCGGTACGTCACCAGCCGCGTAGGGGCGTTTGGAAAAGACAACCGCGCCGGCATTGAACGCACGCTGCACCGGATCTCGGCGATCCGCAATCGCCAGGGCGAGGTGATCGGTCTCACCTGCCGGGTGGGCCGCGCCGTCGTCGGCACAGTCGACATCGTGCGGGACGTGATCGAGTCCGGCAAGAGCATCCTGCTGCTGGGACGCCCGGGAGTGGGCAAGACAACGCTGCTACGGGAGGCCGCGCGGGTGATGGCCGACGAGTTCGCCAAGCGCGTGGTCGTGGTCGATACGTCCAACGAGATCGCGGGCGACGGAGACATTCCGCACCCGGGGATCGGCCGGGCCCGGCGGATGCAGGTCCCGCACCCCGAACTGCAACACGCGGTGATGATCGAGGCGGTGGAGAACCACATGCCGCAGGTGATCGTCATCGACGAAATCGGCACCGAGGCGGAGGCCCTCGCCGCACGGACCATTGCCGAACGCGGCGTTCAGCTCATCGCCACGGCCCATGGCAACACCCTAGATAATCTGCTGCAGAACCCCACGTTGTGTGACCTAATTGGCGGGATCCAGGCGGTCACATTGTCGGATGA
>DASWFZ010000242.1:0-3830 GCA_036393975.1 bacterium | reverse complement strand
ACATCCGACATCTGGGCGAGGCGATGCCTGGGCGCATAGACGAGAATATTGCCGGTATCGTGATTGGGACCAGGATACATGAGTTCAATCGTCTCGTCACCCACTTCGAGCGTCATCTGCTCGCCCTCAAAGGTCCGGGTGGGCAGCGGACGTTCGGGATCGGCGTGGACCGCAAGGATGCGGGCCGTTTCCGCATGGGCGATCAGTTCCGCGCCGGGAAAGCGAGACGCTGACCCGACATGATCGTAGTGGGAATGGGTGTAGATGAAGTGCGTGACAGGCTGGTCGGTCACGCGCTTGATGGCTGCGGGTATCTTCTCGGCCAGGGCAGGCGGCGCATCGACGACCACCACGCCTCCCGACGTGACGACAAAACTGGACTGGACAATGCCAGAGATCACGACATAGCCGGCGTCACCAACCCTTTGGAGACGATATCCCAGGGTCTGGTCCGCTATGGGGCGTGCCTGCTCGGGAAGCGGTAAAAATTGTTGCATCACTTTCTCCTTGTCTGATTGCTATTCAGGTGTATTTCCGCCAAATGAATTCACGAACATGCCCCTTGCACTTCATGTCAGCGTCGCGCCACTTTGCCCCCTTTTATGGAATGCCATCCGCTCAGAAGTATCTGAGCGCACGTCACGGCCACCCTCCTGTGTTCATCACCTCCAGGATCGTGTGGGCATCCAGCCTCGGCGGCTCGAGCGTCGCACAGACTCGCCCGTTGTAAAAGACGAACACCCGGTCGCAGACCGTGGCTAGCTCAAACGGATCCGTCGAGGCGAGCACCTGCACGATGCCCCGCTGGGCAAGCTCGCGCATGAGACCGTAGATCTCGGCTTTAGCACCCATATCGATGCCACGGGTGGGGTCGTCGAGCAGCAGCACCGAGGGCTCCGCCTCGAGCCACTTGGCGAAGACGACCTTCTGCTGATTGCCCCCCGACAGACCTCCCACCTCCTGGTCGACCGAGGAGGTTTTGATGCCGAGCCGCATCACGTGCGCACGTGCGCGAGCACGCAGCTGACCTGCCTGCAGGAGCGGGCCATCGCGGCCCAGGGCAACGGCTCGCACCTGCGCAATGTTGTCCCACACGGGCTTGTCCAGCATGACACCGATGCGCCGTCGATCTCCCGGAACGAGCGCCACCCCCTGCTGTATGGCTGCGCGCAGGTCGTGCTGGACCAGTTCTCCGCTGGGGAGCCGCACGTACCCCTTGTTTGGGCGGAGCAGCCCTGCCGCGACCTCCAGGACGTCGCGGTGGCCCGAGTCGGACAGCCCAGCCACGCCGATGATCACCCCGGTCGGCGCCTCCAGCGTCACATCCTCCAGGTGCCCTGGCACGGTCACGTTCTCGAGCCGCAACGCGCCTTGGCCTGGCAGAAGCTGTCGGCTGCTGGTGGCCGGGTGATGTTCCATCGAAGACGGTACCTTGTCCCCAAGCATAGCGCGCACAATGTCGTCGATCTTGAGCTGTGACGTGGGAATGGCGTCCAGCACGCGCTCCCCATCGCGCAACACCGTAACTTCGTCGCACAGACTCAGGACATCCTCGAGGATGTGTGAGATGTACACCACCGCCACCCCCCGTTGACGCAGCGTGCGCAGCACTTCGTGCAACCGCTCCGTCTCGCGTACATGCAGCGCCGAGGTGGGTTCATCCAGGATCAACACGCGGGGGCGCACCATTAGGGCGCGGGCGATCTCGAGCAATTGGCGCTGCTCGAGGGAGAGGGAGGCGACCGTCGTGCGCGGGTCGACATCCAGGCCGAGCTCCCGCAGAACCGGCTCGGCCTGCTCCGCCATCCGCGCATGCATGACAAACGGACCCCGCAGCGGCTCCCGCATCGGAAACAGGTTGGACAGGACGTCGAGGTCCGGGAAGAGACTCAACTCCTGCGAGACGATCGCGACGCCGTGGGCGGCGGCGTCAGCCGTGCTGGAGAAGCGCACTTCCCGCCCATCGAGGTGCAAAGTGCCCGCGTCGGGGAAGATCGCTCCCACCAGCACTTTGACCAGGGTGGACTTGCCCGCGCCGTTCTCACCCAGAAGCGCATGAACTGAACTGGCACGCGCACGAAAGTCCACTCCCTTGAGCGCGACGATGCCACCGTACGACTTGCGGATCCCCTCCGCTTCGAGCGTGTCGCGAGGACTTGTCATGAGATACCCTTTCTGTCATGCAATAACCTGCATAGAATGCTGTTGTTCCGCTGTCCTGGCATCGGTGTGTTGTGCCAGGCCTCCTTACTTGGCCTGATCCATCGGCTTGATCTGTGCCGCCGCATTGGCGAACTCCTTGTCGATGATCGGCTGGTAGAACCGGCCTTTGGCCTCCAGGCTCTGTTGGCGTGCGATGATGTCTTGGACGTTGCTCTGAGTGACAAGCAGGGCGCCGGGGTTCCACCACCCCTTGGGGAGGGACTTCCCATTGAGCGCATGCTCAATAAGCAGTCGCATCGCCACGTAGCCTTTCAAGAAGTGCTCAGGATCGACGAGCCCAAAATTGGTGCCATCCGCGACAGCCTGGAGCGCGGCCTGGTTCAGATCAAAAGCCCCGGTGAGGTACGTCCCGTGGTTGGCTCGCTTGATTCTCGCCAAAGCAACATTGTCCTGGTCTCCAACGCCGAGGTACGCTACCGCCTCAGGATGCGCCTTGACGAGGTTGTTCCAGGCATCGAAGTTCTGCTGCGGGTCCGCCTTCGTGTCGAATGGGCCCAGGACCTGGAGATCCGGTCGCGATTGCTGGAACACCTGCTTGATGCCCTGTACTCGGTAGGCAAGAACAGGCACCCCCGGGATGGGATCACCGATCACCACGCTGCCCTTGGCATCCTTGGGCAGACGAGCAATGGCTCCTGTGGCGAGCATCGCTCCGGCGGTGATGTTATCGTTGCCAACATAGGTCGTGATATTGGCCGCCGCTGGCGGCACTGTGTCCACGGCGATGATCGGAATCCCCTGACTCACCGCGTTGGCCTCCGGACGAACGAAGAGATCCGGTGAGAGCGTCTCGACGGCGATGCCGTCGGTGGCGGTTCTAGTCAGGTTCGTGAAGAGATTGACCTCTGCCTGGGGGTCAATGGTTGGCGGCGCCACGATCTGCGCTGAGACGTGGAACTGGTTCGCCGCGTATTGCGCCCCAGCAGCCATCTCTGAGGCGAAGTTCTCGCTGCTGGTCGCACTCACGAACCCGACATGGATATCAGCCGGGTTCTTGTTGCCCGTGCTCGTTGTTGTACCAGCCGCTCCACCGCCGCAAGCTGCCAGGAGTAGTGCCAACACCATTGTGGCACCGCTCAGAATGGAAAGGACCTTTGGATGCATACGTTCCTCCTTACAAATGGGGACCACGATTCGTTCGGCCGCTGCGCAACACGCTGTCCAGCGAGACCGCAACCAGGATCACCGACCCGGTCGCGAAGGCGGTCCAGTTGATGGGGACGTTGAAGTACGCCAGGCCGCTGCTCACGACGCTGAGCAAGATGGAGCCGAGCGCGGCTCCCACCATCGTCGCCTTCCCGCCTCGCAGCGAGGTGCCGCCGATCACGGCAGCAGCGATTGCCAACAACTCGTAGCCTGTGCCCAGGTTCGGGTCGGCCGACCCGAAATAGCCGAGTGACAGCATGCCGGCCAGGCCACCCAATGTGCCCATCAGCACGAAGGCGAGCAGTCGGACCCTCCGGACAGGCAGGCCACTGAAGATTGCAGCGTCGGGGTTAGATCCGATGGAACGGACACGGTAGCCGAACGGCGTGGCGAGCAGCACGAGGGTCAAGGCCGCAACGACCAGCACCAGCACCCAGACGTTCGTAGGGATGCCAAGCAGA
>DASWFZ010000241.1:0-10556 GCA_036393975.1 bacterium | reverse complement strand
TGCCCGCGGATCACAGGTCCAAGACCTGGGAGATTCCCCCGGAATCAAGGCGAAGCGCGTGAAACTGGTGACAAATCCTAAATACGCATCAACGAGAGCCGAATGCTACGAGGAACTTATGTCGAGGTCAGTTGACCGGCTGAGGGAAAGGCGTTTGCGAGATCAGCCAGGCACGCGTCGGTCGGCAGACTGTGAGGACGGGGACGAATCAATGGGTAAACGACACGTCTGTGCTCGGGGGGTGCAGGAACGCCTCCGCGACTTGCCACAAATCTGCAGTCTCCCCGCCCAACCGCCAAAACGCGGTCCCGGCTAGGTGATAGCGCGCGGCTACTGTGAGTTTGCGCTCGATACTGCGCGCATCTTCGAAGTACACCGTACGTCCAAAGGCCGTGAAATACGGGGCCTGGGCAACCTCGTCCCACAGAATCGGGGCACCTGCACGCTGGGCCCGCCCGACAGCCTCTCGCATCGAGATGATCTCACCGGTGCCCTGCGCGGGCCGATCATAGCCCAACAGCCCAATCCCCAATATGAGGCGGGATGCGGGGACGTAGCCCAAGGCGTGCCGGATTGCGGAATCGACCCACGGCAGCGGGGCGAGGGGAGCCGCGGGTACGGCCACGTGCTGCGCGTCGTAGGCTTGAATGATAATCCAGTCAGCCGCCCGACTCAGCGCCCCCAGATCATACGCATCTGCCGTCGCCCGCGTCTCCTGGGGTTTAGCCGGAACGATGACTGATAGCGGGCGGCTGCGATTATGCAACTGAGTGGCAAGATCTCTCACAAAACCACTGAGAGCTGACTGATCGGTCGGGGCCAAGTCTTGGAGATCCAGCACCACGCCATCGTAGGCATAGTCCCGGACAATTTGGAGAATGCTCGCGATCGCCCGGATGCTGGCGGCGGGTTTGGTCAAAATCGCGCGGGCCAACTCCGCGTCGTAGTGATCGTTGACAAGGTTCGCCACTCGGAAGTGCACGCGGCTCCCTCGGCTACGGGCGAGCGCCACGATGGCCGGATCATGAGACCCAGCGAGCACCCCCGTCGGGTTCGCCAGAACATAGTTGGTCGTAATGACCCAATTCAGACGGTGCCCTTCCAGGCGCACCGCGGTCCAGGAGTTGGGGTCGAAGTCCACATAGAACCCGATCCCCATTAAGGTTCGTGACGGATTCGAAAGCGCTGCGGAAGGAGTGGCGAAAACGACAATGAGCGCCAGCATGCCGGTCGCGGTCCGGAGTTTCCCCATCAATCGCACGCGTAAAGCTCCTCAATCGGTGCTGCGTCCGGCCTGCCCGACCGGTCGCGCAGGTAGTTCGACAGATCAAAGAAGAATCCTGATAACAAGTAGGAGTCCGAGCCGCGCTATCCTCACTGTGCCCACCCCCTCATCTTTCTCAGACATCACACTTTGTGAGGGTCCTCCGCTGCCCGTTAGCTCGTTCTGGGAGGGTTCCCCTAATTGGGAACAAATATTGCGAAAAGGCGCACGTACGTGCGAGGTGCCGCGTGAAGATTGCGGTGGTCGGAGCTGGAGGAATCGGGGGCTACTATGGCGCGCTGCTGCATCAAGGAGGACACGAGGTTACATTCCTGGCCCGCGGGTCACACCTAGCCGCGATCCGCGAGCGAGGATTGCGGGTGGAGTCCGTGCTGCTGCCCGAGCCGGTCAGCCTGCGTGTTCGCGTGACCGAGCGATCCGAAGAGATCGGGCCTGTCGATCTGGTGCTGTTTGGTGTCAAGTCGTATGACACGGATACGGCCGCCGCAGTCTTGCCGGCGCTGATCGCAGACAAGACCGCAGTCTTAACACTCCAGAACGGTGTCGACAACGTGGACCGATTGGGCGAGCGCGTGGGCCGCGCGCACGTCTTGGGAGGTGCGGCCTACATCTTCACAGCGATTGCGTCCCCTGGAGTCATCAGCCACACCGGTGGATCACGGCGCGTCGTGCTGGGAGAACTGGACGGCGAAGTCACTACCCGTGGCCAAGCAATCCGCGACGCGTTTGCCGCCACCGGAGTGCCGGTCGACCTATCGCCGCAGATCCTCGTCGCGATGTGGGAGAAGTACCTCTTCATCACCGCGCAAGGCGGGATGACCGCGCTGACCCGACTGCCCATCGGGCCGATCAGGCAGTCTCCGGCAACGATGGAGATGTACCTCGACGTCGCCTCCGAAGTCGCCTCCGTCGGTCGGGCCCACGGGGTGCCCCTCCCAGACGGCGAGCGCGCGCGCGTGCAGCGGGCAGCTGAGGGGTTGGGTCCTGCGAGCTACTCATCGCTGTATACGGATCTTATTCACGGCCGCCGGATGGAACTGGACGCCCTGCCGGGGCACACCGTCCGCCTGGGTGCACGCTACCGGATCCCCACTCCGGTCTGCCGGGCCATCTATGCTGCCTTGCTGCCCTATGATGAGGCGGCTCGGCGGGGCGCGCCGCTGCTGCCCAGCCCCGGCGCCTAGCAGTCCGCTCCATCCCGAACCGGGCGGACAGCTTCTAGTTGGGGGTGTTAGGACTTTCCCCGCACGTGGAGCGAGGCATCAGCTCGCTGAGGATTGGAGAACCGTTCCAACTGATCTTTTCGTACGAGCACCTGGACCTGCGTGCCTTCGCCGATCTTCTCTTTGGAATTGACCGCATCGACCGCGCAGATAATCTTTCGACCGGAGACCTTCACAAGCCGAGCGCGTGCGGTCACCTGGTCTCCGACGGTCGTCGGGGCCAGGTGCGTCACGCTGATGCTATACCCGACGGCATCTTCGTCGGGTTGGAGATACGGCAGGATAATCTTGCGGCAGGCCAGCTCCATGTGGCGGATCATCGACCACGTGGCATACAGAGGGTGCACCGGCCCAAGTTCCTCAAAGGTCGCCAGCATGTCGGGCGTCACCACGACCCGCACCGTCGCTTCCGCGCCACGCCGCAAACCAGGCTTCATCCTTAAGGGCGTTCGCGTGCTGTGCAGGACGGCCCTCCCTGCATGGGATTTCTTGTATGCTAGACGGCGTGTCGTCTGCCGCAATTGACCTCGCCCTCACCGGAGGATCCATCGCCGATGTCCGCGCTGGCTTCGTTCGGCGTGCGGCCGTAGGGATCGCCAATCGGACCATCGCCCGCATCGGGTCAGACGACGAGGTAGCCACGCCCGCGCGCAAGGTCATCGATGTGTCCGGCCAAATCATTGTCCCCGGGTACATCGAACCGCACGGCCACATCTTGCTGGCCAATCCCGTTGAGTTTGCGGGAGCGCTCCTGCGCACGGGGACGACGACAGCCATCGTCGACAGCCTGCCCTTCATGCTCCTGACGCCGCCGGAGCGCCTGCCGGAATTGCTCGCATCGCTATCCGCCTTACCGATGAAATTCCGCTGGTTGATCCGGCTACAACCCCAATCCTTTGCCGACACTGGTGAGCGATTTCGCGTAGACACGCTGCGCGCGCTGTGGCGACAACCGTGGGCGGCGGCCGTGGGCGAAGTCACACGGTGGGTCGATGTGCTCGACGGCGATCCGGATCTCGTGTCCAAAATCCGCGCGGCACGCGAGGATGGCAAACGGGTCGAAGGGCACGCCGCGGGAGCCTCCTACGAGCGGCTGGTCGGCCTGGCCGCCGCCGGATTTACTTCGTGCCACGAAGCCGTGACGGCCCAGGAGGTCCGAGACAGACTGCGCGCGGGACTCGTCACGATGCTGCGGCACAGTTCCATACGGCCCGACCTCCCGGAACTGATCACCGGGATCACACGCGACGACATCGAGGCAGGACGGGTGATGCTCACCGCTGACGGACCGACCCCTGCGTTCATCAGCGAGCATGGGTATTTGGACTATCTGCTGGCCGTGGCGATGCGCTCAGGCCTCGCCCCCATGGACGCGCTGCGGATGGTTACCCTCAACCCCACTCAGTACTACGGGTTCCGCGATGTGGGGGAAGTGGCGGTGGGCAAGCGGGCCGACCTCAATGTGCTCTGGGATCTGCACCATCCCACGCCCTCGCTTGTCCTCGCCGACGGCGCCGTCGTGGCCAAGGATCAGAGGCTCACCGCGCCCCTCCCCACGCCCTCCTGGGATCAGCTGCGCCCCTCGATCACCGCGCCCCCGGGCGCCTTCGACCTCTTGGCCGCACCCCAGGAGGCGACTCCGGGTCTGCGCTTGGTCAACGACGTCATTACCGAAGCCGTGCCCCCGGGGGAGACTTCGCCTCACGCCCTGCGCGTGGCGTTGCTGGGTCGCAGCGGCCAGTGGATCACGCAAACCAAACTGATAGGCTTCGCCGACAAACTGGGCGGGCTGGCCACGACGATTAGCAGCGGATTCGACGTACTCGTGCTCGGTCAAAACCCCGCCGATATGGCAGACGCGTTGAGGCACCTCGTGCGGATGGGGGGAGGGCTCGTGGTCGTCGAAGGAGGCCGCGACGTCTTCACGCTGCCACTAGAACTCGGGGCATTTTCGCTGCGACCATGGGCGGAGGTCGCGGACGCCAACCGTCGATTCAACGCCCTGCTTCAAGCCCGAGGGTACCGGTTTGCCGACCCCATCTTTACCTTGCTCTTTTTGACCTTTGACTCTCTGCCGTGGATTCGCCTCACCAGTCGCGGGCTCTGGGACGTCCGGCATCGTCGCGTGCTCGCTCCCGCACACCCGATTTGAAACCATCCATCTTTCGCAAGTCATCCCGCCGATCAGGGGGACGCCGACAGGAGAGCCCGGTCGCGCTGCGAAACTCACTCATATTCCGCCGGTGAGGGAGGAGTCAAAGTGCCGACCTACGCTATGTTGTTCACATGGACTGAGCAGGGGGTACGCGGGGCGAAGGACACCACCAAGCGGGCCGACCGATTTCGGGCCCAGGCCGAGAAATTCAAAATCAAGGTTCGTGAAACGCTGTGGACTGTGGGGCCGTATGATGCCCTCGCGCTCCTCGACGCCCCCGATGATACCGCGGCCAGCAAGCTGGCCATCTGGATGGGAAGCCAAGGGAACGTGCGGTCGTTGACCATGCGCTGTTACACCGCAATGGAGATGGACAAAGTCGTTGAGGGATTAGGGTAGTCTCCCTACCAAGAGGAAACCCTAAGGAGTCGCATGTCGAATCCTCAGGAACCTGAGGCCATCACCGCGCTGCGCGCTCATCTCGCGACCATCGTGGATCTGCGTAACTCCGCGGCCGTCTTGGGGTGGGATCAAGAAACGTACATGCCAGTGCGCGGCGCCGCGGCGCGGGCGGAGCAACTGGGGACGCTCACCCGGCTGACCCACGATCGGTTTGTCTCCCCGACGACGGCCACGCTGCTCGACGCGGCCGAGGCCTCCGACCAGCTGGACCCCGCCTCCGATGATGGCGCGATAATCCAGATGGTCCGGCGCGACTACGCGCGGCTCATCCGCCTGCCTGCGGAGTTTGTCGCCGCCCGGGCGCGGGCGGCCTCCTTGAGCACGTTGATCTGGCGCCAGGCGCGCCCGCGCAACGACTTCGCTGCTTTCCGTCCGGCCCTTCAGGAGATGATGGAGTTCGCCCGGCGCGAAGCCGATTACCTGGGCTACGAAGACCACCCCTACGATGCCCTCCTGGACCACTACGAACCGGGCATCACGTCCCGAGAGGTCGACAGCATTTTCGCCCGAGTGCGAGAGGTCATCGTTCCCCTGGTGCGTTCGTGCACCGAGCGCGACAATCGCATGGGCGACGCTTTCCGGACTGCAGAATACGACCCCATTCGGCAGCGCGTCTTTGGACTGAAAGTCGCCGAGGCCTTCGGATTCGACCTCTCGCGGGGTCGGTTGGATGAGTCGGCCCATCCGTTCACCGAGAGCTTCGATCCCGACGATGTCCGCATCACCACGCGGTACCAGCCGAACTCATTGTCCGGAGTCTTTGCCATCTTCCACGAAGCGGGCCACGCCATTTACGAGCAAGGGATCCCGCACTCCTTGGCCCGTACCTGGGTCGGCCGCGGGGCCAGCTTGGGTCTGCATGAGTCGCAGTCTCGCCTCTGGGAGAACCTGATCGGCCGCAGCCAGCCATTTTGGCAGTTCTACTATCGGCCTCTCCAGGACCACTTCCCGTCGCTACGCCGCGCGGAGCTTGACGCATTCTACCGGGTGGTCAACCGTGTGCAGCCGAGCCTGATCCGCGTGGAAGCCGACGAAGTCACCTACAACCTTCACATCATGCTGCGGTATGAACTGGAGAAGGAGCTCATCAGGGGCTCACTCGCCGTCTCCAAGCTGCCGGAGGCGTGGAACGACCGGATGCAAACCTACCTGGGCATCACGCCCCCCACTGACGCCGACGGCGTCATGCAAGACACGCACTGGGCCAGCGCGTTGATCGGGTACTTTCCCACCTACACCCTAGGAAACATCTTGTCCGTGCAACTGTTTGAGGCCGCCCGCCGCGCCCATCCCGCTTTATCCGAGGAGATCGCGCGCGGCCAGTTCGCCACTCTGTTGGGCTGGCTGCGCGAGCACGTGCACGCCCACGGGCGGAAGTTTCTCCCACCCGAGGTCGTCATGCGGGCGACCGGGACCGCGCTGACTCCGGAACCATATCTGCAGTACCTCCAGCAGAAATACGGCGAGCTATACGGGATCCCCCAGCCCGTCCCGGCCCGCCGTATGGCGTGATCCTCAAGTATTGTCCGCAGTGCGCTAGTCCACTCGAAGAGCGCCGTCTGCCTGACGAACAGCTCCTGCAACCAGTCTGCTCCCGCTGCGGACATGTCCTCTGGCAGAATCCCAAACCAACCGCATCGGGTCTAATCACGCGCCGGCAGAAGCGCCAGGGCCCGGTGGAAGTGCTGCTCGTCCGCCGGGCGGGTCCACCCCGAGAGGGCTGCTGGGACTGCCCGGGCGGATTTATTGACCCCGACGAGCACCCCGAAGATGCGCTGCGCCGGGAGATCCGCGAGGAACTGGGCGTGCAGGCGACAATCGGACCGATGGTCGGGATCTACATGGACCGGTATGGTGCTGAGGGCGAATCCACACTGAATATCTACTATCGAGTGCCAACCATTGTTGGAACCCCGACCGCGGCCAGTGATGTCGGGACAGCCTCGTGGTTTCCGCTTGACCGCTTACCCGAACCGCTAGCGTTTGGCAACAATCGGCGGGCGCTCCATGCGCTTGCCAATCTTCTCGCCGGAGAGGGAACGGGCACTCGCCACCGATCGCAGGCCCGGAAAGATGGACGGAGAAGGCGGGGCTAAGGCGTGGGGCTCAGACCACCGCCGGGGGCATACGCCCAGTTGCTACTGGCCACATTCCAACACGGCGATCCCGATCCGCCGTTCGCCCAGTTGGATTGCAACACGTAGTCCGTCGCCGGATTGCCGATGGCAGCGTACGTGTAGCCGGGCGACGCACCGAACGCGCTCCCCGTGCACGGGTCCTGCGGCAGCGTGCGGGTGTAATTCGCGGATAGAGCACTCGCGGTCAGCGGATACTGCGCGAAGTCGACGAAGTAACTCTCCAGCGCCGTCGCGACGTTCTTCAGATTGCCCTTGGTGGCCGCGACCTGCGACTGCGCCCTGGCCCGCAGGAAGTTCGGGATAAGGATTGCCGCAAGAATCGCGATGATCGCGACGACGATCAAGAGTTCAATCAGCGTGAAACCACGCTGGCTTCGCAACCTCCGTTGAAACCCCGGCAGCATGAGCATCGGACTCTCTCCTCGCTCCTGCACCC
Source organism: bacterium (assembly GCA_036393975.1). Lineage (GTDB taxonomy): Bacteria > Sysuimicrobiota > Sysuimicrobiia > Sysuimicrobiales > Kaftiobacteriaceae > 13-1-40CM-64-14. Next base: position 2,857 of record DASWFZ010000241.1, on the reverse strand, counting down.
TGCCTATCCCGCGGCCTACGATTTCCTGCGCCACCGTGTGTGACGACCTCAAACCACAGGACTCTCTGCACTCTCCGCAAACCTACGGTGACCTTATCGCCGCCAAATTCCGTTGCGTGAGCAACTTTCATGCCCGTCCTCGATCGCAGTTGTTTACCGATTTTGTGCCGATTCTTTTAGTGACCTGTGCCAACTCTTTTAGTGGCCCTCAACTCAGGGGACAAGCACACAAGGTCCGTCCCCTTTCATACGCTCGCCACCCGGCTCCGGTTCCACCTACCCGCCTCTCCCCCTGGCGAAAGTGCCTCCCAGTGGGCATAGAAGGAAGAAGAGCCGCAGCAGTATCACAAACACTCCGGTGATTCTGATGCGAACGTGGATCATCTGGATTGCAATCTTGGTCGGTATCTGGTGGGCAATCTCACAGGGGATGCAGGCGTTCCTTACGGCGAACCCTCGCCCGACGTTATAGACGACCCCGCTTGACGAGTTCCCTTCAGCCCTTCCGTTGTGCAGGGATTCTGTGCGTGCACGGCGGAATCGGGCTTCCAGCTTCTCTGGCCACTGACTTCAGCTTGAAGATGAACCGGAGGGTGCGATGACAGAATCTATTTGTGTGGTCGGGCTCGGCCTGATGGGCCGCCCCATTGCTCGCACGTTGCAGGCAGCAGGCTATCAGGTCAGCGGCTGGAACCGGTCGCCCCTCCCCGCTGACGTGATCGTGGGCCTTCCACTGCGGCCCACCCTGGGCGAAGCGGCTCGGTCTGCGGTCCTGATCCTCTCTCTGACCGATTCCTCCGCGGTCGATGAGGTGCTCGCCCGCCTCCGACCGCACCTGAGGTCAGGACATCTCGTCATCGACATGGGCACCTCAGACCCGTCTCGGTCCCGCGACCACGCCGCGCGGCTTGCAGCGCGAGGCATCGCGTGGGTGGATGCACCCGTGTCAGGCGGGCCGGAGGGAGCCGCCAAAGGCAGCCTTGCCATTATGGTCGGGGGATCGGAGGTGGACGTCGCCAGGGCCCGGCCGATGCTCGAGAAACTGGGTCGTGTCGTCCGCGTTGGTGAGGCCGGAACAGGTGACATGATGAAAGTCGTCAACCAGGTCATCGTGGGCTTGACCCTCGAAACAGTCGCAGAGGCCCTCACGCTGGCCGAGAAAATCGGCCTGGATCCCCGCGCGGTGCGCACGGCCGTGGCCGGCGGGTTTGCCGACTCCAAACTCCTGCAGATCCACGGCGACCGCATGATTGCCCGCTCTTACATTCCCGGCGGGCGCGTGCGGTCCCAGTTGAAGGACCTCCTCCTCGCGCAGGCCCTCGCATCGCGGGTATCCGCCCACCTCCCCCACCTGCAAAGTGCGATCACGGTCTACCGCACCCTGGTCGCGCGCGGTGAGGGTGATTTGGACCACTCCGCCGTTCACAAGCTCTTATGGGAGACGGGACGGGGCGCCCGACGTGGGACGACGAACCGCGTGGCGACCACGCGCCCCGCCGCCAAAAGCAAGCCCGCAAAGACTAGGGCCACCACCAAGAAGACTAGAGCCGCAAAGTCGAGAGGACGTCCCAGCAAGACCTGACGGCCGAGCACGGCCAGGGGAATGGCCACCAGCCAATGGCGCACGAGGCTTCCCCACCCCGGTCGCCGGTAGACCGAGGTCAGGGGAGCCAACATGAACCACACGCCGAGAAATGGTCCCGCGTCGCGGATCACGACCGAAGCGCTAAGCGAGCTGCCATGCGCGGCGATACCCACCCACGAAAAGGTCAGAAGGCTCACGCTATCAACCAATCCGAGAATCCAGGGACGCATGGATCTCAATACCCCTCTTCGCGAGAGAAGTCCCCTCTCGGTGAGGACAGTCCAAACACTTCAACGTGAAAAGGGCAATGTCCCAGCATAGCGGCACGTACTTGCGGATCGTCTCGTAAGAGAGCGCGGCACTCAGCCTTAACGCGGCAATCGTGTGGGGCTGGAGTCTGGCACTGCGGTTTTCAACCGGCTTGGCTCCGCCCGATAGAGGAACGATCGTCTAGTGGAAAGCGGCAATCCCTTGGAGTCTATCAATGTGTGTTGCGATGTAGGGAGGCTTCGGGGCACACTGGGCCAACACACAGTAGAAAAGCGCGGCGCCCTCAGGCTTGTCGATGGTTGTCTCGACTCCAATACCCACGACGCGGCGTGTCCCGGGAATCAGCACGGGGCCTCCGCTGTTCCCGCGACTCGCGTAGCCGTGAATTTCCAGTCGCCCACGTTCGTCGTACCGCAGCAGGGGACCCACACGCATCATGAGCGCCCGCGACCCATAGCCGATCAACATCAGGGGATCTCCCACTTGAGGGTGCACCCCGAACGCGGGCTCGAGCGTGGGGAAGGGTTTGTCAGTCAGGAATCCCATCAACATCACATCGAAGCTGTCTGTGCCGGCGTCACTGAATCCAATGACGTAGACGTCGTATGTGCGTGTCCCCTGCTGGAAGGTCAGCTTCCCTCCGTGACAGTGGCCAGCTGTAGCAAGCCAGTTCTCGTAGACGAGGGTGTGACCGCCGAGTCGGTAGGGAACTTGGCGTGGAATCGAGCGGATAACGAACCCCGTGCACAGTCGATGCTCATCCACGATCAGCCGCCCCACAGCGTCGGTGGAGAACGTCTCACCGCCGACGGGATCAGAGCGTCCCATCACGGCGCTCAGCAGAACGAGCATCCCAAGGGCGCACAGGAGGTGTGACCGGCGGGGTTTCCCAGAGGGAGGAGTACCCACGCGGCGTACCTGCGAAGTCCGATTGGACAAGGCCAACACCTGCCACATACTGCAGATGCCTCTGCAGGCCTCTGAACTCTCCGAGAGCCTGCG
>DASWFZ010000240.1:0-2946 GCA_036393975.1 bacterium | reverse complement strand
ATGCGGGCCCGGCGCCGCCGCGAGACCGGCGACAGGCACGCGGAACGGCTCCCGGACACCATCGCCCGGCTGGTCACCTTCACCGTCACCACCGCGACCCGCAGCGGCAGGACGAAGACGACCCGGATGCGGGTGCTGACCACCCTCCTGGACCACCAGGCATACCCGGCCCGCGAGATCGCTGTCCTGTATGCCGAGAGATGGCAAATCGAAATCGCGTTCCTCCACCTCAAGAAGACGGTCCGCGGCCCCCGCCGCCCGCTGCGCGGCCAGTCCCCCGAACTCGCCCGCCAGGAAGCCTGGGCACTGCTGCTCATCCACAACATCGTGGCCACCGCCACCGCCCGCGCCGCCGGATCCGCCGGCCTCGACCCCGGCCTTATCCCGTTCACCGCCGTGCTCGGCCTCGTCCGCTCCCACGTCGCCGCCGACACCTGCTGCCGGCACTGCGGCCACCGCCCCGCCAGCGCGGATGCCCCGCTGGCCAGCCTGGACGCCGCGATCCTCGCCCTGCCCCGCCACCGTCAGGGCCGCCAGCGAACCTCCGGCAGGACCGCAGCCGAACGACGAACCAGGCACACCGAAGAAGTCACCTACACCATCGACATCACAAAGTCGAATCTCCCGAAATGGGACACAACTCCGGAAACTTAAGGGCAGTGGGCGACGCCCTCATTTCGGCAGAACCGGACGTTGACGCGTAACGGGCGTGAGAGTCAAACGCGTTAGCGCTGGGACTACTCTTACCTGCATATCCGTGCCTCAATGATCGGTATCGCTTCTCGGAGCGAAGGAAGCACCGACGTCCGCCGACCGAGTCGGCGGAGTGACTGCGATCCGATAGCGGTCATGTGCCGTTCGGCGATGACTACGTCGGCGTAACCCATCGCGCAGGACAGATACACTATGTCGGTGAGGTCGTTTGACCTCCACGTGGTGCCTACGTTGAGATGACGCTGTTGCAACATCTCTCGGTATAGGCCGAGAGCGGGCATGTCGCGAATATCCAGGAACGGCGAGCTGAGCCAGTGCGCCAGTTCCTCAGGCGTCAGACCAGCCTTATATGCCTCTTCCGCGATTTCCGCCCCCATGTCCTGAATAAACAGAACGTCCACTGACTTCCGCTTCTGGTCTGCGGTGCGCCGGTTTTCGCTGTCGAGCCAATTGCTGAACCTTTGATTAACCGCAGCCCACCCAACGGCCGCCGTCGTCGGTATCTGCTCCGGGTCGAGCATCACGGCGATCATCGTGCTGGCGTAGGTTAGCGACTGCATTGTGAACATGAGCGTGGAACGTGGACAAGAAAGGATGGCGGTCCACTGACTGCGGCGCTGTATGAGAGATGGAGGTTTGTTGGTCCTCCGGGATCGCCCTGCGGGGGGAGATTCCAAACCGCCCCGAGCTGCATTGGCCGAAGACCGTTGTGGTGAACGTCGTGGGAAAAGGCGTGACTTGATCGCGTCAGGTGAGGTCCGGGAAGATGAGCGATGGACGAAGTCCTCTGCCGTTGACGTGTCGAAAACTATTTAGGCGACGTCGAAACCAGGGTCGTGCAGTAGCCCTGGGAAGAAGTCTGGGAGAAACCCGTTTACTGCCCAGGTGGCGTCCGGCATATAGGCAGCATGAGCCCGGTCCAGGCTCTCGTACGGAACATGTGAAGGCGCGACCTGACACTGCCGCCGGAAAAGGGGCGGCGAGAGGGAGAACTCCAAGCGGCGGAATCCGCGAGGAGCTGAGTACCGTTGCTGGCGCGCTGGCGGACTCGCCCGTAGTAGCTGGGAAGTCCCGGCGTATCGCAGTGGGGGCGGAGCCAAGGGGCGGGGTCGTCCTGGCGAATGAGTGTGATCAACCGTGAGGAAGGAATCGCATGAGTGAGCCGATGTTGCAGGGCAAGTCGCACGATATTCCCAAACGGCTGGTGTGGGATGCGTGGCTGAAGGTGAAGAAGAACGGGGGAGCGGCCGGGGCCGATGGCGTGACGATCGAGCGGTTTGAGGAGGAGTTGAAAGACAACCTCTATAAGCTGTGGAATCGCATGTCGTCGGGCTCGTATTTTCCCGGTCCGGTCCGCGCGGTGGAGATACCTAAGAAAGGAGGAACGAGGGTTCTGGGCATTCCGAATGTCGTGGACCGGGTGGCGCAGACGGTGGCGGTGCTCGAAATGGAGCCCGTGGTGGAGAAGGTGTTCCACCCGGATTCCTACGGGTACCGGCCCGGCAGGTCGCCGCTGGACGCGATCAAGGTATGCCGTCAGAGGTGCTGGGACAAGGACTGGGTTGTTGATCTTGATGTGTCGAAGTTCTTCGACTCGGTCCGCTGGGATCTGGCGTTGAGGGCGGTTGAGCGCCACACAGACCAGAAATGGGTCATGTTGTATGTGGAACGCTGGCTGGAAGCCCCGATGCGGATGCCCGATGGCACGCTCACGGAACGAACCCAGGGAACACCCCAGGGTGGCCCGATTTCACCGTTGCTCGCCAATCTGTTCCTGCATTACGGCATGGACCTGTGGATGACCCGGGAATATCCGGGCTGCGGGTTCGAGCGTTTCGCGGACGATGCGGTGATTCATTGTGTGACCGAGCGTCAGGCCTATGAGGTGCGGGATGCGATCGGGCGCCGGTTTGCCGGCATCGGGTTGAGCCTGCATCCTGAGAAGACGAAGATCGTGTATTGCGCGGATAGCGGGCGGCGCCGGGATTACTCGGTGATCTCGTTTACGTTCTGCGGGTATATGTTTCGTCCCCGGAAAGCCTTTAACAAGGCCACGGGAAAGGTGTTTACGAGTTTCCTGCCGGCTGCGGCTCCGGATAAGCTGTCCGGGATGAGCCGGAAGGTCGCCTCGTGGAAGATGCACCGGCGCACGACTCTGACCCTGAATGACCTCGCACGCGAGGTGAACCCGGCTCTTCGGGGCTGGCTCACCTACTTCACCGTGTTCTACCC
>DASWFZ010000239.1:0-4228 GCA_036393975.1 bacterium | reverse complement strand
AGACATCATTGACTGGGAAGATGAAGAAAGCGTACGCAGCTCGCAATCGACGTCGTGGCGGCGGCTATCGCCAGGTCCTTTGTCGCTCGCGTAGCAATGCCCACAACGCTACCCGTGGCATCGATGACAGGGCTCCCGCTGTTCCCTGGACCAATAGATGTACTAATGCCAATCAGCTGACCCGTCGTCCATTTGATACGCCCTGTCTTCACCGTCCACACTCCGTGCGGGTATCCGGGAATCGTGACGGTGTCGTCGACATGCAGCGTGCGCAACGATACAGGGTAAATTGGGATGTCATTGGGAAAGTACTCCCCCGCGATGATGACCCCGATGTCTGCGGATTCTACGCACACTGGGGAACCCGGAATCATGCTCCCGTCGGCGAGACGAATCGTGAGTTGGGATGCCACAACGTGCTGCACGCTCAGCACGGTCCGCGGCCCTATGATCACCCCGGTACCTTGGACTCGATCCGTGAGATTGAGGATCATCGGCACCGCGGCCTGGCGAACGAGATCTTGCCCAGCGACCAAACCAGTGAGAACCAACACCAGTCCTGCGCCTGCCAGACTCAAATTCTCTAAGACGCGCCTGACCTGCACCCTCATTCCCTCCACGCCATACCGGGTCCCAAAGTCACATACCCGTTCGAGCCTGGTGTCAGAACGGAAGGGCACATCTTGCCGCCTGTTCGTCGGCCAACACCGCTACGGCATGCGACCCGGGCCCACCTATCCGAGGTGTTGGATCTCCGATCTACCGGGGTGGCGGACCGTAGACCTGCCGGACATACCACGGCACGATTGTGATACTGACCAAGCGCTCTGCGCCGTCAAAAAGGTCGCTGAACTCGGAGATCGTCGCGCGGAACTGGTAGCTGAGAACTCGGTCAATATTCTGGGGCACGCTGCGGACCACGTCCACGAGCTCGTGGACTTTGTAGATGCGCAGAATGCTCGCGTCAGACGCCGAGCGCACGTTCCCCTGGGTCATCGCCCGCGAGGGCATGCCGCGGCGATACTGCAGTTGGAGTTCCACGGATCCCCCGTGCGGATCGCGGAATCGAAAGTGCTCTGTAACCGTAGCGTTGAGGTCAGACCCCTTCGCGTAAGACTCGCGCAGCACGCTGCCCAGACGGGATGTCTTGTACTTGCCGGGTACGGCACGCGGGTGCGCGGTCAGAATGCGGAAGTTGAAACCGGCCTCCTCCTCCGTTTCCGGATGCCGAGCCGGGACGGCAAACCCGATGTAGCGGCTCACGGCATCAGGGGCGGGATTTCCCGCCGCATCTTGGTTCAGTAGGGCGTCATTGAAGATCACCGCGAGGTTTGCGCCTTTCGAGGCGCCTGCGGAAATCGGGGAGACGGTCCACGGCGATGGCAGCCGCGTCCGCGCGACATCATCACGGACGACGAACCGCAGCACGATCTGGGTGGCGATCGTGAGGTCCAGCAGAGTATCCGTCATCCGCGGGTGTCCAGAATCAATGTCACCGGCCCATCATTGTGAATCTCGACCACCATCTTGGCTCGGAATTGCCCCGTCTCCACCGGGACGCCCAACGTGCGCAGGGCTCGGTTGAAAGCCTCATATATCGACTGGGCTGTCTCGGGCGCTGCCGCTTTGATGAAACTCGGCCGTCGGCCACCACTGGTCTCTGCCAGGAGAGTGAATTGAGACACGGAGAGGACCGATCCATTTACATCGACGATCGAGCGGTTGAGCTTCCCCTGGTCGTCATCGAAGATCCGCAGGTGGGCGATCTTCTCCGCCAGCGTCCTGGCGTCGGCCTCAGTATCTTCCGTAGAGACTCCGAGCAACACCGCGAAGCCGTGGCCGATTTGGGCCACTTCCTTTCCGTCGATGCGGACGCAGGCGTGCGTCACCCGTTGCACCACAGCCCGCATGGTCAGGCCGTCAACTCCAGTCCGGTTTGGCGAATCCGCCCCGCGATCAGGTCGCTGACGAGTTTTCCTGTGATGGGGGCCAGGGTCACCCCCTGCCCTTCGTGTCCCGTCGCCACGAGAAAACCATCAGGCCCAGTCCACCCGATGATGGGGCGGCCTAACGGAGTGTATGGCCGGAATCCGACCGTGACACGGGCCAGTCGTGTCGTCGCGAGGACTGGAACAAATCGCGCGGCGCGCTGCCGTATTCTCTCGACCAGATTCGGATCCACCGTGGTATCCATTCCCATGAACTCCCGGCTGCTTCCGATGACGCACGTCCCATCCCCTCGAGGCTGCACGATCGTCCGCACGCCGTGCGCATCCAGCTGCGCGCCACCACTCACATCGAGGTAGCCCGCCTCGAGCACGGGGCGCCTGATGGGGGAAGTCTCCATGATCAGCAGGTGACCACGGCGCGGAATCACAGGGATCTCCACCCCCACAAGCTTGCCGACGGCAGGAGACCACACCCCGCAGGCACACACAACGACCGACGCAGCGATGCGCTCGGTCGTGGTCCTCACGCCAACGACCTTCCCGCCTGTCACAGTGACCGCAGTGACGGGATCGCCGGTGAGCACCTCGCCCCCGCGGGCTTTTACCGCTCGAATCAACACTTCACACACCTGTGGCGCGTGCACGGTCCCTTCGTCGGCGCAGTACGTCGCCCCAACGATGTCGCGGGCGATCTCAGGCTCGAAATCTCGCACAATAGGTGCCGTGAGGAGTTCCACGGAGGCCCCACCGGAGACTGCAACCTCTGCTTGTCGTCTTAGACGCGCCCACTCCTCCGAGGTGGTCGCCAGACTCATCCCCCCGCCGCGGTGCACCTCCACGCCCGCGTCGGACGCCAGGCGGTCGTACAGTCTCCGGCTCTCCAGCGCAAGGGCCACCTCCGCAGAGGTCTCCTTATCATGGATGATCACCCATCCGCCGCTGGCGGAGGCGGTCCCTGATGCCACGTCGCCTCGCTCCAGAATCGTCACTCGATGGCCCTCGAGCGTAAGAAAATACGCCGCTGTGCAGCCAATGATCCCGGCGCCGATCACCACCACATCACTTGAGCGGGGCATCGGTCTCAGTTTCGACGTGCCGACAAATCCTACCCCTCGGGCAATCGGCGCTCTGTTTTCACGACATCCGGCCATTTAGGATCCCTACCGATGCTAGGAAAGCGGTGGCAGAATCGGGAAGAAGGCGCCCCGTCCCTGCCATCGCTGGGATGAACCGAATCAAAGGCACTGGCGGAGGTGGAAAACATGGACGAAGTCATTCATTTGTCAAAGATCCGGGTCATCCAAGAGAAGAGGCCCAAGCGCCGGGCGTATATCGCGGATTTCCCTCAACCGGTGTACTTCGGTGTGCACGCTGGCGTCGCAGCTTTCTACAAGATGACACCCGACGAACCTCTGCCTTCCACTTTGGACTATCTGGTGGCGGCCGCCGCGGGGTGACTGACCGGAACCCTAGCGGGCGCGCTGGAAGCGCGCGGGATCCCCAGTTACCCGGACAAACTCCGGACCGACGCGGAGGGGACGATTACGGCTCCCGAAGGCGTCATGAAGGTGACGCACATTCGAGTCCGGTATCACCTCCAAATCCCTCGCGGCAAGCGCCCCGAGGCCGAGCGGGCCCTCGCCGTCTTTGAGCGCGGGTGTCCTGTTGCACAAACGCTGAAGGGATGCGTCACGATCGAGCACTCAGCGGAGATCGAAGAAGAGTCTCGCTAGTGCGACGCTCCAGCACCCGTACAACCACTTCATATGAGCATGGAACAGGCGGTCGGTTTTCTGGTCTTCGCCCTCGTGGCCGCGGTCACACCAGGACCCAGCAACATCATGTTGACCGCCGTCGGCGCCCAGGCCGGCGTCGTGCGGGGGCTGCCCTGTTTGCTCGGTGTCTCGACCGGCATGGGCCTCATGATGTTCCTGGTGCCCCTGGGGCTCGGGAGCCTCGTGCTCAGGCATCCGCTGGCGGTCTCGGCGCTCCACTGGGGCGGTGCAGCGATGCTGCTCTGGCTGTCATGGAAGATTGCCACAGCGGGTCGCACGGACGCGACAATCAGCAAACGGCCGCTTGGTTATTGGGGAGCAGCCGCATTTCAATAGATCAATCCCAAGTCGTGGCTCGTCAGCGTTGCTGGGGTCAGCACCTACTTGCACCCTGAAGCAGACAACGTAGTCACCCAGGCGATGGGCTTTGGATTGCTCTTCATCCTTGCTGCTCTTCCGAGTTGTTTCGTCTGGCTGGCATTCGGAGCGAGCTTGCAACAGTTT
>DASWFZ010000238.1:0-1549 GCA_036393975.1 bacterium | reverse complement strand
GCGGCCGAAGATTGGACCGACATCGAGGTGGAGGTGTGCGAGTAATGCGGGAGGCACGCCAATGTCGGCTAGGTAGAGGGCGCCCACGTGCGGCCTGGCGCTAGGAGTCAGCAACCCCGTCTTGGGCAACGCGAGGGTGATTGTCGCAGCCGCGTTGATGCACGGATGGGCGGGCTCGCCTGTCGTCGCATCAAGTCCCGAGGGAACATCGAGGGCGATTACTGGCGCGGGCTGCGCGTTGATGTGAGTGATCGCCGCTGCCGTCCATCCGCGCGGGTGGCCTCTCAGTCCGTACCCGATTAATGCATCGACGATGAGGTCCGCACGGGTACGATCGAAGAACTCCAGTGCCCTAGCCCCCTCCCGACGATCCACCGGCAAGTGTGCGAGTGTTTCCCACTGTCGGTGCGGTACTTCGGGAATTCTCTCGGCAGATTCTATGAGCACGGTCACAACCGCGCCCCAGTTGCTCAAGTGGCGGGCCGCGACCTGGCCCCCCGCGCCGTTATTCCCATGGCCTGCGGCGACGACAAGGGACTTTCCAGCCACGGCGCCCCCGAGGTGCATGCGGACGAGATGGGCAAGGGCGTGTCCGGCCACCTCCATCATCTGGAGCAAAGAGACCCCGTACGTCTCGACCATTAGTCGGTCGACTTCGCGCATCTGCGCGGCGGTGACGGCGGGAATGAGCGGGGCGTCGGGGGCCACTGGACCAATCCACGCTCAGATCAACGCCCTGAAACTGACCGAGGGGAAAGCCTCACACAGGTGGTCCAGCCGCAGCGCACGACCGCGATCGTGTGGGGAACCGGAGAGACAACCACTCGGCTGGTCCTCATCGATGCGATCTCCCGTTGAGCTCCCCTTGTGTCACACGGCGCAGCCCCTCAGGATCGCAAATTACGATGTACCGTTGCTCGGTGACAATGAGGCGGGCCCCTCGGAACCGGCCCAGCGTGCTGGTGACCGTTTCTCGCGTGGCTCCGATCATGCTGGCGATGTCCTGGTGGGTGAGGCGGAGGGTCAGCCGCAGCTTGCCGCCGACCCTTTCACCATATGCTTCGGCCAGCCGGAGCAGCAGCCCCGCCAGTCGGCCGGGTACGTCGCGGAACACCAAGTCAGCGATCTCCTCCTCGGCCACCCGCAGCCGCGCGGCCAGCAACCTCATCACATACAGCATCACCTCGGGTTGGCGGCGGAGGAGGGCGACGAAGTCCCGCCGCGATAACTCGCAGATCAACGTGTCTTCGAACGCCTCCACCTGGACCGGTTCGGTCTCCCTCACTAGCGCCAGTTCTCCGACGAGATCGCCGGGTTCTAAGAGGGCGAGAATTTGCTCGCGGCCCTCGGGAGAGTAGCGCGACACTTTCACCCGACCTTCTTTGATGAGGTAGACCATCTCCTGTGCTTCCCCAGGATGCAGGATGACTCTGCCGCGCGTGAACTCACGCATCGTGGAGCGCCGGGCGATCTGCTGCATCTCGGACTCGCCGACCCCGGCGAATGCGTCGATGTGTTGCAGATACCAGACCTTGTCGAATCTGCGCAC
>DASWFZ010000237.1:0-3360 GCA_036393975.1 bacterium | reverse complement strand
TTGCAGCCGGATTTCAATCCGGTCCGCCTGGCTGACGACGTGACTGTTGGTCAGGATGTACCCGTCGGGAGTAATGATGACTCCGCTCCCGGCCCCGTGCATTTCCGGCATCCCGCGCCGACGCAACTGCTCCGGGGCACGCCGGGCCATCCCCACACTGACAACGGCAGCCCCCACCGTCTCGACGGCATTGACGACTGCCTGCGAATACGCGTCAAGGACATCAGCATCCGGGCCGGTTGCCCCTGCTGAGCGCTGCTCGGAGTCGATCTGTGATAGCAATGACTGAACTCTCACGAAATTTCACCTCCGGATTCCACCACCCGAACGCCCAGGGGCTGGGGTCCTATTCCCGGGGGATCACCCTAGCCTTCCTCCCTTTGACTGAGGCATAATGAGGGGCTTGTATCGCAAGATTATCTGAAGGGGGGGCATATGCGGTGGAAAGAGTGGGGCGCGTTCTGGCTCCTGGGAACCATTTGGGGCTCATCGTTTCTTTGGATTAAGATTGCCGTCTCGGACATCGGACCCGCGATGCTGGGGGCAATCCGGCTTGCGATTGGGGCGGTCGGATTGCTCGGGGTGATGTGGCTGGGACGGCTGCCCTTCCCGCGCACCACCGCGCACGTGCCAGCCTACCTGTTCATGGCGGTGTTCAACACGGCGATTCCGTTCGTCCTCATCCCATGGGGAGAAACGCGCATCGATTCTGCCCTGGCGGCCATCCTAAACGCCACGGTCCCGCTGTTCACCATCGTCATTGCGCACTTTTGGTTGTCCGATGAGCGGATCACCCCGGCCCGTATCGGAGGTTTGCTCGTGGGATTTCTCGGCGTGGTCGTGCTGATGAGCCGCGATCTCGGCCTGACCCACGCCGCTCGGAGCCTCACTGGCCAGGCGGCTGTGCTGGTGTCCGCTATTAGCTACGCCGTGGCCGCCACGTTTTCCAGGCGGCATTTGCGGGGCCACCCCCCGCTGTTGCAAGCCACCATGGTCGTATTATTTGCGGACGTTTTCGTGTGGCTCACCGCCGCCGTGGGGGAGAGGCCCCTGCGACTGCCGGCGCTCCCCGTGACATGGATCGCGTTAGCCTGGCTGGGACTCCTCGGGTCGTGCGTGGCGTACCTCTTGTACTACTACCTGATCAACGCGTGGGGACCGACGCGCGCGTCACTGGTCGCCTACGTCTTCCCGGTCATCGGGCTTCTGCTGGGCATCCTCGTCCTGCACGAGGCCGCAGACTGGCGGCTGCTGGCCGGGACGGTACTGGTGGTCGTCGGCATCGCCGTCGTGAATCTTCGCCCAGCGGCACCAGGAGTCGCGCGGAAGGCGTTGACGTCGGACTCATAGGCGCATGACCCCGCGCCGCGAGTTTGCCGCCGGGATCCGAGCCGAACTCCCTATCCTGTTGGGGGTGCTCCCCTTTGGATTGATCTACGGTGCCCTGGCGTTGCAGGCGGGAATCCCCGCCGCGCCGGCGATGGCGATGTCATCGATCGTGTTCGCAGGGTCCGCGCAGTTTGTCGCGACCCAACTGATCGCGGTCGGGACGCCTATTGGCCTCCTGCTGTTGACAACCTTCGTCGTCAACTTGCGCCACTTGCTGTACAGCGCCTCGCTCGCGCCCTACCTCCGCCCTCTGCGGCCGGCATGGAAGGGTGCGCTCGCCTACTTGCTCACGGACGAGGCCTACGCCGTGGCGATTACACACTACAGCCAGACGTCACCCACCCTCACGACACCGCCATCGCCCCGCGACGAACCAGATCACCGCCACTGGTTTTTCTTGGGGGCCGGGCTCACGCTATGGACGACGTGGCAGGCAAGTACAGCGGCCGGGCTCTATCTGGGCGCGCGCATCCCCTCAGCCTGGCATTTGGAGTTCACCTTGCCCCTCACATTCCTGGCGTTGGCGCGCCCAGCTGTCACAGACCGCGCCACGGCGATCACCGTCCTAGTGGCTAGCGTCGTCGGCATCGCCTCCTACGGACTAGCGATGCGGCTCGGCATCATTGTCGGCGCGCTCGCCGGGATCGCCGCGGGGATTGTCGCGGAAACTTGGGGTGGACCGCGAGGATGACGTTCTTCCTCAAGGGCATGATCGTCGGATTATCCATTGCCGCACCCGTCGGCCCTATTGGGATTCTGTGCATCCGCCGCACGCTGGCAAGCGGCCGCGCCGCAGGATTTGTCTGCGGCCTGGGCGCAGCGACGGCAGACGCTATGTACGCCGCAGCAGCCGGATTTGGACTAACTGTCGTCGCGAGCGTCTTGGTCGGTGGACAGCACTGGCTGCGATTGGTCGGTGGACTCTTCCTCCTCTATCTCGGCATCCGGACCTGGCGGACCGCAGGACAGGGCGGGGGAGTATCGATCGCCGCGGACACCAATCCCGGGCTGCTGGGCGCATACGCGTCCACGCTCGCGCTCACGCTCACCAACCCGATGACGATCCTCTCATTCGCAGCGATCTTCGCGGGGCTCGGGCTCGCCGCCGGAGCCCAGTACGCATCGGCGGCAGTTCTCGTGGCGGGCGTTTTCTGCGGCTCCGCGCTGTGGTGGTTCACCCTCAGCACAATCGTCGGCGCGCTGCGACACCACCTGTCGACGTCAGGCGTGCGGTGGGTCAGCCGCGCATCAGGAGCCATCATCGCCGCATTCGGCGTGCAGGCACTCGTGACGGTGCTGTGATGTCCCAGTGGCTCAGCATTGCTGGGATGGGACTGATCACGTTTGCCATCCGTGTGTCTCTCATCGCGTTAGTTGGACGCACAGACATCCCGCCTGCGGTCCGCCGCAGTCTGCGCTTTGTCCCGCCGGCAGTGCTGATGGCCCTGGCCGCGCCGGCCCTCGTCCGGCCGGAGGGGACCATTAATCTGTCATTCACGAACGCGTATCTGGTCGCGGGGGTGCTCGCCGCGCTCATTGCGTGGAAGACTCAGCACACGCTCCTGACCATCGGAGCCGGGCTGACGATCCTGTGGGCGCTCACTGCAGTGCTGCGTTAGCTCGCTCGAGCGGGCTCCCAGTCCGCCCGATGCTCCTGGGTAGAATGCCGGTGCGGGCATCGAGGCGCCCCAGACTGGATCTCCCACCGAGTGAGCAAGAGAGGAGTTCATCGAGGTCCCGCGAACAAACCCCATGGCTCAGTCCTCCCAATACTCAGCGTTTTCGTCACTCGCTGCTTGCTCAGCGCTGTTCCACCCGAGAGTCAGACGAGAGGAGAAAAGCAGATGCCTTTGTTCTTGGATGTGCACCATCATGTCCCTGGGGCGAAAGCTAAAGATGTCGCCGAAGCGCATATGAAAGACGTCAAAGTTCAAGGGAAGTACGGTGTCAAGTACATCAGGTATTGGCTGG
>DASWFZ010000236.1:0-8680 GCA_036393975.1 bacterium | reverse complement strand
GGTGGCCGGGTAGTTGCCGCTGTCGTAAACCAGCGGCGCATTGTCCTGATACAGGAGGCCGACGTGGTAGGGGAACTCGTGGGGCTGGATGAAGTTCCGCCGCCGCACCTCCATCCGGTCGAGGTCGAGTTCGTCGGCGACGCGGTCCATCAATCGCTCCATAACGAACACGCCGTGGGGACGGCCGGCGCCGCGATACGGGCTGACGATGGTCTTGTTGGTGAAGACGGCCTGAAACTCGCAGTGATAGTTGGGGATTTTGTACGGTCCGGGTAGCGTGGTGCTGCTCACAATCGGCACGATCAGTCCATACGGGATATAGGCGCCGGCGTCATACAAGAACACCGTTTTCACTGCGAGGATCCGCCCCTCGCGGTCCACGGCGATCGTGGCGTCGTGGATCTGGACACGTTCGTGGTTCATGGCCACGAAGTTCTCGCGCCGGTCCTCGATCCATTTCACGGGCCGGTTCAGTTGCATGGCCACGTAGGGGATGAGCACTTCCTCGGGGTAAAACATCATGATCTTGGGGCCGAACCCGCCACCGATGTCCGGGGCAATCACGCGCACGTTCGCTTGCGGCAGGTCCAGCAGTCGCGCCAGTCCGTTGCGGATGGGAATGGGTGCCTGCGTGGAGTCCCACACCACCAGTTGCCGTAGACGCGGGTCCCACTGGGCGACGACGCCCCGGCACTCAATGGGGGCCGCTGTCCCGCGGTCGACGACGAACCGGTCGGTGAAGACATGGTCCGCCCGCGCGAGGGCGTCTTCCACTTTGCCCACCCGCTGGGTATAGGCCGCACAGACGTTGGTCCCGATGTCTTCGTGCACCAGGGGCGCGCCCGGCTGCACCGCCTGTTTGAGGTCCACCACCGCTGGCAGGGGGTCGTAGTCCACCTCGATGAGGTCCAGGGCGTCTTCCGCCGCATAGCGGCTGGTCGCAATGACCAGGACCACGGGTTCCCCGACGTGTCGTACCACCTCGGATGCCAGCGCGAATTGGGTCTTGTGGTGCACGAGGGCGTGATGGGGGACCAGTTTGGGCAGCGGCTCCTGGAGTACCGGCGGAAGGTCGGCGTGCGTGTACACGGCGACGACCGAGGCGAGCTCCGCGGCGGGTCGCACATCAATGTGACGGAGACGGGCGTGGGCATGCGGGCTGCGCAACAGAGCTGCGTGAAGCAGTCCGGGCAGGGCAATGTCGTCCACGAAGGTCCCACGGCCGGTCAGCAGACGGGGGTCTTCCGTGCGCTTGATGCGCTCGCCGAAGTAACGTGTCGTCATCGCGGGCAGAAATGCATGCCCTATTCTACACCTCACAGAGAACTCTTGGAGTTGAAAGCCCGCCCCTCACCGCGGGAGCGTGACGATACACTGAGAGTAGGTGTTGTGCCGCACGAGGGGGTCTTTACCGGAGGTGCCAAAATACATGGTGGCAGATGGCGGGAGATCTGGGGGAGGCAACAACTGATGACGCGGATTGTGGTCATGACCACCGGGGGGACCATTTCCACCCGCGACGTGGATGGCAGCGGGGCGAAACCTGTTCTCCGCGGCGAGGATCTCCTCCAGGCTATCCCGGGGCTGGATGCCGTCGCGGATGTGGAAGTCGCCGAACTTGCCTTTGTGCCCGGGGCCTTTATGACGCTGGCCATGATACAGCAGATGAGCACACGCGCCCAGCAAATCCTCGCCCGGCCGGAGGTCAGTGGATTGGTGGTGACGCACGGCACAGACACGTTGGAAGAGAGTGCCTACCTGCTGCACCTCACAGTCGCCTCCGAGAAGCCAGTGGTGTTTACGGGGGCGATGCGCAACTCCTCGCAGATTGGCTTTGATGGGTACCGCAATCTCTCCGACGCGGTGCGAGTGGCCGCCTCCCCCGCCGCCCGCGCCCTGGGGACACTGGTGGTTCTGAATGAAGAGATCCACTCGGCGCGCTGGGTGACCAAGACCAATGGGCAGAAAGAAGACACGTTCAAGTCCCCCGCGACAGGCCCGCTCGGGATCATCTACGGGGAGGGACCCCGGATCTTCATGCATCCGATGCCGCGCACTGTCCTCCCGACTCGTTTGGAGACGAAAGTTGACCTTATCCGCCTCTACGTAGACTGCGACGACAAATTCATCCGATGTGCGGTGGACTCCGGATCCCAGGGTCTGGTGCTGGAGGTCTTTGGCGGCGGACGCGTGAACCCCACTCTCCTGCCGGCGATCGAGGGTGCACTCGCCGCGGGGACGCGTGTGGCGGCGACCACCCGCGCTGTGAGCGGTAACATGTGGGATATGTACGGGTATGAAGGAGCGTTTCGCGACCTCAAGCGGCGCGGAGTCCTGTTCGCCCACGACCTGCCGGGTCACAAGGCCCGCCTGAAGTTGATGGTGGCGTTGGGCAATCGGCTGTCGGGCGACCGGATGGTTGAGTATTTTGCCGAGCCGTAACGCATGATCGTCCGGTCATCAAAACAGCCCCTGTGGGTGCCCTCGGAGGCGCGCCGGCGCGCTGCGAACCTCACCCGCTTCATCGACCTCGTCAACCGCAAGCATGGCCTTCAAGTGCGATCCTATCGAGAGCTGTGGGAGTGGTCGGTGGCAGAGATTCCCGCGTTCTGGGCGGCGGTGTGGGACTTCGCTGGGGTCGTCGCCTCGCGCGGCTACAATCAAGTGGTCGACGACCTCACACGTTTCCCGGGCGCGCGGTGGTTTGAGGGGGCGCGGCTCAACTATGCTGAAAATCTCCTCCGCCGCCGCGACCAGCAGACCGCCTTCGTGTTTCGGGGGGAAACACAGCGCGCCGTCCGGATGACCTACGCGGAGCTGTATGATGCCGTCGCGCGCGTGGCGACCTCGTTGCGCGAGATGGGGGTGCAGCCGGGCGATCGCGTCGTCGCCTACATGCCGAACTTGATAGAAACTGCCGTGGCCATGCTCGCCACGACCAGCATTGGCGCGGTGTGGGCATCATGCGCCACCGACCTCGGCCCGGCGGCCGCCGTCGATCGTCTCGGGCAGGTTGCCCCAAAGGTGCTCTTCACCGTGGACGGCTACTACTATAAGGGGCAGGCGATCGATACGCGGGAGAACGCAGCCGCTCTGGCCCGGGGCATCCCCTCGCTGATGCGTGTGATCGTCGTCCCCCAAGCCTCCCCGCAAGCTGATCTCACCGCGATTCCCCGTGGCATCCGTTATGACGATGTGTTCGAACGAGGCACCCCTACCGGGATGCGTTTCGAGCAACTCCCTTTTGACCATCCCGTGTTTATCATGTTTTCATCGGGCACGATGGGAAAACCCAAGTGCCTGGTGCAAGGGGCTGGAGGCGTCCTGCTCAACCATCTTAAAGAGCAGTTCCTGCACACCGATCTCACCCCCGGCGACAAGATCACGTACCTCACCACCTGCAGTTGGATGATGTGGAACTGGTTGCTGTCGTCGTTAGCGGTGGGCGCCACCGTGTTGCTGTACGACGGACACCCCAGCTATCCAGATCCCGGCGCGATGTGGCGGTGGATCGCCGACGAGCGGATTACGATCTTTGGCTGCAGTGCGAGCTACCTCAACGCCCTGCGCGGTCAGGAGATCCGCCCGGCAGAGATCGCCGATCTGTCCTCGCTGCGGGAGATTTCTCAAACGGGATCGGCGCTCGCCCCGGAAGGGTTTGAGTATGTGTACCGGGACATCAAGGCCGACGTTCATTTCAACTCCATCTCGGGGGGTACTGACATCAATGGCTGTTTTGCGGCGGGCAACCCCATCAGTCCAGTCTATGCGGGTGAACTGCAGGGTCCCGCGCTGGCGATGAAAGTGCGTGCCTATGACGACGCCGGTGTGGCGATCGTCGACCAGCCGGGGGAACTCGTGTGCGAGGCTCCGTCTCCGTCGATGCCGTTGCAGTTTTGGCAGGATCCCGACGGGCGGAAGTATGAGGAGACCTATTTCGCGTTCTACCCCCAGCGCCGCGTGTGGCGGCACGGAGACTACATCACCGTCCACGCCGACACCGGCGGCATCACCTTCCACGGCCGGTCGGATGCGGTGCTGAAACCGTCTGGGGTGCGGATTGGCACCGCGGAAATCTACAACGTGGTGGAGCGGGTCGAGGGCGTGGCCGATAGCGTGGCGGTCGGCCAGAGTTGGGGCGGGGATCAACGGATCATTCTGTTCGTGAAGCTCGCCCCGGGGTATGCCCTCACAAATGCCCTGCAGGAGGCCATCAAAACGGCGCTGCGGCGTCAGGCCTCCCCGCGCCACGTGCCCGCTCTCATCCTCGCCGTGCCCGATATCCCGTACACTCTCAATATGAAGAAAGTCGAAAGTGCTGTGGCCAACATCATCAACGGTCGCCCGGTCGCCAACAGGGAAGCGTTGGCCAATCCCGAATCGCTGGAGTATTTTGCACAGGCGCGAGCCCAGCTCGCGCGGTGAGCACCACCACCTGTGCGGTCGGCACCTGGAGAACAGCGAGATGAAACTGGAAGGCACCTACACGCTGCCCGCGCCTCGTCAGAAGGTCTGGGAGATGCTCAACGACCCTGAGGTCCTGGCGCGCGCGACCCCGGGGATCAAGCACTTAGAGCCGCTGGGGGGCGACGTGTATAAGGCGACGCTGGAGGTTGGCGTCGGTCCCGTCCGGGGCACGTATGCCGGCCAGGTCAGCATTTCGGAGAAAGTCCCCCCCGAGCGCATGCGGCTTCAGATTGAAGGAGGCGGCAAGCCCGGAACGATCAGGGCCACTGGCGAGTTTCAGCTGCAAGAGCAGGGCGGCCAGACTGTGGTCGCCTACACCGGAGAGGCCCAGATTACGGGCGTGATCGCGAGCGTCGGGCACCGGCTCATCGGGGGCGTCGCCAAACAGATGACAACAGAGTTTTTCAAAGCGCTGGAGCGGGAGCTGACGCGCCCACGTTGACGAGCTTTTGCCCGATCACCAAGACGTTCCTCGCCCGCTAGGATCTGGAGGACTGGATGGTCATCGCACATGCCCTCGGCGCCCGTATCAAACGCCGAGAAGATCCGCGGTTGATCACAGGGACCGCCACATACGTAGACGACCTGCAGATGCCCGGCCTGCTCCACGTTGTCCTCGTGCGCAGCCCGCACGCGCACGCCAAGATCACCGCGATTGAGACCGAACGTGCGCGCGCCGCTCCTGGGGTGGTCGCCGTGTGGACGGGAGAGGACGTCCGCGCTCGGTGCGGACCTCTGCCGGTCGGGTCCCGCCTCAAGGACATGAAAGTCCCCAAGCGCTACCCGCTCGTGATCGACGGTGTCGTCCGGCACGTGGGGGATCCGGTGGCCGCCGTGGTAGCGACCGAGCTTCCCCTCGCACGCGACGCCTCCGAGCTTGTCGAGGTCACTTATGACCCGCTGCCTGCAGTCACCGACATCGAGGCGGCGCTCACTCCCCAGGCGCCTGTGATTCACCCCGAGCTCGGAACGAATATGTGTTTCCGTCTGACCTTCGGCGCAAATGTCGACGACGCGTTCACGCAGGCCGATCGCACCCTCTCGCTGCGTGTGGTCCACCAGCGCCTTGTGCCCTCGCCGATGGAGACGCGGGGGGTCGTCGCCCAGTTCCGAGGAGGCGAGCTCACGATCTGGACGTCGACCCAGATCCCGCACGTGGTCAAAACGACGGTCGCAGAGACCGTACGTGTGCCTGAGCATCAGGTCCGGGTGGTCGCCCCGGAAGTGGGTGGCGGGTTCGGGTGCAAACTGGACGTATACGCAGAGGAAGCCCTGTTGGCGGCTCTCGCCGTCGCGTTGGGTCGTCCTGTGAAGTGGATCGAGACCCGTCAGGAAAGTTTTCTCGCCACGGTTCACGGTCGCGGCCAAGTGTCTTATGTCGATGTGGCCGCGAAAGCGGACGGCACGATCACGGGACTGCGGGCGCGTGTGCTGGCGGACATGGGCGCGTACTCCCAGCTGCTCACCCCCAGCGTGCCCACGAACACGGGGTTGATGGCCAGCGGGTGTTATCGGATTCCCCACGTGTTTGCCGAGGTCATCGGCGTGTTCACGACCCAAACGCCCACCGATGCCTATCGCGGGGCCGGACGGCCTGAAGCAACCTTCTCGATTGAACGGGTAGCGGACGTTGTGGCGCGAGCGCTCAAATTGGATCCCGCGGATGTCCGCCGCCGCAACTTCATTCCCCCCGACGCCTTCCCCCACAAGACCGCCACGGGGGCAACCTATGACAGCGGGAACTATGCCCAGGCCCTCGACAAGGCATTGAAGATCGTCGGCTACCCCGCCCTGCGCGAGGAGCAGCGCCGACTGCGGGGGCAAGGGCGATTTATGGGGATCGGTCTCTCCACCTATGTAGAGATCACAGGATTGGGAGCCGCCACCGCTTTGCCTGGTGGCAACTGGGAATCTGCGACGGTGCGCGTCGAGCCGACAGGCAAGGTGACGGTGCTCACGGGGTCCTCGCCCCATGGACAAGGGGAGGAGACCACCTTCGCCCAGATCGTTAGCGACCGGCTGGGCGTGTCTGTGGACGACGTTGTGGTCGTTCATGGCGATACGCGTGCGGTTCCGCATGGTGTAGGGACGTTTGGGAGCCGCAACACCGCCGTCGGAGGGTCGGCAGTTTACTTGGCCTCGACGCGCATTCGCGAGAAGGCCACCGCCATCGCGGCCCACCTGCTGGAGGTCTCCCCGGGCGACTTGGTGGCCGACGGCGCCCAGTTTCGCGTGCGAGGCAGCCCCCAGCGCACCGTCTCGTTCCCCGACGTGGCGCGCGCGGCATATAAGGGGGCTAAGCTTCCGCCCGGGACTGATCCGGGCCTGGAGGCCACGCACTTCTTCGCTCCTCCCGATCGGGTCTTTCCCTTTGGAACCCACATCTGCGTTGTGGAAGTCGATCCCGACACGGGCGAGGTTGCGATCCGCCGGTATGTAGCCGTAGATGACTGTGGAAACATCCTCAACCCGTTGCTCGTCGCGGGGCAAGTGCACGGCGGGATTGCCCAAGGGCTCGCACAGGCGTTGTACGAGGAGGCCATCTACGACCAGGAGGGCCAGCTGCTGACGGCTGGGTTTCTCGATTACGCGGTGCCGCGGGCTGCGCACGTGCCCGTGATGGAGCTCGACCATACTGTCACGCCCTCCCCGCACAACCCGCTCGGGGCGAAAGGGGTGGGCGAAGCCGGCACGATTGGTTCCATCCCGGCAGTAGTCAATGCGGTGTTGGATGCGCTGGCCCCGCTTGGCATCGAGAGTCTTGATATGCCGCTCACTCCTCGTAAGGTCTGGGAGGCCATCTCCAGCAAAAAGAAGTCCTGACGCGACAGAACGATCGCGATGTTGCCGCAAGATCCCCACGCCTGAAGTGATGGAGGCGACCACATGTACGCGAAGGTGCTCGTTGCTGGCTGGGGAGACATGGACTTCAACGCTCACATGAGAAACACCGCGTACCTCGATAAGTCTGCGGATGTGCGGATGATGTATTTCAGTGAGAACGGCTTTCCGATGACCGAGTTTGTGCGCCGGAGACTTGGCCCCGTAGTCATGAAAGAGGAGCTGGAGTACTTCAAAGAGGTCGGGTTGCTCGAGCAGCTGCACGTGACATTGAGCAATGCCGGTCTGTCCGAGGATGGGAGCCGCTTCCGCGTGAGAAACGAATTTTTCCGCTCAGACGAAACACTGGCGGCCAAGGTCACCAGTGTGGGGGGATGGCTCGACCTCTCTACCCGGAAGGTTGTGGCGCCCCCCGAGGCTCTGCTGAGGGCCCTGCAGTCGCTTGCCAGAGCAGAGGATTTCGAGATTCTTCCGTCGCGTATTCGGTAGGCGCGTGGTGCCTGGGTCCTCACGAGCGACAGAGCCTGCCGCGTGAGCGCCACCCTTGACGGTCTCTGTGGCCGCTCGCGGATTCCGCGCTCCTAGCCCATTTGTACCCGGTGATTATAATGGAAGAAGGCGAGGGGATGGTTCCCCCTCCCCTTTACGTTTGGAGTGATCAGGAGGCTTTATGCATCCAGAGATTGCACGTATTCAGTCCATGCTCGACGAGCAGGGGTATGTCGCCGACGAGGCGCTCGCGACATCGGTCTACCTCGCCATTCAGTTGCGCAAGCCCCTGTTAATCGAGGGCGCGGCGGGCGTCGGGAAGACCGAGGTGGCCAAGGTGATGGCCCGCGCAATGAAGACGGACCTCATCCGCCTCCAGTGCTACGAGGGATTGGATGCCACGACATCCCTGTACGAGTGGAACTACCAGCGCCAGCTCTTGCACATCCGGCTGCTGGAGCAAAGCGATAAATCACTTGAGGTCAAGGAGCGCGAGATCTTCAGTGAACCCTTTCTGCTGAAACGGCCGCTGCTCGCGGCCATCACCCATCACCGTGCGCCCGTCCTCCTCCTCGACGAAGTGGACCGAGGAGATGACGAGTGGGAGTCGTTTCTTCTCGAAGTACTCTCCGACTGGCAGGTCAGTATTCCAGAAATAGGGACGATCAAGGCGCAGAACATTCCCTACGTCGTCCTCACCAGCAACCGCACGCGGGAACTCGGCGATGCCCTGCGCCGACGCTGCCTCTACTTGTGGATCGACTATCCCACCTTTGATAAAGAACTGGCGATCGTGCGCCGGAAAGTCCCCGGCGTGAACGGGCAGCTCGCCGAACAGATTGCCGCCTTCATGCAGTTCGTGCGGCGGACAAAGCTGGAAAAG
>DASWFZ010000235.1:0-8092 GCA_036393975.1 bacterium | reverse complement strand
GACATCGAGTGCGCCCGGAAGAACGCGTCGATGGCATCCATCTGCTTTTCCATGCCGTAGATGCCTTCGAAGACCTTCGGACGGCCGAAGTATTCGATCATGTCGGAGATGTAGTGGTGGGTCGTGCGCCGCAGCCGCCGGTCGTGGCGCGCCTCTTGCAGATACTCGTGGACCGTGTTCATGACCGCCTCGCTCCTCTCTAGTGTTCCTCAGAGCCCGGCGACCCTGAGAACCCGCGTGGTCGGTGTGCCAGTGTCATGCCCTCACTCTAGACTCACCAGTCGCCTGGATCTGGGGCGGGAAAACACAAGGACCCAGGAGCGGGATCCGCGCGGACCTGGGTCCTAACTGAGCTAGCGACGACTTACGGGTGTGTTGGGGACGCCGCAAGGTCGCGTCGGGTCCGCTCCGTTCCCTGCTACGATGCCGGGTGCGACGAAAGGTGTGGGTGGACGCGCCGCGACCGGTTAGAACTTGTGGGAGAGTATACGCGCCGTTCGGAATAGTGTCAAACGGTCCCTAGGTACTAGATAAATCCCTTGGAATGCAACAAACGGCTCGGCTTCGAGGTAGAGCGACTTGCCGTCGGACAACACAATCGCGCGGTGGAGACTGGAACGGGGAACAGATGGGCAAGCCACGATGTGCCGCATCCACGGCAATCATGATACACGAGCCGTCAGATCGAGTGGACCCGGGACGGCAAGGGGGAATCAACCATGAGTTGGTACATTGGGGCGTTAAAGAAGTACGCGGATTTCAACGGACGCGCGGGCAGAGCGGAGTTTTGGATGTTCACCCTCATTAGCACCATCATCAGCGTCATCCTCTATCTCATCGACGGAGGAATCATGCCCGGTTCCAATATCCGTCTGCTCTACACTCTCTATAGCTTGGCGGTACTCGTGCCCTCGTTGGCCGTTTCCGTCAGGCGACTCCACGATACTGGCCGGAGCGGCTGGTGGATATTGATCAACGTGATCCCGATCCTTGGACAACTTGTGTACCTTGTCTTCCTCCTGCGGGATAGCCAGGGTGCGAACCAATATGGCTCCAGCCCGAGGCTGGCGACCGCTTGACGGCTCGCCGACTACCCTCCACGCCCTCGCTGTCGGGTTCACCTCCCCCGACAGCGAGGGCAGTCCGGACCACACGGCTCCACGTGAATGGTGATGTCGGTGCCGGGCAGCTCCTCCCCGACATGAGCTTCCAGGTGATCGCACAACGCGTGCGCCGCACCGACTGACATCGTCCGATGCAGGACCAAGTGCAGATCCACAAACCGCTGGGACCCGATCCGTCGGGCGCGCAAGGCGTGGTAGGAGAGGACCTCGTTGCGATGCGCGTCAAGGATCTTTCGGATGCGCGCTTGCTCATCTTCAGGCAGGCTGGAGTCCATTAACCCCTCGAGTGCTCGGCGGGAGACCCCCACCCCGATCTGCAGAATGTGCACGGCCACCGCCGCGCCCAGCAACGCGTCCACCCACAGCAATCCCGTCAGCTGCACTAGTCCCATCCCCACCAAGACCGCCACGGATGTGAGCACGTCGGCCTGCAGATGCCGCGCGTCCGCCTCCAGCGCGGCGGAGAGGACATGGCGGGAGACGCGCATGACGTAGGCTGCAGTGAGGGAGTTGGCGACCGTGGCCACAGCCAGCACAGCGATCCCTGCAGTCAGCAACCGCAGCGGTTCAGGGTGGACCAGCCTCTGGAACGCGGCAACCAGGATCCAGGCCCCGCCTGCGAAGATCAGCGCGCCCTCCGTGGCGCTGCTGACGAATTCCGCCTTGCCGTGGCCGTACTGATGGGTAGCGTCTGGCGGGCGCACCGCGACGACCAAACTAACCAGCGCGACGTTGGCCGCGATCACGTTGACGACCGACTCGACGGCATCGGAGAGGACGGCCACCGAGCCGGTGAGCACGTACGCGAGGAATTTGAGTGCCAGGACAGCGAGGCTCGCCGCAACCGACACCGCGGCCGCGCGCACTTTCGGGGCCCTCAGCACCGCCACAGGGAGAGTCTCCGCCACCATGGCTGTAAAGTGTAGCACACCTCTCACCGCCGCCTGCCCGGGGCGAAAACAGCACAGCACCGGGCTGAAACGACGGCCAGAAAAGACCTGATGGGCGTCTGTCACCGTGTGACTTGATGGGGTCGCCCCGGAGAGTACAGTGAAACCATGCAGGTCGTCCCCTCCGCACCACAATGATTCCTCGGCTCGGACGGGCCGCCGTCCTCGGTAGTGGTGTAATGGGCAGCGCGATTGCCGCCCACCTCGCTAACGCCGGTGTGCCCGTGCTCCTGCTCGACATCGTCCCAGGTGACCTCACAGAAGAGGAACGGCGTCGGGGACTTTCTCTCACTGACCCGGAGGTGCGCAGCCGATTCGCCACGGCGGGCAAAACGCGCGCATCGCGCGCACAGCCGGCGGCGTTCTTCGTTCCCGCCCGCGCTCAGTTAGTCGAGGTCGGAAACTTCGAGGACCACCTGCTTGCCCTCGCCGATGTCGACTGGATCATCGAAGCCGTGGTGGAAGATCTGCCGATCAAACAAGAGCTCCTGACCCGCGTGGAACGGTACTGGAAATCCAGCACAGTGGTCTCCACAAACACCTCGGGGCTCCCCGTGCGGCAGATTGCCGCCGGCCGCGCCGACGCCTTCCGGCGTCACTTCCTTGGCACCCACTTCTTCAACCCGCCTCGCTACCTGAAACTGCTGGAACTCATCCCCCTGGCCGAGACGGATCCGGAGATTGTGGCCCGAGTCGGCGCGTGGGGGGACCGGCTACTGGGGAAGGGTGTGGTCTTCGCACATGATCGGCCGAACTTCGTCGCCAACCGCATTGGGTCGTACGGATTTCGCAAGGCGGTGGAGTTGATGCTGGAGCTGGGGCTGACGATCGAGGAGGTGGATGAACTTACCGGACCCCTTCTGGGCCGTCCGCGGAGCGCGACATTCCGCACCACCGACTTGGTGGGGCTGGACACGGCCATCCACGTTTCTGAAAACGCGTATCGCAATCTCCCCGATGACGAGGAACGCGACGTCTTCATCGTGCCCCCGTTGTTCCACGAGATGGCCAAACGAGGTTGGATCGGTGAAAAAGCCGGGGCCGGGTTCTACCGGCGGGTGGATGGTCAGATCCAGGTGTTGGACTACACCACGATGGAGTACCGCCCCCGTCGTAGCGGGACCTTGCCCGTCGTTGAGACGGCCAAATTGATCGACGATCCGGTCAAGCGGCTGCGCGCAGTCGCTAGCGACCCGAGCAAGGCCGGCGAGTTCGTCTGGCGGCTCGTAAGCAGCCTGCTCGTATACACCGCTCGTCGCGTCCCGGAGATTGCCGACGACATTGTGAATGTGGACCGGGCGATGCGGTGGGGATACGCGTGGGACCACGGGCCCTTTGAAATGTGGGACGCCCTCGGCGTGGCCGACACCGTGAAGCGGCTGGAAGCTGAAGGCCGCACGATTCCGCCGACGGTCCGCACCGTACTGGACCGCGGGGACGGACGGTTCTATCGAGAAGCGGAGGGACGGCGGGAGTACTTCTCCCTCGCCACCATGCGGCCACGCGAGGTGGAGGATCCGCCCGGGGTCTTGGTGCTTAGGACAGTTAAAGAACGCGACCGGGTCGTCGCCCGTAACCCGGGAACCAGCCTCGTAGATCTGGGGGATGGGATCGCCTGTCTGGAATTTCACTCCAAACTCAACACGATTGGCGAGGACACCATCCGCATGCTGCACCAGGCCCTGGAGGCCGTGAATCGGGATTTCGACGGATTGGTTATCGGCAATCAGGGAAGCGATTTCTCCGTCGGGGCTAACCTGATGCTGATCCTGCTCGAAGCGCAGGACGGCAACTGGGATGAGCTGGACCTTGTGATCCGGCAGTTCCAACGCGCCATTCTGGCGCTGCGGTACAGCGCCCGGCCAATTGTGGCCGCCCCCTTTGGCCGCACGCTGGGCGGCGGATGCGAAATCGTCCTGGCCTGTCCGCACGCGCAGGCGGCCGCGGAAACCTATCTCGGGCTGGTCGAGATCGGGGCCGGCCTTATCCCAGCCGGGGGTGGGACGACAGAGATGACCCGCCGAGCGGCGGCGCGCCTGCCGCAGGACGTGGACGCAGACCTCTTCCCACCGGTGCGCGCGGCCTTTGAACTCATCGCGATGGCACGAGTCTCGACCTCCGCCGAAGAGGCACAAACGTGGGGGTACTTGCGCGAGGGCGATGGGATCTCGATGAACAGCGACCGCTTGCTGCAAGACGCTAAGGACGCTTGTCTGACGCTGGTCCGCACGGGCTATCGACGCCCGCTGCCCCAGACGGTCCGGGTCGTCGGCGAAAGAGGCCTGGCCGCCATCGAGGCTTACCTCTACTTAATGAAGACCGCGGGCCACATCTCCGACTACGACGTGGCGGTCGGAGAGAAGCTGGCCCACGTGATGGGCGGCGGCCACGTCCCCTATGGCACGGAGGTCTCCGAAGAGTACCTCCACGGCCTCGAACGCGAGGCGTTTCTGAGCTTGGCAGGGCAACCGAAAACGCAGGAGCGGATGCGGGCCATCCTGCAAACGGGAAAGCCCCTGCGGAATTGACCAGGGACAGGACCACTGTAAACGCCCCGTTTGGGCGAGGTGATCTCTCGTGAAAGAAGCAGTCATTGTGAGCGCGGTACGCACCGCAGTCGGCAAGGCGCCGCGGGGAACATTGAAAGATACCCGGCCCGATGAGCTGGCCGCGGCCGCGATCGCCGAAGCGATCCGCAGAATCCCGGCGCTTGACCCGCACGAGATTGATGATGTGGTGATGGGCTGCGCGCTCCCGGAGGCCGAGCAGGGGCTGAATGTGGCGCGCATTGCCGCACTCCGAGCCGGCCTCCCCTCCACGGTGTCCGGACAGACGGTGAACCGTTTTTGCGCCTCCGGACTGCAAGCCATCGCGAGCGCCGCGGAACACATCCAAAGTGGCTCCGCCGACGTCATCGTCGCCGGCGGCACTGAGAGCATGAGCCTGATGCCGGGCCAAGGGGGACATCAATTCGATCCGAACCCCCACTTAGTCGAACACTGGCCTGAGGTCTACCTTTCGATGGGCCTGACCGCAGAAAACGTCGCCCGCAAGTACAAGGTCTCGCGCACGGATCAAGACGCCTTTGCCTACCGCAGCCATCAGCGGGCGGCGGCAGCGATCACGGAGGGCAAGTTTGCTGACGAAATCGTCCCGGTAAGAACAAAACGGTGGACTGCGAATGGCGACGGACGCCCTCACGCCACCGACGTGACGTTCACGGTGGACGAGGGAGTGCGGCACGACACGTCCTTAGAAGCGATGGCGAAACTGCCTCCCGTCTTCGCCAAGAGCGGCGTCGTCACCGCCGGCAACTCATCGCAAACCAGTGACGGCGCCGCTGCGGTTGTGGTCATGTCCGCAGAGAAGGCGCGCGCGTTGGGCCTCCAGCCGCTTGCAGCATTCCGCTCGTTCGCAACCGCCGGCGTCGCGCCGGAGATCATGGGCATCGGACCGGTGCACGCCATCCCTAAGGCTCTGAAGGCCGCGGGCTTGCGCCTCTCGGATATCGACCTCGTGGAACTCAACGAGGCCTTCGCCGCACAGACGCTGGCGGTGATTCGCGAGCTGCACATTGATGAGGAGATCGTCAACGTCAATGGCGGCGCGATCGCCCTCGGGCATCCGCTGGGGTGCACCGGCGCGAAGTTGACCGCAACGCTGCTCTACGAGATGCGCCGCCGCCGCGCCCGCTACGGCCTCGTAACCATGTGCGTCGGCGGAGGGATGGGAGCGGCAGGAATCTTCGAACGACTCTGAGAACACCAGGCGCCCCCGTTAGGCGGTTGGGGGGGCAGTCCGGAGGTGAGCAGTGGACGCTAAAGTCGTCGCCGCGCCAGTCGTCGGGGGGACTTTTCTGATCACCGCGACTACGCCGCAGGATGTCTTCACTCCCGAAGATTTTTCAGAGGAGCACCGGCTGATCGCCCAGACGGCCCGCGACGTCGCCGAACGCGAGATCCGTCCCCATCACAAGCGCCTCGAGGGAAAGGACTGGGCCCTGACCCGTGAGCTTATTCGCAAACTGGGAGAGTTGGGCTTCCTTGGGATCGGTGTGCCCACTGAGTATGGCGGGTCGGAGCTGGACATGATCACGTCCTTGGTGGCCGCCGAAGAACTCGCCATCGGCTCGTTCAGCGTCTCCTACGGCGCGCATGTGGGGATCGGGATGGAGCCGATCGTGTTCTTCGGGACTCCCGCCCAGCGCGCCAAGTACCTGCCGCCGATGGTGCGGGGGGATCTCATTGGTGCCTACGCGCTCACCGAGCCCACCGCAGGGTCGGATGCGATGGCCATCCGCGCGACGGCCACGCGCACCCCTGACGGCCGTCACTTCGTGCTCACTGGGGCCAAACAGTTCATCAGCAATGCAGCCTTCGCCGATCTCTTCAACGTCTTTGCCAAGGTCGATGGGGACAAGCACACCTGTTTCATCGTGGAGCGCACGACGGAAGGTGTCACAGTCGGCGAAGAGGAGCACAAGATGGGGATCCGCGGCTCCTCCACCGCCTCCGTCTTCCTCGAGCAGGCAAAAGTCCCCGCCGAGAACGTCTTGGGCGAGATCGGCCAGGGCTTCAAGGTAGCTGTGAACATCTTGAACATGGGCCGCTTCCGTCTCGCCACCGGCTGCGTCGGGGCGGGCAAGCAGGCGCTCCGCCTCACTATCGGCTACGCGCAGGAACGACACCAGTTTGGCCGGGCTCTCGGCGAATTCGGCCTCATCAAAGCCAAGCTCGCGGAGATGGCCATCCGCCTGTACGCGGCCGAGAGCATGGCCTATCGCACAGGCGGACTGGTCGAAGGCGCTCTGCACGGCGTGCACGGGGATCCGGCCGCAGCGATGAAGGCGCTGGAAGAGTACGCGATTGAGTGTGCGATCAACAAGGTCTTCGCCTCCGAAGTGCTCGATTACGTCGCAGATGAAATGGTCCAGGTGTACGGGGGCTACGGGTTCATCGAGGACTACCCGGCGGCAGGCGCCTACCGGGATAGTCGCATCAATCGCCTTTTTGAAGGCACCAATGAGATCAACCGGCTCCTGACCGCCGGGATGCTGCTGCGCCGGGCACAGCGAGGTCGCATCGCACTGATCCCCGCCGCACTCCAAGTGGTCCAAGAACTGACCTCTCCGGTGGCCACCGATCCTGGCTCAGGGGTTCTTGCCGACGAACACATGGCGGTCACGATGGCGAAGAAAGCCGTTCTCTTCGCCGCCGGTGTCGCCGTCCAGAAGTACCTCGACAGCATCGACGAGCAGCAAGAGGTTCTCGCGGGTATCGCCGATTTGGTCATCGAGACATTTGCCATGGAAAGCCTGCTACTGCGGGCGCGCCGTGCGGTCGACCGCGAGGGAGCGTCCCCGGCCGCACTCAAGGTTGCGATGGCGCAAGTCTACATCTCCGACGCACTGCCGCGGATCGAGGCGGCGGCCCGATCCGTGCTGGCGGCGGTCGACGAGGGCGACACTCTGCGCACCCAGTTAGCAGGGCTCCGGCGCTTTTTGCGCTACACGCCGAAGAATACCGTTGCCCTGCGGCGAATGATCGCGGGCCATTTGCTCCAACATGGACGCTATGTCTGCTGACGGCTGCCGGCCGCGCGCCTCCTGCCTCGACGTGCGCCAATGAGAAGCGGGAGTCACTGATGGATACGACCACGACGCTTACGCGGCCCTGGCTGCGCTTCTATGATCCGGGCGTGCCCCACACGCTGACCTACCCCCACGTCCCCGTACCGACGTTCCTCGATGAGACAGCGGTGCGGTTCGGCGACCGCCCTGCGGCAATCTTCTTCGGGGCTCAGATGTCCTACCGCATGTTGCAGACTCTCGTTGACAGGTTCGCCGCGGGCCTCGTCCGGCTCGGTGTCCGCCCCGGGGACCGGGTGTCGCTGCACTTGCCCAACTGCCCGCAGTTTCTCATCGCCTACTATGGCACGCTCAAAACCGGCGCCATCGTCGTCCCGTTCAACCCCCTGTACACAGAGCGGGAACTCGAGCACCAACTGGTCGACAGTGGG